>CALWRE010000146.1 GCA_944383835.1 uncultured Lachnospiraceae bacterium | reverse complement strand
CAGTAAATCGAATCCATTCCCGCAAGCCTCCCTTCTTTCTTGTTTATTCTAACCGATTTCAGCGGATAATACAAGATAATTTTCCCGTCGTCATAAAAACGTAAAGGTTCCCGGCCGAGCGCACCGCAGCAAACGGGCCGGGGCAAAGATTTTTCCTCTGCCCCGGCCCGCCGGTTTGTCTGCGTCCTTCGCTTCATCACTTGTTGTAAAAGCAGTTGCCCGCCACGATTGTGTAGGACGAGTAACTGGAGGTGTCTGCCGAACTGGCCGAACGGAAATACAGGTAATCGCCGATATTGTTTGTCCCGTTCAGCGCATCCGTCGCCGCCTGCAAAGCAGTGGACGAAGGTCCCTTCGCCAGGCGGGCGTCCAGGCTGCCGCTTCTAACCGGGCTGAACTGGCCGGCCGCGTAGATCACCTCGGTGATCGTATTGGGGAACTTGGAGCTATTGACCCGGTTCAAAATCACATTGGCCACAGCCAGCTGCCCCTCATAGCTGCCCGACTCGCACTGGATCAGGCAGGCGAGAAGAGTCGTCTCGTCATAGGACGCCGCGTGGCTGGAGCGCGTGGTCGTCGCCACATCCTTGTGCTTTCTGGCCGCCTCGGCCTCCTCTATCTCCTCTTTCGACATGGCCACTTCATAGCTGTAGCGGATTTCCACATAATCCGCCGCCACCCAGCCGGTCTTTTCCTCGGAATATTCGATCTCCACCCAGCCGTTATCCACAGATACCACCGGATAGGTCTCCCCTCCGTAAATGGCGCGCAGCTTATTCTCCTCGGCAGTAGTGGGGGCCGAACGCACCTTCAGCGCATCCGAAAGCACCTCGATTACCAGCTCGCTGTCCTCCAGGGCCTTCTCCCGGCCGGCGTCCCCGGTCAGGATATAATCGTTGCTGACCCAGCCGGTAACGGAACCCGACTCAATCTTCGTCCAGCCGTCGCCTTCCTCCAGGATATAGCCGCCGCTGCCGGCATACATCTTGCCGACCCAGGGGCTCTCCGTGCTGGGCTCCTCTCGGACGTTCAGCGCCGTGTTGCCGGTCACCGTCACCATGAACTGCCCTTCAAAATAATCGATCTCGGCCTGCTCCAGAGCGCTGCTCTCGTCAGAGGCAGTTTCACCCTCCGGGGCAGCGGCAGCGTCCTCGACTATTTCCTCCGGGGCGGCGGTAGTTTCGTCAGCGGCAGGCTCCTGCGCAGACGTTTCCGTCTGGGCGTCCGCCGTCTCCGCAGCGGTCTCCTCCGCCTGGGCGGCCGTCGTCTCCTCGGCGGTCTCCCCTGTCTGGGCGGCCGTCGTCTCTGCGGAGGTCTCCTCCGCCTGAGCAGCCGTCGTCTCTTCAGCGGCTTCTTCCTCCAGCGACATAAGCTGAATTCCTGGTTCTGTCACGTCCTGGTTCCCGGCAGCCGCTTCTTCGGCTGTCAGACTCTCTTCTGCCTGGCCGGTACTGCCCGTATCTCCTTCCTGGTTCCAAGCATTAACACCTGAGAAGGCCGTCAGAAGCAGCAGTACAGCGCCGATGCTCAGGCAGACGACTGCAACTTTTTTCTTAGCTTTCATCATAATCTCCTTATTTCGTTGTCTGATATTTTATAACCTCAAAATGAGAGATGTTAACACTTTATTCCACTTATTACAAAATTATTACGCGTTTATTACGGCTTTTAGTGTAGCAGATATTTATGGCCTTGTCAACCCCTTGTGGAATAGAAAACCATTTTTGCCCCACTTACCCATCCATTCAGAGGTATTTTAAGGGGGTTCCCACCACTTTTCCCGTTTTTTCGCCCCGTTTTTACAGCGTTCCGGCAGAGGGAACGGCCCCATCCAGCGGCAGATTCCTTCCCTGCCGTTTACTGGTCTTCTGCTCCGCTTCGCTTGTATCGCGCAAAAAAATCCGGAGTCCTCCTCATTTCTCATGGAGAACTCCGGATCCTCTTCTCTGCCTTGCGGCTTCGTACATCAGAATCGCAGCTGACACAGCGGCGTTGAGAGATTCCACCTGGCCCTGCATCGGAATGCGAACCAGGCGGTCGGCCAGGGCGGTCAGCCCGTCGCTTAAGCCCGCCCCCTCGTTGCCGATCATAAAAGCGCTCGCCCCCCGGTAATCCTCCCGGTCGTAGCAGGCCTGCCCTTTCAGATGAGCCGCATACAGGCGCACGCCTCGTTTTTTCAGTTCCTGCGCCGCCTGTCCCAGGTCCGGCAGATAGGCGAAGGGCACCCGGTAAAGGGAGCCCATTGTCGAGCGGATCACCTTGGGATTATAAATGTCCACCGTATCCTCCGACAGCAGGACGCCGCTCACTCCCGCTCCCTCGCCGGTGCGGATGATCGTCCCCAGGTTGCCCGGATCCTGCAGCCGCTCCAGCAGGAGAATGAGAGGGGCCGGGCTCTCCAGAATCTGCTCCACCGAGGCCTCCCGGCGGCGGATAACCGCGATAATCCCCTGGGGCGTCTGGGTGTCGGACATGGCCTCCAGCACCCGGTCCGACACCGGCTGGGCACGCAGCCTTTCGCAGAGGGCCTCGTTTTCCGGTTTCCGGCGAAAGCTCTCCGAGGCAAAGGCCTCCAGCACCCGGTCCGGCTCGGCCTCCCCTGCCATCCGCGCTCCCTCCACCACAAAGCAGTCCTGCTCCCTGCGGGCCCTGGCTTTTTTTTGCAGCAGCATCACATTTTTTACCCGTTCATTGGAGACGCTGGTAATCATGTCCTTCAGTGTCCCTCGTAGCAGATGACGCTTCTCACATCATACTTTTTCAGCTTTTCTCTCCCTTTAAGGCCGGCCAGCTCCATCAAAAAGCAGATGCGCACCACTTCGCCGCCCAGGCTCTCCACCAGCTTGGTGATCGCCTCGATGGTTCCGCCGGTGGCAATCAGGTCGTCGACGATGACCACCTTCTGGCCCGGCTTGATCGAATCCTTATGCATTTCAATTACGGCGCTGCCGTACTCCAGGTCATACTCCATGGATACGGTTTCGCAGGGGAGCTTCCCCTTCTTGCGCACCGGCACGAAAGCCTTGTGCAGGTTATAAGCCACCGGAACGCCGAAAATAAAGCCGCGGGATTCCGGTCCGACCACCACGTCAAAATCCGCGTCTTCCAGCTGCGCCTGAATGCCGTCGATGGCCAGCTTCAGTCCGTCCGCATCCTGCAGCACACTGGTCACATCGCGGAAAATAATTCCCTTCTCCGGAAAATCCGGAATGCTTCTGACGTACTCTTCCAACTTTTTCATCAAAGAAATCCTCCATTCCAGCGCCGTCATGCGGCCTGTCCGCCGCAAAGCGCGTAGGGTATCATAGGGGCAAAACACCTTTTGGCCCAACATCATTATAACCAGATTTTTGCCGCCCCGCAAGTATTAAAGCGGCGGGGCCGGCCTTTTTGCAGCGGAGCTTTTTGCGGCGGATGCGCTAGCCTTTGATCCGGCAGTAATGCTCCGCCACGATCTGCAGGGTCTTTCGCCCCCGGAATTCATTGACCGAAGGATAATAGACAAAGCCTAAGTCCACCGGGTTCGGCCTCCCCTGATAGACCGCCTCCAGGGCGTCCTTGCCGTACTCTTCTTCCACATAAGCATCGAAGGCCTCGATATCCCCGAAATACATTGCGTCGATGCGATGGCCGGTCCGGTTTTCCACCAGCATCTTCAGCACGTTCCGGTTTTTCCCCAGAATCTTGGCCGACAGAACGCGGAAATGCTGCTCGGCAAACAGAGGGCGGGGATTCCCCTTCCCAAAGGGAGCCAAAAGCTCCATCTGACGGATTCCTTCCTCGGACAGCATCTCCAGAGGAACGACGGCGTCGATGCGTACCACCGGCCGGAAGTCCTCTTCCTGAAGGCCGGTATCCGTATTCACCCGCCGGATGAATTCTGCCAGGTTCTTTTCCGGCAGAGAAAGGCCGGCCGCCATCGGGTGGCCGCCGAAACGGTCCAGCAGATCGCCGCATTTTTGCAGCCGCTCGAACATCGAATAGGCCTCGATGGATCTGCCGGAGCCTTTCAGCCCGGTCTGCGCATCCACGATCACATAGACCGGATGATGATAGAGCTCGCGGATCCGGCCGGCGATGATCCCGGCCAGGCTCTCATGACAGTCCGGCAGGTAGACGACGATCACCGGCTGGCGGTAGAGCTCCTCCTTCTCGATCTTGGCCCTGGCCTGCTCCACCCCCTTTGCGGTCATCTCCTTGCGGCTGTCGTTTAAGGTTTTTAGTTCCAGGGCGGCCGGCAGGGCCTCCTCCATCGATTCGGCCAAAAGCAGGCCAAAGGCCATCTTTACGGTGGCCAGCCTCCCCGCCGCATTAAAGCAGGGTCCCAGGATAAAGCCGATATGATAGGCGGACAGAGCCTCCGGATCCACGCCAGCGACGGCCATCAGGGCCCGCAGCCCCTGGTTTTCGGTCCGCTTTAAAATGGCCAGCCCATATTTGACAATAATCCGGTTTTCCCCGTTTAAATCCATCACATCCGCGACGGTGGCGACGGCGGCGTAGGAGAGAAACTCGTCCAGTTCCCCGGCATCTATCCCGGCGCGGCGGTAGAGAAGCTCCATCAGCTTGTAAGTGACGCCGGCCCCGCAGAGCCCCTTAAAGGGATAGGGGCAGTCCGTCCGCCTGGGATTTACCACTGCCCTGGCAGGGGGGAGATGGTACTCCCGGCTGCCGTCCCCTCTCTCGCTAAAGGGCACCTCATGGTGGTCCGTCACCACCACGGTCATTCCCAGTTCCATCGCGCGGGCCACCGGCTCCGGGGCGGCGATCCCGTTGTCGCAGGTCAAAAGCAGCCTTACCCCGTCCGCATCCGCCTCGGAGACAATGCGCAGGTTCAGGCCGTAGCCCTCCGCAACCCGGTCCGGCGTGTAAATCTTAGCCTGTCCTCCCAGCCGCCGAATCCCCTTATAGAGGATCAGGGCCGAAAAGATTCCGTCCACATCGAAGTCCGAGGCGATCCCTATAAGGCCCCCCGCCCGGATGCAGGACAGAATCTCGTCCGCCGCCAGGGACGCATCCTTTAACAGCTCCGGCTCATGCATGTCCTCCCTGGTCCCATAAAAGAAAAGGCGGATCTCCTCTTCGGTGCGATAGCCCCGGTTCACCGCCAGTTTCACAAGCAGAGGGCTGACGCCGAGTTTCTCGGCCAGCCCTCTGAAATCTGCTTTTTTGTTCTGCAGAGTCCATTTTTCTTCACTCTTTTTCACTTATATGCCTCCATCTGTTATCTTATGCACTTTTTCTCCGCTCCGCCTGACCTAGATCCGATGGATAAAAAGGCCGCTGCGCAGCTTCGGCTCGAACCAGGTGGATTTGGGCGGCATCATCCGCCCGGCGTCCGCCACGGTAAAGAGCTCCTCCATGGATGTGGCATATAGGCTGAATGCCGCCGCCATGTCGTTTTGGCAGCGCCTCTCCAGCTCGTCAAGTCCCCGTATACCGCCAACGAAATCGATTCTCTGATCGGTGCGAGGGTCTCCGATTCCCAGAATCGGGGTCAAAACCTCCTGCTGCAGATAGGAAACGTCCAGGCCGTCCACCGGGTCGGAACTTCGCAGCTCCTCCCGCACCCGCAGATGATACCAGCTTCCCGCAAGATACAGGCCCAGCTCTCCCTTTTGCTGCGGACTCACCTGCAGGGCGCCGCAGCCCGTGATCTGAAATTTTTCCTCCAGCCGGCACAGGAATTCTCCCGGCGTCAGCCCGTTTAAATCCCGCACCACCCGGTTATAGGGCAGGATCTGCAGATCCTCCCGGCCAAAAATCACCGACAGGAAATAATTATACTCTTCCTCTCCCGTGTAATCCGGGTGTTCGGCCCGCAGGCTCTCCGCCACCCGCACCGCCGAGGCGGCCCGGTGATGGCCGTCCGCTATGTAGAGGGCGGGAATGCCCCGCAGGATCGCCTGCAGCTCTTTCGTCCTGGCCTCGCCCCCCGCCCGCCAGACCCTGTGGCGGACGCCGTCGGGGGAGGTAAAGTCGTAGAGGGCCTCCTCTTCCTCCTTGATTCGGCCCATGGCCTCCCGCAGGGGAGGGCAGGTATCGCAGGCCATGAAGATCGGCCCTGTCTGGGCCTGGCATTCCCGCACATGGGACACCCGGTCCTCCTCCTTTTCGGTCCGGGTGTTCTCATGGCGGCGCACCGTCCCCTTCAGGTAGTCGTCCACCGAAACGCAGCCTGCCACGCCGGTCTGGCTCCTGCCCTCCCAGGTCAATTCATATAGGTAGAAACAGGGCTCCTTATCCTCCACAAAGGTTCCGTCGGCTATCGCCCCATTCAGAAGGGCGGCCGCCTTCTGATAAACCTGCGGGTCCCCGGCAGAGGTCCCCGCCGGGAACTGCGTCTCCGCCCGATCGATGCGCAGGAAGGTCAGAGGCTCCCTCTCCGTCTCTTTCCGCGCCTCTTCCTCGCTGTACACGTCGTAGGGCAGGGCCGCCACCCGGGCGGCCTTGTCCTTCGCAGGCCTGACACACAGAAAAGGTTTTACATTCGCCATGTCCGTTCTCCTCAGTCTAAAATCCGTATTTTGATCACATCCGGAATCTGTCCCAGCAGTTCCCGGACGCCGGAAGCGTCCTCCGTCTCCACATCCAGCATCGTATAGGCCAGCTCACTGCGGCTCTTATTGGCCATATGGGAGATATTGATCCCGCAGGAAGCCACTGCTGAGGTGACCTGGCCGATCATATTGGGGATATTGCGGTGGAAGATGGCAATCCGCTTCTGCCCCGGCGCCTTCTCACCCAGATCGCAGTCCGGCAGATTGACCGAATTGCGGATATTTCCGTTTTCCAGATAATCCATCAGCTCATTCACCGCCATCACCGCGCAGTTGTCCTCCGATTCCTCGGTGGAGGCCCCCAGATGGGGCATGGCGATGCAGTTCTTCATCGCCAGGGTCTTCTCATTGGCAAAATCGCAGACGTAGCAGCTGACCTTGCCGAATTCCAGGGCCTCGGCCATGGCGGCGTTGTCCGTCAGCTCATTGCGGGCGAAGTTCAGCACCCGCACCCCGTCCTTCATCTTGCCGATGGTCTGTGCATTGAAGAAATCGCGGGTACTGTCAAGCAGGGGCACATGGATGGTCAGATAGTCGCAGCCGGACAGAACCTCGTCAAGGTTCTGGGTATACTGGATGAAGGTGGACATATGCAGGGCCCCCGTCACCGACAGGAAGGGGTCGTAGCCCAGGACCTTCATCCCCAGATCGGCGGCCGCGTTAGCCACCTCCACCCCTATGGCTCCCAGGCCGATGACGCCCAGGGACTTGCCCCGGATCTCCTGGCCGGCGAACTTCTTTTTCCCTTTCTCCACCTGGCCGGCGATATTCTCCCCGGTGAGGCCCTTCGCCCAGGCAATGCCGCCGACAATATCGCGGGAGGCCAGGATCAGGGCCGCCAACACCAACTCCTTGACGCCGTTGGCATTGGCCCCCGGCGTGTTGAATACCGGGATTCCCTTCTTCGCAAGCGCATCACAGGGAATGTTGTTGACGCCGGCCCCGGCCCTGGCCACCGCCGCCAGTCCCTCCGGCAGTTCGCAGTTATGCATATCGGCGCTTCGCACCAGGATTCCTTCGGCCTCGGCCAATTCTCCGGTCAGTTCGTAATCCCCGGTCAAAAGAGCCAGACCTTTGGGGGAAATCGGGTTCATGCAATGGATTTTTCTCATTTTTTGCTCCTCCTTTTCGTCAGCCGGCCGGATGCCTGCTCTCAAATTCCGTCATAAAATCGACCAGGGCCTCCACCCCCGCACGGGGCATCGCATTGTAGATGCTGGCCCGCATCCCGCCTACGGTCCGGTGGCCTTTCAGATTGACCAGGCCGGACGCCTCCGCCTCCCGGACAAAGAGGGCGTCCAGTTCCTTATCGCCGGTGACGAAGGGAACGTTCATCAGCGAACGGTCCTTCTTTTCCACCGTTCCCTTAAACAGCCTGCTCTGATCCAGGAAGCCGTAGAGCAGGGCCGCCTTCTCCTCGTTGCGTGTTTTCATCGCCGCCAGCCCTCCCTGGGCCTTCAGCCATTTGAACACCTTGCCGCAGATGTAGATTCCGTAGACCGGCGGGGTATTGAACAGGGAGCCCGCATCGGCCTGGGTCTTGTAGGTCAGCATCGTCGGAGTACCGGGCAGCACATCCTCGCGGACCAGATCCTCCCGAATGATCACAATCACCACGCCGGCCGGGCCGATGTTTTTCTGCGCTCCGCCAAACATAATCCCGTAACGGCTCACATCCGCCGGCTCCGAAAGGAAACAGGAGGACACGTCGGCCACCAGATCTTTTCCCTTGGTATTCGGCAGGGTCTTAAACTTGGTGCCGTAGATCGTATTGTTCTCGCAGATGTAGACATAGTCCGCATCGGGACTCACCGGCAGGTCCGAGCAGTCGGGGATATAAGAAAAGGTCTTATCCTCGCTGGATGCGATGCAGTTGGCCTTGCCGTAGCGGGCCGCCTCCTTCCAGGCTTTCTTCGCCCACTGGCCGGTGACAATGTAGTCGGCCACCCGGTTTTTCATCAGATTCATCGGAACCGCGGCAAACTGGGTATAGGCCCCTCCCTGCAGGAACAGCACCTTATAATTAGAAGGAACTCCTAACAATTCCCGCAGATCCTTCTCCGCCTCCCCGATGATCTCGTCAAATACCGAAGATCTGTGGCTGATCTCCATCACCGACATCCCGCAGCCGCGGTAGTCGAGCATCTCTTCGGCTGCCTCGCGCAGCACCTCCTCCGGCAGTACGGCCGGTCCCGCTGAAAAATTGTAGACTCTGGGCATTTTACACTCTCCCCTCTTTTATGCACGCCTCACAGTGACAGCGGACGCATTGCTTGTTCGCACATTAAAGTGCTATCACACGAATGCGTTCCGGTTATAAAACAGCCGCTTACGAAAAAAGGGGTAAGCGGCTATCTTGTCAAGGTTATTTCTATTCCGGTTATTCCTGTTCCGGTTTTTCCACGTCTACGATGGCTGCCTTGTCCATGGGAATTCTGCAGTTCTTGTTGTTGCCGAACTCCACGATAACCATATCATCGGTGATATCGATCACCACGCCGTAGAAGCCGCTGGTGGTCCGTACCGTATCGCCCACAGCCAGGGACGCAAGCAGCGCCTCCAGACGCTTTCTCTCCTTCTTCTGCGGACGGCCCATCAGCCAGAACAAGCCAACGATGAAGATAATATAGACGAGAATGACTCCCCAGCTTATCCCGGTGCTCTCCAGTAAAATTGCATTCATCTTGTTTCTCCTCCTGTTTTTACTTTTCCTGCTGTATTCCAGCAAGTTTTTGTTTTTTATATTCCTGATAACGGTTCTCCTCGATTGCCTGGCGGATTTCCGTCATCATTGTATTGTAGAAATACAGATTGTGCAGGACGCAGAGCCGCATTCCCAGCATCTCTCCCGCCTTTAACAGGTGGCGGATATAAGCCCTGCTGTAGCGTTTGCAGGCCGGGCAGCCGCAGCCCTCCTCGATGGGCCGGTCGTCCAGCTGATACTTGGCATTAAAGAGGTTCTTCTTGCCCTCGTTGGTATACACATGGCCGTGGCGGCCGTTGCGGGACGGGTAGACGCAGTCGAAAAAGTCAACGCCTCGGTCCACCGCCTCCAGAATATTGGCGGGCGTGCCCACGCCCATCAGATACACCGGCTTATCCTGCGGCAGATACGGAACCACCTCGTCGAGGACATGATACATCTGCTCATGGGTCTCCCCGACCGCCAGGCCTCCCACCGCATAGCCGTCCAGATTAAGCTCCCGGATCCGCTTCGCATGCTCGATGCGGATATCGATATAGGTGCCGCCCTGGTTGATGCCAAAAAGCAGCTGGTGGGGATTCACCGTATCCGGCAGGCTGTTGAGCCTGGCCATCTCCTTCTTGCAGCGCTCCAGCCACCGATAGGTGCGGTCCACACTGTTTTGCATATATTCCCGTGTGGACGGATAGGGGGCGCACTCGTCAAAAGCCATTGCGATGGTGGAGCCCAGGTTGGACTGAATCTGCATGCTCTCCTCCGGCCCCATAAAGATCCGCCTCCCATCCACATGGGAATTGAAGGTGACTCCCTCTTCCCGAATCTTGCGCAATGTGGCCAGGGAAAACACCTGAAAGCCGCCGGAGTCCGTCAGAATCGGACGATTCCAGGACATGAAGCGATGCAGGCCTCCCAGCTTCTTGACAATCTCATCGCCGGGGCGGACATGGAGATGATAGGTATTGGACAGCTCAATCTGCGTCCCAATCCGCTCCAAATCCTCGGTGGAGACGGCTCCCTTGATGGCCGCCGCCGTTCCCACGTTCATAAACACCGGCGTCTGCACGGTCCCGTGAACGGTGGTAAATTCCGCTCTCTTTGCTCTTCCATCAATATTTATTATTCTATACATAAACGGTACCAAATTCAACCCTTTTCTTCATCAATCTTGATCTGCCAGGGCCGCCTTAATCATAATCGCGCACTCAATTCTCTTTTTCTGCATCTCGCAGCCGATATCATAGGCGTCGGTGATCGTCCCATGGAAATGGTAGGAGTTGGCCGCGCAGCCGCCGGAGCAGTAGAAGCGGGCGAAGCAATTACGGCATTTGTCCTTGGCGTAGACATTGCAGAGCTTGAACTCGTCGCGAACCTCTGTGTTTGTAATCCCATCGTATACATTGCCCAGCAGAAACTCTTCCTCGCCGACAAACTGATGGCAGGGGTAGAAATCGCCCCAGGGCGTAACCGCCAGATACTCGGTTCCGGAACCGCAGCCGGCCAGACGCTTGGCCACGCAGGGCCCCTGGCTCAAATCAATCATAAAGTGGAAGAAATTAAAGCCTCTTCCTTCCTTCTTTCTCTTAATATACTCCACGGCCAGCCTGTCATATTCCGCCAGAATCTGCGGCAGATCCTCCTCGCGGATGGCGTAAGGCTCCGAAGGGGCGGAAACCACCGGCTCAATGGAAATCTGATCGAAGCCCAGATCGGCGAAATGGAGGACGTCGGAAGCAAAATCCAGATTATTGTGGGTGAAGGTGCCCCGGACATAATACTGGCCCTGGCGGCTCTTTGCAAACTTCTGGAATTTCGGGACGATCACCTCATAGCTGCCCTTTCCGTTGCGGAAGGGGCGCATTCGGTCGTTGACCTCGGGCCGGCCGTCCAGGGACAGAACTACGTTGGCCATCTCCCGGTTGCAGAAATCCATGATTTCATCGTTTAAAAGAACGCCGTTAGTGGTGATTGTAAAGCGGAACTTCTTATTGCATTCCGCTTCCCGCGAACGGCCGTAGGCGACCAGCTCCTTTACCACATCCCAATTCATTAACGGCTCGCCGCCAAAGAAGTCGACCTCCAGATTGACCCGGTTCCCCGAATTTTCAATCAAGAAGTCCAGGGCTTTCTTCCCTACCTCCAGGCTCATCAGAGCCCGGCGGCCGTGATACTCTCCCTCCTCGGCAAAGCAGTACTTGCAGGCCAGATTGCAGTCATGGGCCACATGCAGGCAGAGAGCCTTGACGACGGTCTTTCTCTTCTTAAAATCCGTCACGTACTGCTGATACTCGTCCTCGGTGAAAAGCATCTCCTGATCGATCAGTTCCTGTATCTCATTCAGGGCCTCCTCTATCTCCTCCGCACCGTAAACCGGAGTCAGGGCGGCCATTATTTCCTCTTTCGTATGGTCCTCGTACATAGCGATGGCATCGTAAACCACATCGTCCACCACATGCACGGAACCGCTGGCTATATCCATCACAATATTATAGCCATTGTTTTTGTACTGGTGAATCACTTACCTACCCCTTTCAAAGCTTAGGGACACGGGCTGGTAGCACCGTGTCCCCTACTAAATATACGTATGATCGAATCCTGCTCTGCTTACCGATTCGCGTTCTCGCAGCTCTGATTGCCTACCGTGCAGGAGGTCTTGCAGGCAGACTGGCAGGAGGTCTGGCACTCGCCGCAGCCGCCCTTCTTCATCGTGTTCTTTAACGTATTGGCCGTCAAGGTCTTGATCTTTTTCATTTTCTATTCTCCTTCCTCATATGCGCTCCGCATCCCACGGACCGCCTCAGTGAAAGCCCCGCTTGCGGCGTGAGGCTTTATTATTGCTCATTATAACATAAAGAACGCCGGAGCGCAACAGGTCATTTCCGCCGCACGAAGTCTATTTCGCGTCCCGTTATTTCCGCCGCAGCGCCCTTAGTTCCGTCTTTTGTCCGTCGGTGATGCGCCGGCTCTCCACCGCTTTTTGGATGGCCTTGTTATGGGTCCAGAGATCCAGCCTCCCGTCCCGGATCACCGCAAAAGCGGCCTCATACTGCTTTGCCAGGGCCGTGGCAAAATACCAGGCCCGCATCATATTGACATAGTATTCCTCGGAACGCACCGCAGCCACCCAGTCCATCTGCTCCGGTAAAAAATCCTCCTCCAGAAAATGGGTCTGCAGCATCCCGATGGCAAAGCGAACGGTGTAGGGCTGCCCGCTGTCCATCCAGCCACGAATTTTTTCCAAAAGCTCCGGGCGATGACGGCTAAAAACACGGGGCGACATCGTATCGCAAACGGCCCAGTTATCTATATAAGGAAGAAAGGCCTCCACCGCCGCCATACACCGGTCGTAATCCCGGATTTTCTCGATCAGCTTGCCGTGGAGCACGTTTTCGTCGTAGAAGGCATGGGGCAGGTCGGAAAGAAACTCCTCCGCCTCCCGGCTGCCGGAAAGTTTCCCCGCCAGGCGGCGAAGCTCCGGCATCCGCACGCCGATCACCGTCTCCGGCTCTATATTCGGAACCAGTGCGCTCTGAAAATCCCTGTATTTTAAATCCTGCAGAGCCATGAGCGCCTCCCGCACCCGCAGAGCACCCGCAGGCCTGCGGCTGTCGCCTGCATCCTGCGCTGCCGCGCTCTGCGTCTGCCCGTTTTCCCTCTCCTGCCTCATCTCTTTCTCCTCTCCGGCGCGCCGGTCTCCCGGCGTATGCAGTCCAAGAATTTCTCTCCGTATTTTTCATATTTATAAGCGCCCACCCCCGATACCGTCAGCATTTCTTCTTTGCTGTGCGGCCGGACGATGCACATATGGGCCAGGGTTTTATCGGAAAAGACAAAATAGGGCGGCACCCCCTCGGCGCGGGCGATTTCCAGCCGCAGGGCTCTGAGCCGCTCAAAGAGGGAGGCGTCCGCCCCTTCCAGGGCTCCCGCCGCCTTTTTCGCCTTTGTCTTTTTCGCCTTAACCTCTTCCTGGGGCAGCTTCATCAAGATCCGCTCTTCTCCGTTCAAAACGGCTCCGGCCTTCGGCCCCGGCCCCACCAGGGCGTATCGGTCTCCCGTCACCACCAGGCAACCCCTTCCCTGCAGGCCGGTGATAATCCGCCGGATCCGATCCGGGGCTACCCCGGCCAGGATTCCGTAGCTGGGGCACCGGTCCATCCCGAAACGGAGAATCTTTTCCGTACGCGCTCCCCGCACCGTATCCGCCAGCACCCCGGCCCCATACCGGCCTCCGGAGTAGGCCGCCGCCGTCAGAATCGCCCGGGCCTCCTCAGTCACATCCACGGCCTCTCCCCCTGCGTCGCAGCCGGAGCAGTTATGGCAGGGGCCGTCCGTCTTCTCGCCAAAATAGGCCAGCAGGTATTCCCGCAGGCAGCCCTCCGTATAGCAATAGCCCACCATACGGCGCAGCCTCTCCTGGTCCCTCTCCATGACCTCTTCCCGCGCTGCTGGATCCAGTTCCTCATTGTCCCGGTTGTTTTCGATAAACAGGCGGTTGGTCACCACATCCTGGGGCCGGTAAAACAGCAGGCAGTCCGCCGGTTCTCCGTCCCGGCCGGCCCTTCCCGCCTCCTGATAATAGCTCTCGATATTCTTCGGCATATTGTAGTGGAGGACAAAGCGCACGTCGGATTTGTCAATTCCCATGCCAAAGGCATTGGTAGCAACCATGATCCTGCGCCGGTCGTAGATGAAATCGTCCTGATTCCGGCGTCTCTCCTCGTCGGACAGGCCGGCATGGTAGCGAGTGGCCAAAAAGCCGTCCCGGATCAGGTTCTCGCAGACCTCCTCCACCCCTTTTCGGGTCAGGCAGTAAATAATCCCGCTGTCCCCCTTATGTCCATCGAGAAATTCTCTGGCCGCCCGGTAAGGATCCGCCGGATTCTGGACGGCGAAGTAAAGGTTCGGCCGGTCGAAGCCCGTGGTCAGCACCTTTGGATGGTTCAGCGCCAGCAGACGAATCACATCGTCCCGGACCTGGGCCGTCGCCGTGGCTGTGAAGGCTCCCAGCACCGGCCGCGCCGGCAGACGGCGGATGAATTCCGGAATTTTCAGGTAGCTGGGGCGGAAATCCTGTCCCCACTGGGATACGCAGTGGGCCTCGTCCACCGCCACCATGGAAATCCTGGCATGGAGGGCAAAGCGCAGGAAATCCTCGGTGACCAGCCGCTCCGGCGCGACGTAGATTAACTTGTAGCGGCCTGCCGCCGCATAAGCCAGGGCCTTCTGGTACTGGCCCGGCGTCAGGGAGCTGTTGAGATAAGCGGCATGGACCCCCGCCTCATTGAGAGCCCCCACCTGATCCTTCATCAGGGAAATCAGCGGGGAAATAACCAGTGTAATTCCCTCCATCATCAGGGCTGGAATCTGATAGCAGAGGGATTTTCCCGCCCCGGTCGGCATGATTCCCAGCACATCCCGGCCGGCCAGCAGGCTGTCGATCAGCTCCTCCTGCCCCGTCCGGAATGCGTCGTAGCCGAAATACTGCCGCAGAATCTGTCTCTTTTGGTCGGTAACAGTCTCACGCATTTTCCTTCTCCTGGCAGCGGAAACGAACCTTTCCCGTCTGCGCATCCATGGATTCCACAATTGCCAGGGATTCCAGCTGGATCCCCTGCTCCCGAATCAGCCGTCCTCCCTCCTGGAAGCCCTTCTCTACGGCGATGCCGATTCCCTCCACAGTGGCTCCGGCCATCTGCGTGATCTCCAAAAGACCCAGCAGGGCGCAGCCGTTGGCCAGGAAATCATCGAGGATCAGCACATGGTCGTCCGACCCCAGAAATTTTTTGGAGACGATCACCTCATACTCCCGCCCATGGGTGAAGGAATGAATCTTCGTCACATAGTTATCCGCATCCAGATTGATGCTCTGGGATTTCTTCGCAAAGACCACCGGCACCTGGAATTCCCTGGCCGCAATGGCTGCGATCCCAATCCCGCTGGCCTCGATGGTCAGGATCTTATTCACCGGCTTTCCGGCAAACCTGCGTTTCCATTCCTTTGCCATCTCCTCAAAAAGGGCGATGTCCATCTGATGATTGATAAAGCTGTCAACCTTCAGCACATTTCCCGGCCGGACGATCCCGTCCCGCCGTATCCGTTCTTCCAGCAGTTTCATTCCGGTTTTCTCCTTTATCTCTCCTTTGTATTTTAAAACAGGTTTATTTATGCCCGACATGCCATGACCATGTTGGCAATTTTTTAACTATGATCGACTGCATTTCCCTGCGAGTTCCCTTGCGCTGTCACATACTTCTGGTTACGGCTTTTCGGCTTGTCCGGCAATATCATTTTCAGCCGTCCAGATTCCAACAAAGGTTTTAGATAGGCCCTATTAAAATGGGAACGACTGGATATACTGAGAAACGACTGCATTTCATATCTGCTTCTTTCCACAGTACAATATTTGAGCAGTTGCATATGCTTGGCTGTCAGACGCACACTATGTGATATATTTTCCCTATCATGTACTGTATCATGTGCTGTATCATGTGCTGTATCATGTGCTGCCTCACCATCCAAGATATAATTCACATTTTTCAAAATAACCCGAAAGTCTGTTGCAGTTGAATAAAATTCTGGCTTACACGCCGCGGTATAACCTGGCAATTTTTCAGTTTCGCTGACAATCTTCCGCAAGCCGCTGCCGCGCCGTTCCATATATTTCATACGATGAAACAAATCCGCTATCACAGGATTCCTGCGCACAGAACGTATGCTGTTAATGTCACACTCCTGAATCGGCGCTCCCTCAAACATGCCACCGGGCGATACAATTTCTACGCGATCATCGAACATATCAATGTGGATTTCGCTGCCCATTACGATATAGTCACGATGGATCAACGCATTGACAATGGCCTCTGTCACGGCGCGCTCGGCATAGTCTGGTTTATCTACGCGATAACGTGCTTCTTTTGAAAAACGCACTTTAGAATTATTGCGGATAAACTCGCAGCCGCTGTTCAGCAGATAAATCAGGTTTCCCTCATATTCCTTATCATCCAAGGCGTCATCAAAAATAGAGCCTCTTTCTATACCATTCCAACGAGTACAAAACATTCTGGAATTATACACTGTATGTTGATCCGTCATCAATTTTCCAGCATTCGTCAGGTAACCATTCTTGTCGGCTAGGCCAAAGGAAACATAATCCTCCGACTCAAAATGCAGGCCAGTTCGCTCCAAGTAAGTTGCTTCCAGAAGGGTAAAACTGTAATCCTTTTTTATGGCATCTGTGACCAGTGTGTCAAAGGATCGGTTAGTTCCCTTGAGGATTAACTCATTAACGATATAGTCGGGAGCAATCACACTCTCATTACCAATCCGGACATAGGCTTCCATCACACCGTCCGCCTTGTAATAATACGGTGTTCTGCGGCCAGATGGAACCTCTAAAGCTAAAAGGGCTTTCCCGTCTTCTTGATATGGCCGCAGTACAAACTGTGGCAAAGGGGTGATTCGCGCTTTTATTAATCGGCTGATTGTTTCTGAATCGCTTTTCACATCAGGCAGACCAACTATGTTTTTTCTATCATCCACACCAAAAAGAAGCGTACCGCCGATCCCGTTAGAAAAGGCGCTGACGCTTTTCAGCCAGCTTTTTGGCCTTTTCTTTTCTACAGCAACTTTAAAGTCGCATTCTGTCGCTTCTGCGATCAGCTGCTCGATCATACCTCTACCACCTCGCTCTGGTGAATTTGTTGTTTTTTATTATATCCTGCATCGGGATTGAATGCAACAAGAATGCTTTCTCACGGCACGACAAAATTCTGAGAAAATCCCTACGGCATATATACATACGACACAGTAAAGTTATGCCACATCGCCCTTCTAAAAATGGGGCTGTCGCATCAATGATTAGGAAATCATAGATGCGGCAGCATCTTTTTGCCATTTTTAAGCCGAAATATTCTCTTCTTTCATTCTGTTTCTACAAAAAGGCGAACTTTAATAACCCTTTTCTGG
>CALWRE010000145.1 GCA_944383835.1 uncultured Lachnospiraceae bacterium | reverse complement strand
AACGGGAGAATCTAAAATAAATCAGGAAATAAATTAGGAAATAAATCAGGAAAGAACGCTCCCTATTTTTACAGCACGGTGCAAAAAGGGCCATATAAAGGCGGCGCAAAAGAGCCATATATCCTTTGAGCGCAGCTGCCGGAAGGGATATACTATTTTTAGAAGCGGTTATCCCGCTTGGACCAAGGCGGCTTCCGTCAAATCAGGGTAAAGAAATCATGCAAAGGAGGATTCTGATGAAACAAAAATATCCGCATCTGTGCGCACCCATCACCCTGGGGCGCGTCGTTTTCCGCAACCGGATGTTTTCTGCCCCGATGGGAGGAACAGATATCACCGCGGACTGCTGCGTGGGCCCGCGTACGCCGGGCTTTTATGAACTGAGGGCCAAGGGAGGGGCGGCCGCCGTCGCCCGCCATGGGGCGGTTCCCAGCGTGGAGCTTAGCCATTCCGGCCAGTATGCCGGCACCTATCTGATTGACAAGGAGAAAAAGAAGGAGCTGGTGCAGTACGGGCTGCCGTTGGTCCCGGATTCCCGATTGAGTTTCGGATGAGCGGGGCGGAGTTTTTTGCGGGAGGCTACGATATTGAGGAGGGCTGCCGCATCGCGCAGGGAATCGAGGATCTGGTTGATCTGATCCATGTCTCCGCCGGCTCCTATCAGTTTGGCTTCTTCCGCACCCACCTGCCGATGTTTGCACCCCATGGCGACAACGTATGGCTGGCTGCGGAGATCAAGAAGCATGTATCCAAGCCGGTGGCTGCGATCGGGGCGCTGAACGATCCCGAGCAGATGGAGGAGATCATCGTCTCCGGCAAGGCCGACGTGGTGGAGATGGCCTGCGCCCTGATGGCGGACCCGGAGCTGCCCAATAAAGTCATGGCTGGCCGTGACGATGAGATCGTTCACTGTCTGCGCTGCTTTACCTGCATGGCGGAGCGGCCCACCACCGGAACCCGCCGCTGTACGGTCAATCCGCTGCTCGGCCGCGAGTGCGAGGGGACGGAGGTGCTTCCCGCCGCGCGTAAGAAGAAGGTAGTGGTAGTCGGCGGCGGCGTCGGCGGTATGAAAGCGGCGCTGACGGCCGCACAGCGCGGTCACCAGGTTATTCTGTTAGAAAAGACGGACGAACTGGGCGGGATTCTCAAAAGCGAGCAGGCTCTGCCCTTCAAATACGAGATGTATCGCCTGGGCCTGACCCTGGCCAGACAGATGGAGCTGGCAGGCGTGGACGTTCGGCTGCGTACGCCTGCCACGCCGGAATTGCTGGAGGAACTGGCTCCCGAGGCGCTGATCCTGGCTGTGGGCAGCACGCCTATTGTGCCGAACCTGCCTGGCATCGACGGGGACAATGTGGTCGTCGTCAACGACTACTACCGTCAGAAGGATAAAGTAGGAGAGAGCGTCGTGGTGCTGGGCGGAGGCCTGGCCGGCTGCGAGTGTGCCGTCCATATGGGTATGGAAGGCAAGAAGGTCCATCTGGTGGAGATGCGGGATCAGCTGGCGGCGGACTGTAACATTCGTCATCGGCCGATTCTGATGGAGCAGGTGGACAAATACACCACCGTTCATCTGAAGCATGCCGGTCTGCAGGTGACGGCGGAGGGCCTGGTCTGCAAGAACGAGTCGGGGGAAGAAGTGCTGATTCCCGGCGATACGGTGATCTGCGCCGTGGGACAGAGGTCCAACCGCTCCGCTGCGGACGCGCTGCGCGGCTGTGCTCCCTGGGTGCGCGAGATTGGCGACTGCGTCCGCGTCTCGAACATAACCAACGCCGTGTACCAGGGCTATCACGCCGCCCTGGATCTGTAAAATATTATTTTTCTCTTGACCCTCTCCCTGCGTCAGGGTGTATGCTGAAAGGCAGAAAGCGCTTTCACTTTTGGACATGTCTTGATGCAGAGGGAGGGATTTGTATGATTGGACGGATGAAGACGGTAAAAGAGGTCTCGGAGATGACCGGCGTCAGTGTACGAACGCTTCATTATTACGATGAAATCGGGCTGTTTAAGCCCAGCTGCGTAAACGAGGCGGGCTATCGGCTCTATGACGCTGCTAAGCTGGAGGAACTCAGGGAGATTCTCTTTTTCCGAGAACTGGATTTGCCGCTCCGGGAAATCCGGCAAATCAGGGAGAATCCCTCCCTCAGTCGGCAAAAGATATTGGCAGGGCAGCGCCGGGCGCTGGATGCGAAAAGAGAGCGCCTGAACCGACTGATCGCCAGTATCGACCGCATACAGAGAGGAGAGAAAGCGATGGATTTTGAGGTTTTTGAACGAAGCGACGTGGAAGAATTGTTTCAGCACTTTGTGGAGAATGCTCCGGCGGCCGTGACGGAGGCGGCTGTGCAGGAGTTCGGCAGCATGGAGGCTTTTCGGCGTAATTACGTAGAGAAGGCGTATGTCCTGTACAACCAGCCGGAGACGAAGGAGATCCTGCTGGAAGCCTACGGGGATAAACAGAGCATAATCGACGCGGCGGTCAATCCGCCGGGTGAAGACGGGGTGAAAAAGCTGCAGGGGCAGACGGACGCTGTCTGCCGCCGGCTGGCGCAAGTGCAAAAGAGAGGGTCTGTCGGAAACCTCGCTGGAGGCGCAGATGCTGGTCTGCGAATATGCCCTGGCAATGAAAACGGCCCTCCGGCTGAAAAACGAGCGGCAGGTAATGCTGGGAACGGCGGATACCTATGACAATTATGAAAAGGCAAGCCAGGTTCTGGATGAGCAGTACGGGGAGCCGGGACTGGCAGAGTACCTTTCGCGGGCGATCCGGAATTTTTATCGGTAGTTTTCTGACAAAAATCTACTAGGGGCGATTGTATAAGGAAAGAATACAAAAGAGAGACGGATAAGCTGGGCTTTGATCCTTTAGCCGCAGCATATCCGTCTCCGGATATTTATTTATTCTTTCGGGTCATTACAGCTCTGATAACGAGGATTATAAATACAATATAAATAATTGCGAGTGGAAAAAGCGCAACCGAATATATTTCGTTCATTTTCGCTCCTTACATATGATGTGTTACAGTAATCGCATGGTTGGTTCCAGTCACTGTTCCCTTGATTCTCCTATTTCTCCTACTTCTCTTTATCACCGCTTTCGCTTGTTTTTACGTGCATAATAATGTGAATAAGCCACCATGTAAACAGATGGATTATAACTATAATTCCAATAGCCCCCACTGCTGCTAAGGAAATAGCAATTGAATGTGTTAATCCTCCAAACACGATCAGAGCTATCGCTATTGCTCCAAATATTATTGATAGTGTATTCCTTGTTTTTCTGCAATCCGTTGATTTATGCCCTTTGTTTTCTGCGCTCTTTTCCGTTTCCCTTCTGATTTTGCTATTTTCTTTGCTTATATTTTCCGACTGAGTCGGCTCTCCATTTATTAGGTAGTCAATGGAAACTCCATATAACTCACTGAGCAGGATCAAATTCTCAGTAGATGGCACTGCAGATCCAACCTCCCATCGTGAGACAGCCTGGCGGGATACGTTTATTTTTTCCGCCAATTTCAGTTGGGATAAACCATGTGCTTTTCGTAAAGCAACTAATTTTTCTTCTAACTTCATCTCTGTATCTCCAAGATAATCAAAAACGTATGAAATGTAAACCACTTGCAGTTTACATTTAGGCAATTATTGATTGCATTTTATTTGTTTTACAGTTTGCATGCAATAAGTTTCAAAAAAATATACGCCGGAGGCGGCCCGCTTTGGGCTCTCCCGGCGTATATTTATTCCGCAATAAAAGTTAAATTTTGAAAGCGCTTTCGCCGCTGCTGCCTCCAGCGGCAAGCTTCGCCCTTTTGTAGGCGGCCAGGATCAGCTGCCTGGCGGCCAGGGCTTCTTCCTTCGTAGCCTCCCGTGTGTCTTCCAGGGGATAGGGAATCCCCAGTTTTTTGTATTTGGCCTTGCCCATGGAATGATAGGGCAGGACGTCCAGAGCCTTTATGTTATTCAAAGAGGCCATAAAGGTTCCCAGGCCCTCCAGGTATTCCCGGTAGAGGGTGAGGCCCGGCACCACCACATGGCGGATCCAGATGGGAATCCGGTGGGCGTCCAGGCAGCGGGCGAAGGAGAGGATCTGCCGGTTGGAATGACCGGTGAGCTCCCGGTGTTTAGCGTCGTCGATCTGTTTGATATCCAGGAGGACCAGGTCGATCAGGGGCAGAAGTTCCTCCAGCTGCTTCATGAAGCGATCGTTATGGGGGTTATACAATACGCCGCAGGAATCGATGCAGGTGTGAACGCCGTGCCGCTTCAGATCGCGGAAGAGCTCGATCAGAAAATCCATCTGCATCATAGGCTCGCCGCCGGTGACGGTGACGCCGCCGCTTTTGTAGAAGGGCAGGTTGGAATAAAAGCCCTCCAGCACTTCATCCACCGTCATCTGCGTGCCGCCGCCATATTCCCAGGTGTCCGGGTTATGGCAGTACTGGCAGCGCATCGGACAGCCCTGGAAGAAGATCACATAGCGGATGCCAGGGCCGTCCACCGTTCCGCAGCTTTCTATCGAATGAATATACCCCTTCATTTTCACATGCTCTGATGGAAGGTGCGGGAGATCACGTCGTCCTGCTGCTCCTTGGTCAGTTTAATGAAGTTGACGGCGTATCCGGAGACGCGCACCGTCAGCTGCGGATAATTCTCCGGATGCTTCTGAGCATCCAAGAGGGTCTCGCGGGTAAAGACATTTACATTCAGATGATGTCCGCCCTGCTCCATATATCCGTCCAGCATAGATACCAGATTATCTACCTGCTGCTTGCTTGCTGTTGTAGCCATGTGTAATTTCTCCTTTCCTTGATATTGTCCGTGTTTTTTGGACATCAGGCATACCCGAAGGGTATTTCCTTATTACAATACGGGTTCTCTGTCAATGCTCTCTTCAATATTGGGAATATTGCAGGCCATGTTGACGCAGTTCTCAATCCGGTCGATATCCAGATCTCCGGCGAAAATCAGGTCGTCCTTTCCCAGAGCGCCGGGAATGATGGAGAAGGTATTGGAGATACCGTCCTGGGCATCCCGGAAGGGCAGCTTGGCCACCGAGGCCAGAGAGGCCAGGGCACCGTGGCTGTCGCGGCCGTGCATCGGGTTGGCGCCCGGAGCCAGGGGCACGCCCTGCTTGCGTCCGTCGGGGGTGTTGCCGGTCTTCTTTCCATAGACCACATTGGAAGTGATCGTCAGGATCGACATGGTCGGCACGGAGTGGCGGTAGGTGTGGTGCTTGCGGATCTTGTCCATAAAGCTGTGCACCACCTCCACGGCGATTGCATCCACCCGGTCGTCGTTGTTTCCGTACTTGGGGAAGTCGCCCTCGATCTCATAGTCTACCACCAGGCCGTCCTCGTCGCGGATCGGCTTGACCTTCGCATACTTGATGGCGGACAGGGAGTCGGCCACCACGGAGAGGCCGGCGATGCCGGTGGCAAAGTAGCGCTTTACCTCCCGGTCATGGAGGGCCATCTGCAGTTTTTCATAGCAGTATTTGTCGTGCATATAGTGGATGATATTCAGGGTGTTGACGTAAAGGCCGGCCAGCCACTCCATCATATCGTCGAATTTCTGCATCACATCGTCGTATTCCAGATATTCCGTCTCCACTGGGCGGTAGCGGGGGCCTACCTGGACCTTCATACTCTCGTCCATGCCGCCGTTGATGGGGGAGAGCAGGCATTTGGCCAGGTTGGCGCGGGCGCCGAAGAACTGCATCTCCTTGCCGACCCGCATCGAGGATACGCAGCAGGCGATGGCGTAGTCGTCTCCGTGGACGTCCCGCATCATATCATCGTTCTCATACTGAATCGAGGAAGTCTTGATGGACATCTTCGCACAGTATTCCTTGAAGGCCCGGGGGAGCTTAGTGGACCAGAGGACGGTCAGGTTGGGCTCCGGTGCGGTTCCCAGGTTGTCCAGGGTGTGCAGGTAGCGGAAGGAAGTCCGGGTTACCAGCGGACGGCCGTCGATGCCGATGCCGCCGATGGACTCGGTCACCCAGGTGGGATCGCCGGAGAAAAGGGAGTTGTACTCCGGAGTCCGGGCAAACTTCACCAGACGCAGCTTCATAATGAAGTGGTCGATGTATTCCTGGGCCTGTTCCTCGGTGATTAGTCCCCGCTCCAGATCTCTCTGGATATAGATATCGATGAAGGTGGAGGTGCGTCCCAGGCTCATGGCCGCGCCGTTCTGCTCCTTGACGGCGGCCAGATAGCCGAAGTAGAGCCACTGGATGGCTTCTTTGGCATTGCGGGCCGGGCGGCTGATGTCGCAGCCGTAAATCTCACCCAGCTGTCTTAACTCGTCCAGGGCCCGTATCTGATCGGCCAGCTCCTCCCGCAGGCGGATGTTTTCGCCGGTCATGCGGACTAAGGAAGTGGCCAGCTGCTGCTTCTTATCCTCGATCAGCCAGTCGGTGCCGTAGAGGGCCACCCGGCGGTAGTCGCCGATGATGCGGCCTCTGCCGTAGGCGTCGGGCAGGCCGGTGATGATGGCGGATTTGCGGGCCAGCCGCATCTCAGGGGTATAGACGTCGAAAACGCCCTGGTTATGGGTCTTCCTGTATTTTGTAAAGATTTCCACAATCTCCGGGTCTACCTCGTAGCCGTTCTCCCGGCAGGCGTTCTGGGCCATGCGGATGCCGCCGAAGGGCTGCAGGGAGCGCTTGAAGGGCTTGTCCGTCTGGAAGCCGACGATCTGCTCCAGATCCTTATTGAGATAGCCAGGGCCATGGGAGGTGATGGTGGACACGATTTTGGTGTCCATATCGAGGACGCCGCCGGCCTCTCTCTCCTGTTTGGAAAGCTCCATAACCTGGGCCCAGAGCTTCTTCGTGGCTTCGGTGGGACCGGCCAGGAAATCCTCATTGCCTTCATAGGGCGTGTAGTTTTTCTGGATAAAATCGCGCACGTCCACAGCGGCGCGGTTCCAGCGGCCGGGAGTGAAGCCGTCCCAGCTGTCAGCAATCCAGTTTTTCTCCATGAAAGTTCCTCCTGTAGAAATAAGAATTATGAATAAGTTAAGTTTAAAGAAAAGATACGAATCGATGCGGGAATGACCGGCGGTGCGATTTCGCCGCCTGCCGTTCGTGCCTCTTTATTATATGGAAAATCAGCCGGTTTAGTCAATGGCTCTTTGCGTATTAAAACAGGAACAAAGTTAGAAATAACTAACCAAAAATACCTAAAAGAAATCCATAAGAACCTGGGAAGAAAGCTCTTGACAAGCAAACTTGGCATGATAAAATAAAGATGACAAGTACACTTGGCAAAAAGAGGAGGGCTTCAGATGCGAAAGGAAGATATTCTGGCACGCAGCCGGCAGGAAAATGAGGGGATGGATGAGAGGGAGAAATATATTTATATCCAGGCGGGCAGCTGGGCGGCAAAGATAGGCTGCGTGATCTGCATGCTGCTGACGCTAGTGGAGGCACTTTCGGGAAACGGGATCAACTATGGGAACTGGGCGATTTACGATTCCATTTATGCTTCGGCCTATCTGATTCGCGGGATTAAGCTGAAAAGCGCGGGAACGATAATTGGCGGCGTGATTATGGCTGTCTGCGGGATTTTGTTTGTTATCCTGCATCTGCGGAAAATATTGGGATAAAAAAATGGATGATACATTGATTTTACGGAACCGTTTAAGGGAGGCCAGGGCGGAGAAAGGCCTGTCACAGGCAGAACTGGCGAAAATGGTGGGAGTTTCCCGCAATACCATCAGCTCCATCGAGACCGGTCAGTTTAATCCGACGGCCAAGCTGGCTCTGATTTTATGCATTGCCCTGGATAAAAGGTTTGAGGAGCTGTTTTATTTTGACGGCGATCCGGTATAAGGGGAAGCAAGTGGAGTGAATTTCCATGAAGGAATTGACGTAAAAATTTATAAAATTAAAAATATTCACACATAAAAAACGATTTAACCTGCGAATAACATATTATAAACAGAGAAGACACATATTTTTCACAAAAAAATTAGCACTCATATCTTGACAGTGCTAACAAGAAGTGCTATAACATAGGCAGAACGAAGGAAGAGGAGTTCAGGAGATCGGAATAGGATTTCCGGAATCCTTGAAACCTCCCGGTTCCAAAGAAACAGGTAACAATCATGACGTCAAGCATGACGCAAGGAAATGTGACAGAAAAAAGGAGCGATGATTTATGTTGATGCCTAGTATTTTTGGAGAAAATTTGTTTGATGATTTCTTTAGTGATTTTCCTTTCTACTATGATGATAAGGATGCTCGCAGAGCAGAGAGAAAGCTTTACGGCAGAAGGGCCAGCCGCCTGATGAAGACCGATATCCGCGAGACCGACGACAGCTACGAGATCGTGATGGATCTGCCCGGATTCAAGAAAGAGGAAGTAAAGGTGGCTCTGGAGAACGGCTATCTGACCGTCAGTGCTGAGAAAGGCCTCGACGAGGATGAGAAGGAGAAGAAGTCCGGACGTTACATCCGCAGAGAGCGCTACACCGGTGCCTGCAGCAGAAGCTTCTATGTGGGCGATGGATTGACGGGACAGGATATCAAGGCAGAGTTCAAGCACGGCATCCTGACGCTGACCGTGCCGAAGAAGGATGCAAAGCCCGAGGTGGAAGAGAATAAATATATCGCCATCGAAGGGTGACGAAGGCAGGGCTGCTTACAGGATAGCATGCAGGATAGATGAATGTGAAAGACGGGCGTCAGCCCGATAATGGATTTATAGATTGGAGGAATGACTTATGTTAGTACCTAGCATTTTTGGTGAGAGTTTGTTTGATGATATGTTTGATTTCCCTTGGGACAGAGATTTTTACACCAACA
Organism: uncultured Lachnospiraceae bacterium; assembly: GCA_944383835.1. Classification (GTDB taxonomy): domain Bacteria; phylum Bacillota; class Clostridia; order Lachnospirales; family Lachnospiraceae; genus RGIG7193. Next base: position 1,405 of record CALWRE010000145.1, on the reverse strand, counting down.
GCGGCTGGACGGGTTCGAGGAACCTGATGAAGACCGATGTGAAGGAGACGGATCAGACCTATGAGCTGGATATCGATCTGCCGGGCGTGAAGACCGACGATATTAAGATTCAGCTGAAGGACGGCTATCTGACCGTATCCGCTTCCAAGAACGTAAGCAACGATGAGAAGGGCGAGAACGGCAGCTACATCCGCAGGGAGCGCTACAGCGGCAGCTGCAGCAGAAGCTTCTATGTGGGTGAGGGCGTAAAGCAGGAGGATGTCCATGCGAAATATGAGAATGGTATCCTGAAGCTGTCGGTGCCGAAGGTGGATCAGAAACAGGTTGCGGAGAATAACAAATACATCGCCATTGAAGGATGACCGATCTGCGCCGGAAGGGCGTAGCGATCAGATGACAAGACAGAGGCGTTTCCATATATGAGAATGCGGCAGAGCGGTAAGAGAGTTCTGCCGCATATTTTTTTCATTTTTTTGCCGACAAGCGAAGCTGACGTGGTATAATGGTAGAAAACTGCAGCCCCTGACAAGGAGGAAGATAGAATGAGCGAAGTAACCGTGCGCGACGCCGGGATTGCGGACGCCCCGCGCATCCTGGAGATCTACAGATACTACGTGGAGCAGACAGCGATCAGTTTTGAATACGAGACGCCTTCGCTTGCCGCGTTTGAAACCCGCATGAAAAAAGCAATGCAGAAATACCCGTATCTCGTCGCCTGCCGGGACGGCGTGATCGAAGGCTATGCCTATGCGGGGCCTTTCGTGGGCCGGGCCGCCTATGATTGGTCCTGTGAGCTGACGATTTATCTCGACCCGCAGGTCAAGAGACAGGGGCTGGGCCGAAAGCTCTATGAGGCCATGGAAGAGAAGCTGGAGAAAATGGGCATTTTGAACATGTATGCCTGCATCGGCTGGCCGCCGGAGGAAGAGGACGAGTATCTGAACCGGAACAGCGCCCAGTTCCACGAGCACATGGGTTTTGCAAAGGTGGGGGAGTTCCACCGGTGCGGCTATAAGTTCGGCCGTTGGTACGATATGATCTGGATGGAGAAGATCATCGGGGAGCACGGGGAAGAGTAGGCCGTGGTGCAGTCTTACAAGAAGGCGGTTCACATCGCTACCGCCCCAAAAAACATCAGAACGAAATAACGTTCGACGGCAATAAGATAGAGGCAGTTCAGACCACTGAAGCAAATGCAAGGGATGGTTTTTTTAATGCCTTTTCCTTTCGGAGCTTTGAAAAACCGCATCAGGTAGACGATAAAATTTGCAAGGGCCGCCTGCCGCATCTTTTTCTTTTCATTCGACTTCTCGCTTTTTCTGTGCTATGATGGTGGAGATGCGAAGATAAGGAGGAAGATGAAAGCGTGGGGAAACCGTCGAACTATCTCTGTCTGGGCATTGTC
>CALWRE010000144.1 GCA_944383835.1 uncultured Lachnospiraceae bacterium | reverse complement strand
AGTATTGCGGCAGTATAACCCGTGGTGGCGCACACCTTCTGCCATCAAGGAAGAAAGCAAGCCGCAAAAGAGACTGGCCTATTACGAGGCTTTGAAAACGCTCACTCATAAAAGCATCCGAAGGTTTGCCGTTTTATCCGGCATGAGGCGCGTGGGTAAGACGACGATTCTGTATCAGCTCATCGACCACCTGATTGCTGAAGGCGTAAATCCCAGAAATATCCTGTACGCCACCTTTGATAATCCGATTCTGAAACTCGTCAGAGAATGTGCTTTCCATTTATGAGGCGATGTACCCGCCCCCCCGGCACAAGGTATATCCTCTTTGATGAAGTGAAGTATACCGAAAACTGGGAACTTTGGATGAAGGTGATTTACGACAGCCGGAAGGATATTCGGCTGATCGCCACGGGATCCGCCAGCCCTGTTTTGGAAAAGGGTTCCGCAGACAGCGGTACAGGACGGTGGAACGTTCTCAAAATCCCTACTATGTCCTTTTATGAGTATTGCAGGTTTCTTGACCAGGATTTGCCTCTCCTTCCGGATGATTTACGCTTATCCGAGCTTAAAGGAATGAGTCTGGCGCAGCTTGGCTATTTCAGAAAAGCAAAGGACAATCAGAAAGAGGTCGATGCGGTGGTAGAGCTTCCCCGTCAGAAGACAATGGTACCCATTCTGCGCGTTCCTGCTATCGCTTTCCTTTATATTTTGAAAAAATTGCTTTTTACGAAATATTCACAAATATGCCATTGACTTAAAGCGAACTTTAAGGAGTAAACTTTAAAAGGATCAAAGGATCAATGGATACAGAAAACAAAACCAACGCGAGAAGCAAGGAGGACGTCATGGATATCGAAAAAATGAAACAGGATTTAGGCGGCGGAAACGTATTTGAGATCGGCGAGCCGAATACGGCCTTTGCGCAGTTTTTTATCGGGCAGAGCTATCTGAAAATGCTGACCACAGAAAGAGTCGGGGTGGGCAATGTGACTTTTGAGCCGGGCTGCCGCAACAACTGGCATATCCACCACAAGGGAGGACAGATCCTCCTGGTGACCGGCGGAAAGGGCTGGTACCAGGAGTGGGGGAAACCGGCCCAGGCCCTGAAGGCAGGGGATGTGGTCAATATCCCTCCGGAGGTGAAGCATTGGCACGGGGCGGCGGCAGACAGCTGGTTTCAGCATCTGGCGATCGAGGTGCCTGCCCAAGGGAGCTCGAACGAATGGCTGGAAGCGGTAAGCGATGAAGAATATCAGAAGCTTTGAGCGGTCTCGCAGGAAGGATAAGGAGAAGACCGGTTGAAGACAGTCAGATATTGGATTTATTTCGCAGTATGCAGTGTTTTGTTTCTTTTTCTTTTATCCGCCTGCGGGCGTACCCAGGACTCTCCGGCGATGGAAACCGGGGAGTCTGCCTCTGGGGCGCAGGCGCAAGCGGATGGGACGGAGGGTTCCCCGGAAGAATCTCTGCCTGATACGGGGGCGGAAAACGCCGTCGTCTATGACGGGGAGGCCGACCGCCTGTATTTTCTCAATGGAAACGATATCTCGCCCAATGCGGACGGAGATCTTTTCCGCGTCCAGAGCGACTGCATCGTCGTGCGCAGCAATGGCAGCTACGGCATGATCGACACGGGACTGGACGGCTTTGAGGGCGTGGAGGAACGGCTGACGGAGCAGCTGAGGGCCTTGGCGGAGGAAAACGGGGGACAGATTTCCCTGGATTTCCTGGTGATTACCCATGCCCATATGGATCACGGCGGATATTTTGCCGAGCTTTTTGAGCAGAATCCCTACATTACCCTCTCCGATACATGCCGGATTTTCATAAAGCCCTACGAGGACAATAATCCCTCCTACTCGGATCCGGAGGCGGAGCCCCTCTATAATAACGCCCAGGTCTATGAGGAGATAATGGAGGTTCTCACCCAGAGGTTCGGCGCGGATCTCTCCGCCCATCTCTGGCAGGAGGATCCGGGGCCGTGGCAGCTGGGCGATTTTACCCTTACCTTTTACAACACGGCCCCGGAGGCCGCAGAGAGCGGACGGCTGAACGACAACAGCATCGTGACGCTGGTCGCTCATAGCAACGGGGCGACGGCCCTCCTGATGGGCGACTGCGAGCTCTCGGCGGAGGACAACCTGCTGGCGGGGGAACTGGCCGGCCTTGGCGATGTGGATATCCTGAAGGCCGGGCATCATGGAATGGGAACCTCCTCCGGCATTACGTTCCTGGAGCAGATGAATCCGCAGACGGTGATTGCCACCGGCATCGAGGGGATGTACGGCCAGGGCTACGGCGGTTCCCTGGCGGCTAAATGCCGTCAGCTGGGTGCCTCCCTTTATTCCACCTATCAGAATGCGCAAGGAGTGACGGTTGATTTTAGTGCCGGGGAGGGCGAATATCAGGTATATAACGGCCCCGCGTGCGCGGAGGCTGCCGTTTCCTGTCCGCTGGAATCGGGCTGGATTGAGCTGGAGGACGGGCTGCGGATCTTTGTGGACGACAGCTTGCTGAAAACGGAGGAGGAGATACGTAGCGTCCAGGCGGAGACTGCGGCAAGCGGCGGAGGCTCCCAGGAGGAGACTCTGGCCTCCGTCACCGGAGAGGGGCGGTTTGTCGGGGGGCAGGAGAGCCTGACCCAAGAGCAGCAGGAATTCATTCTCTCCTTTATGGATTACTACTATCAATCCCTCGCCACCCTTACGCCGGTGGATCCTTCCTCTTATTTTGCAGAAGGCGCCTATACGCAGGCCATCGGCAATGAGGTCGTCTGGGAATACTAGATTGAGCTGAGGGCTTTGCAGCAGACGGATCTGTCGCTGACCCATTATGAATACGAGCTGACCGTGAACGCGGCGGAGGAGCAGGCGGACGGCAGCCTGGAGGTCTGGATTGAGGAGTACAGCATCCAGAACTTTGCAGCTTATCCCGGCGTGGACTCGGAGTGCGGCAGTATCTATCATCATTTCGTACTGACAGAGACGGAGGACGACCCGAAGCTTTTGGAGCATGCGCAGGGAGACAGCCTCTACTGGCAGGTGATGCTCCCCTACTTTTGGGAGGATGCCCCTTCCGCCGAAACGTCTAGGGAAGTATTTACCCAGCGAAAGGATGAGCTGATTGCCCAGGCGGAGGAACATGCGGCCATGAAGCTCACCCAGGGACAGGAAGGACAGAATACGCAGGCAGATCATGAATATGACAGGGAGGCGGCCGTATCCTATGCGCTGACCTGGGCTCTGGACCGAAACGACGAATGGCTGGATTACAGCCGGTCGGGCGGCAACTGCCAAAACTTCGTATCCCAGTGCCTGCTGGCAGGAGGGATTCCGATGGACACAACCGGCGGGGCAGTCTGGAAATGGTATGGCAGGACGCCGGATAATTCGGCCTCTGCCGCGGGGCGTTCCGCTTCCTGGACCGGCGTGGAAGGATTTCTTTCCTACGTCCGAAATAATGAGGGGGGATCCGGAATAGAGGCGACGGCGGACGCCCCTTTCTATCAGGGGCAGGTCGGCGATGTGATCCATATGGCCTATGACGATGAGGAGTGGCGGCATGCCGTGATTATTACCGAT
>CALWRE010000143.1 GCA_944383835.1 uncultured Lachnospiraceae bacterium | reverse complement strand
GGGCCCGCTTCACCCTTGCGTCGATCTGCTCGATCAAATTACGGTCCAGCAGCCGGTCTGCGGCGGGCACCGGGAAATTCTCATCCCAGGCAAAAACCTTCCCCGCCTCCATGGGAAGAAAGATGGTACCGTCTCCGGCAAGAGAAACCAGAAGCACCCTCGCCTGCGCAAATGCCTCTCCCTCCTTTATAAGGGAAAAGAGCTGGCCGGAAAGCCTGCCCAGGCCCTTGGCCGCCTCATCGAAGCAGAGCTGGTTCAGGGCGGGAAGCAGCTCCTTTCGTATGCAGGAGTTGACGTCCCCGGCGGCGGCTCCGGCCTGCTCGCACAAGGCCTGTGAAATCAGCCCCCGATCCGGCGAGCGGACCTGCGTCAGCGCCCCGATAAAGCCCCGCTTCACCTCCGCCGCCTTCGCCGGCAATCCATTGATCCTCTCGAAAATCTGTACCCTGGCCTCGTCCAGACAGCTGTCCGCCAGGGAATAGGCCAGGGAGGCAAATTCCTCCCTGCGAGCCAGGAGGGTTTTCCTTTTCTGGGCCAGGGCCTCTCCCGCCCCCTCCAGACGGCGCAGGCATTCGCCGCTGACGGCGCGCACCGTGCCCACCGCCTTTATGATGGCGCTGTTGTTCTGACTGGCTAAGATCAGCTGCGGCAGGCGCTCATTGAGCTCCTGAAAGCCGCTGCGGGCCAGGAGGGCCTCATCGTTGTACTCCCTGGCCTCCAGGGCGTCCAGGGCGCAGACCCCAAAGACCTGCAGATCGCCGAAGATCCGCCTGTATTTGGCCATGATCTCGTCGCCCTCTTCATGGCGGCTTCTCAGCTTCTCCTCCACCTTGGCGCAAACCCGCCCGGTCATATAGCTTAGAAGCTTCTCCCTCTCCCTCTCGCGGATCTGGTCGATCTTCGTAATCACCAGGATGATCTGACAGATCTCCGGGCTCTCCACCAGCCTGGCCACAAAGCTGCTCTCGGTGTCGCTGAAGGGAGTGGTGGCCGAAACCGCCACGATGGCCAGATCGATCTTCTCCAGCTGGGCCACCGTCACCGCGTTCATCTGTTCCTCATCATTCATTCCGGGCGTGTCGATCAGGTCCACATAGTTCTGGCAGAACACGGAAGGGTATTCCACCACCGCCTCCTCGATCCGGGCAGCGTACCCGGCCGACTCCTGCGTCAGCTTGGTCACGTAGGAGGCCAATTCCGCTATGTCCACCTCCTGCACCTGCCCGTCCCGGTAATGCAGGGACGCCCGCGGTACCGCGCCGAAGGTAATCCGGTTGATGGTGGCCGTCGTAGGCAGGGCGTCCACCGGCAGGATCTCCCGTCCTAAAAGGGCGTTGATAAAGCTGGTCTTTCCCTTGCGGAATTCTCCCACCACCGCCACCCGGAACCTTCTGGTGCGTATCCTCTCCCTCTCCTCCTCGATCCTCTTCCTCCAGCCTTCCGCCTCCGGCAGCCCCTTTGCCCGCGCCAGAAGCTGGTCCAGACGGATCAAATATTCATAAATCTGAAAATCAAAGCTCTTGTAGTCCACCGCCATATCGTTGTCAAACTTCCCCTGCTTTCATCGAAATATATTTCCCCTATTTTCCCTTCCATTTTACCGCAACCAGATTCATTGTACATATCAAACAATCCATTCCTAAAATTTTTGGGAATACGGAATATTTTTTGTTCTTTCTATACTCTTTGCCGGGATTATCGTTTAAAATATAGATAATTCCGGCCTGCATCTTCGCGCAATTCCCAGCCCTGGGCCGGCGCAAAAGAGGCTGCAAGGAGGTCTGGTTATGAGCAGTATACTTATGGTCCGTATACAGGAGAGGCTGCAGACAAGCACGGTTATGATCGGCTCGCAGGAAGGGCTGTCCTCTGTCTGGCTGCTGGTATTTACCGTTCTGCTCTGGCTTCTGTTCGCCTCCATCTTCCTCTCCAACCGCAAGAACCAGATGAACCGCTGGGTACTGGTGGCCGGTATCTTTTTCAGCGTGGGCGTGCTGAAGGAATATCTGTATTTCGGGGTGGTCCCCTCTCTTTTAGACGGCCTTCCGCAGATTCCGGAGGCCTTTTACACCGGCGTTTATTCCGTTATGACAGCCGTCCTCTACTACCTGGCGATGCCCGCGGTGGTAATGGTGGCCCTTCATTTTGCCGACGAGCCCCGCCGCCATCCCCGGCGCTACCGCATCGTCCGCATTCTGGATTTCCTGCCCGCCGTTCTGTTTTCGCTGATCATCCCCTGGCATCAGACCCGCTACTACCAGCTCAACGTTTATTCCTATTACCTGGCGGTCTCCGTCTACAACTGGATCTACGGCCTGTATGTGAGCTGGCTGCTTTTGTCCACCCTCTACCGCAGCCGCCTTTCCCATCAGTACCGCCAGCAGTGCATGATTGCCGTCACCGTCCTGCTTCCGATGTGGTACTGGCTTCTCAGCGCCTTTCTGATCCACAGCCTGAAGCTGTACCAGTATTTCAAGGTCTGGCAGGGCAATCTGCTGATCGTCATTTTTCTCCTATTTTATTTTGCCTACCATCTGTTTAAGGACGGCATCTGGGGCAGCCGCCTGTACCGGGAAACCTACGACCTGCAGTCCTTCTCCGATAATGTGCAGGACAATACCGGCTATATGACCCATGCCCTCAAAAACGAGGTGACCAAGATCCGCTGGTGCGCCTGCGCCCTTTTGGACGAGGTATCCGCCGAACAGCGCTCCAAGCTGCAGATCATCCTGCGCTCCGCCAGCCATCTGGAAAATTTCATGAAGCAGGCCCGCCATCTTTCCCAGGATATCAGCCTGCATATATCGGTTTTTCCTCTTTATCCGGTCCTGCGCCAATGCGTCCAGGATTTCCAGGTCACGGCCCCCTCTTCGCTGGCTTTTGAGATTCACTGCTCCCCCGAGGCCCTGATCGAAACGGACCGGGACCATCTGATTGAAGTGCTTCACAACCTTCTCGACAATGCCCGCGACGCCGTCGACAAAGACGGGCGGATCCGCATCGACTATTCCATCCATCCGTCCAGACGCTGCTCTGTCCTGGCCGTCAGCGACAACGGCTGCGGGATCGATAAGGATTCCTGCCGCCGGCTTTTCCAGCCCTACTACACCACCAAGGGAACCTCCGCCTCCCATCTGGGGTTGGGCCTGTACTACTGCCAGCATGTGATGGAAAAGCAGGGCGGGGGCATCCGCGTAAAAAGCATCCCGTCCCAGGGCAGCACGTTTTTCCTCTATTTTCCTTACAGGAAAAGCCGGATGAAAAAGCAGGGGGATATGATAACGAAAAATACAAATTCCAAGGAGGGAGAATCCGATGAAAAAGGATACGAGGGCAAGCGTCCTGATTGTGGAGGATGACCTGGATTTTCAATACCTGATCCGCCAGGCCATAGAGGCGGAGGAGGACATGACGGTGGCCGGCTGCACCGCTTCGCCAAAGGAGGCTATCTCCATGGCTGTCTCCCTTGCTCCTTCCATCGTCCTGATGGACTTAAGCCTGTCCGGCTCTTTTCAGGACGGAACGGAGGCTTCGCGGCAGATTCGCCTGCGCACCGACGCCAAGGTCCTGATCCTGACCTCTTTCGAGGATCCGCATATCGTAATCCGCGCCGCCGTGCGCGGGCTGGCCCACGGCTACATCTTCAAATCCCATTTCAGCCTCCTGGTTGAGAACATACGCAAGGCTGTCCAGGGCGTCACCCCGGAGGAGCTGATGATCCGCTCCCTGATTCTTTCCTGTCTTTCTCCGGCGGAATACAGCATTTTTGAGATTATGCTGGGCCGGGAGGTCACCCTGCAGTCCTCTCCCAAGACCATAGCCAACCAGAAAACCATGGTATTAAAAAAGCTGGACCTTCCCAGCCAAAGCGCCCTGGTCCACATCTTCCGGGAGCCTTAACAGCCTTAAGCCTTAAACAGCCTTAAACAGCCTCAAATATCCTCGATGTCCCTGCATGCCCTTAACACGCCCGGCCTACACGCCGATGCAGGTTCGCTTGTCAGTTCTACTTGTCAGTTCTGCTTGAAAACCAGAGGGAATGATAGTATAATAAGCGCTGGACTCTTTCCGTCAGGGCCTCGCAAGCCCCGCGGACAGAAAAATGTGTTAGTAAAGAAAGGATACCCCCATCAATGGATGTAAAACAGAATACGAAAACTTCCCCTTTGAAACTGATCTATCAGATTGTCCAGGGCGCGTTAATCGGACTGGGCGCTGTGCTGCCCGGCATTTCCGGAGGCGTTCTCTGCGTCGTCTTTGGCATTTATAAGCCAGTCATGGAGCTTCTGTCCAACCCCATCGCCAATTTTAAGACCCATGTTCCAAAGCTGATCCCCGTTATCATCGGTATGGCGGTCGGTTTTCTGGGCGTGGCCAATGTCTTGGCCTTTTTCCTGGAGAAATACCCGGATCCTTCGGTCTGCCTCTTCATCGGCCTGATCACCGGGATGCTTCCCTCCCTGTTCCGGGAGGCAGGAGAGCAGGGCAGAAGCAAAGGCTCCTTCATCTCCCTAGTCGTCTGCATGTGCGTGATTTTCGCCATCCTGATCGGCCTGCAGATGACCTCCCTGGTCGTCACCCCCAACTTCGCCTGGTATCTGTTCTGCGGCTTCTGCCTGGCTCTGAGCGTTATCGCCCCCGGCATGAGCTTTTCTCCCCTGCTGATGCCTCTGGGGCTCTACACCCCCTTTGTGGACGGCATCGGGCATTTTGACATGAGCGTCCTGATTCCCGCCGGTATCGGGGCTCTGGTGACGGTCATCTGCCTGGCCAAGGCCATCAATGCCCTCTTTGAGCATCACTATTCCATCGCCTTCCACGGGATCATCGGCATCGTGATCGCCGCTACCGTTATGATTATTCCTTTTGGCAGCTTCACCGATCCCTCGGCCTGCATCGTCAATGTGATCTGCATTCTGGTCGGCATTGTCATCGCCCTGGCCCTGGATAAGTTCAACAGCCGCGTGAAGGTGGATTGATAAAATAACAGTTGCGATATAGAAGGTATAGAAGAGATGCCCTCACAGCAAGCCTTGTCAGCCTGCCGTGAGGGCATTTTGCTTTGCAAGAAAAGTCGTTGTGTAAGCCGGATCAACTGCAAGAAGATTCAAGATTTTGAGCGATATTTCGTCCAAGGTGTCTGTCACTTTATCTGTTACCTTTTCTGTCACCCTGCCGGTAACAGAACGAATGACCCGCTCCTCCGGCGCAGCGCTGCCGGATTCGGTGATGCTCTTGACAGAAATTTTCTTTACTAGCCACTTGTTGTATGCTTCCATTGCGTCCAGCCAGTAAACTATATTGTAGATACTGTCCGCCTTATGGGGGCAGAGTCAGCAATGGATGAAATTCTTTCAGTCGTTCCAGCATGACCTTATCGGTCAGCTCCGGTACGGCCGGCTCGTTTCGCCAGCCCATGAAATCTTCGTCATCGGTGAGATTCTGCTGGTAATTGATCCCTCTGTCCATCATGTAAGTAGGCGTGAGGTAGGGCTGCCCGACGAAAACATCCAATATGGCTTTTGCTGCGTCCGCCTGAAATTTCTGCTGTTTGAATTGCAGCCTCATTCGCCTTCCGTCTCTTCCTCAATCCATTCTTGCAGCTTCTTTTGCAGCAATTTTTTGTCCGGCAGATACAGGCTGTACTCCGATGCAAAAATATTGCTGTTTTCCGGCAGAGTCATCTGAACAACAGCATCGTTTTTCTCCCTGCAGAGCAGAATTCCAATGGTTGGATTTTCGTCCGGGAGCTTTTGGTATCAGTCGTAGTAGTTAACATACATCTGCATCTGCCCCAAATCCTGATGGGTCAACTTGTCGATTTTCAAGTCAATCAGAACGTAACAGCGCAGCAGCCGATTATAGAACACAAGATCCACATAGAAATTTTCTTCATCGTAGGTAAAACGCTTCTGACGCACCTCGAACAAATATCCTTTTCCCAGTTCCAGCAAAAATTTTTGCAGTTTATTGATAATGGCTGATTCCATGTCGGTCTCTGAATATTTCGCCTGCTCTTCCAACCCTAGAAATTCCAGCACGGTAGGCTGTTTCACAATATCCGTCGATTTTTCGATCACATTTCCCTGTTGTGCCAGACGCATGACCTCATCTTTGTTCCGGCTGAGCGCTAGACGTTCATATAGACTGGAATTGTACTGTCGTTGCAAAGTTCGAAGGCTCCATGCGGACTTAGTTGCTTCAATTTCGTAAAATTTGCGTTCGTCCGGATTTTTGATACGCATGAGCTCCAGGTAATGCGACCAAGACAGTGTAAAAGGAGCCTGCTCATCAGAAATCCGAAACACTGTTTCGGAAATTCGATCCTGATAGCACAGATAAAATTTTCTTGCATTTTCCAGAGTGTCAACTGAAAAGCCTTTTCCAAACTCTGCATTGAGACGATTGGAAAGTGTCTGGATGACCTTTTTCCCGTAACCGGCGCGGTGTGTACCGGACTGCTGTTCTTCTGTTCCATCACTGCACCTCCTTAAATGACTCTACAGCAATTGAAAGCTTGCTCCCCCTGTGAATGACCGACTGCAAATCACCTTTGACAGTGGTGTTGACATTGTCGATTATCTGCATTTCTTCACCTCATTTTTGGTCCGCTTTTTTAATATACTTCCCGCTCTTGATCCTCGCATCGGCGGGCTTTGATTCATCGTCGGGAACATCAGCGAATAAAACCAAGCAATTGTAAAGGGCGGGCCAGCGCGGCGACCACGCTGTCGCCCGCACCCACCGTGCTTTTCACCGGCACCCGGATTCCGTTTGCATATACGGTCTCCGTCTCCGTCACATACAGGGCTCCGTCTCCGCCCATGGAAACGACCGTCTTTGCAATCCCATACTGCTTCATCAGCTCCCGCGCCGTCTCCGCCAGCTCCTTAGGCGAATCCAGCGGTCTGCCCACGAGCTCCGCCAGCTCGTGATGATTGGGCTTAATCAGGTAGGGAGATGCTTTCAGCCCGGCCCGGAGCCTCTCCCCGTCCGCGTCCAGGATCACCTTCGCTCCCTTCCTGCGGCAGGTCTCCGTCCAGGTCCGATAGGTCTCCTGCAGCGCACCGGCCGGCAGGCTGCCGGAGATCACCACGATATCGCCGTCGGCAATCTTTCCGGCCAGCTCGCCCAGCAGCCCATCCAAGACAGCCTCCGATACCGTTACCCCCGGCTCGTTGATATCGGTATTCGTATGGCGGACCGGATCGATGATCTTCATATTGGTGCGCGTTTCGCCTTCTGCAAAATGAAAGCAAGTCCGCAGTCCCATCCTCTCCAGCGCCGCCTGAATGGTCCGTCCGGTCTCTCCTCCCAGAATTCCCATGGCGATGCTGCTTCCGCCCAGCTTATCGATCACCTTGGAAACATTGATCCCCTTGCCGCCGGGGTCTGTCCGCACGGATGTAATCCGATTGACCGCGTCGATCCGGAACGAAGGAATTTCAACGGTCTTGTCAAGAGCCGGATTCAGCGTTACCGTGTATATCATAGCGCCCTCCTTTTTGTTGATTCAAAAATTTGTTATTGTCGTCGTAACAGCTGCTCACGGCAAGCAGGGCCTGGGAGGGAAGGTAGAAAAACCAGAGCGCCCTCTGGCTGTAAGGCCGAATCCACTGCCAATATAGGTCCGGAAGCTTCACAAAATAGCCCAGGTTCAGGATGCCCACATGGATGTCGCACAGGATAAACAGCACAAGGCCCGCCAGAAAAACCCTGTCCCTGCCGCCTCTCCCGGCGATCTCCCAGATAATATTTCCCGCAAAAAGGGTGAAATACAAAACTCCCAGCGTACCCTCCAGCCCCGGCTCGACGCCGGCAAAACGAAGAAGGGCCGCCGCGCCGCCGCCGACAAGCAGCTGTCCGATCAAAGCCCTGCTCCCGCGGCCCAGACGGACAAAATACAGAAGCTGCACTGCCAAAAAGCAGTACAGCCCCCGGATATTTTCCCTGTAAAGGACCATATAATAGTCGGCAGCCGCCGTCATCCCCAGGGCTGCGCACAGCCAAAGCAAGTCCCTTCCCTGGGCTGCTCTCCTCTGGGCTGCCTGCCCCTGGCCTGTCTCCTGGCCGGTTTTCTTCCCCCGGCTCTTCGCCGCATTCTGCACCGCCCAGACCCCTAAGCGGGCTGCAGCCACAGCAAAGCAGCAGACCACCCAGATAAAGCGAAACGAATCGGCGTCCCCGCCGCAGCTGTCCTTACTCATTGATTTTCTGTATACCTCGCAGAATGGCAGGAATCATCTGCTTTTTGCGGGACACCACGCCCGGCAGCCGGACGCTGTGGGGATCCGGCCGAATGCCGAAGGCCTCCTCCACAATCTCGCTGGCTCCCGCTCCCACGAACAGAAGCTCCGTAGACTCATCCGCAATATTCGTAAGCATAAAAAACAGGATGGAAGAGCCGCTGGTCTTTAAGCTTCTCTCCATATAAGGGAGAAGCCTGCTTTTCAGCTTTTCCAGCTCCCCCAGGCTCATGGAGCTTACCTGGCCGACGCCCAGAGAAATGTCCTGGGCGGAGAAGCGCTTGTAATCCTGATAGAAGATTTCTTCCTCCGTCTTCTTCGAGAGATCGCTTCCTGCCTTGAACATGCTCTCCGACAGCTCCTCCACCGACAAGCCGGTAAGCTTTGCCAGCTCCTCCGCCGCCTGCCGGTCCACCGCCGTGCAGGTGGGCGAACGGAACATCAGCGTGTCGGACAGAATTGCGCTCAGAAGCAGGGAGGCCGTGGTAACATCAATCTCCACCTGGTTTTCCTGGTACATCTGATAGATGATCGTCGCCGTGCAGCCCAGGGGCTGATTGCGGAAAAACACAGGGTTGATGGTCTCAATGCTCCCCAGCCTGTGATGATCGATAATCTCCAGGATGTCCGCCGTCTCGATTCCGGTAACCGCCTGGTTCTTCTCATTGTGATCCACCAGGATCACCTGTTTTCTCTGCATATCCAAAAGGTTTCTCCGGCCGATCATCCCCACATAATTCCCTTTCTTATCTAAAATCGGGAAGTTGCGGTGGCGCTTTTTCGCCATGACCGAACGAATTTCCTCCACATAGTCGTCCATGTAAAAGGTGATCAGCTGATCCTTTTTCATAAAATAGCGGACCGGAATACTCTGGTTGATCAGCCTCGCCACCGTGTAGGTGTCATAAGGCGTACAGATGATCGTGCAGCCGGCCTGCTTGGCCAGCTTCTGTATTGTGCGGGATACCGGCGACCCCAGGCATACCACAATGCAGCCCGCCTTCATTTCGATTGCACACAGCTGAGACTCATAGCGGTTTCCCAAAATCACCATGTCATGCTCATCTATGTATTCTTCCATCACATCCGGATTGGCCGCCGCAATTACCACCTTGCCCTGGTCAAAATAAGCGTCCTCGTCCCCCACCACCATGGTTCCGTCCAGGGTGCCCAGGATATTGCGGTAGGGCGTATTGGCCGTCGATATGGTGCTGCTGTCGTGTTCCTCCATATAGGAACGGGCAATATCCCCGTTGGTAATCAGTCCCTCCAGCTTCTGATCCTTCAAAATCGGCAGGGTGACGACGTCCCCCTCTTTCATCAAATTCCACGCATCCTTCAGCGACAGCTCCGAAGGAATGCCCTCGATGCGCTGCAGCTCCACATCGCGCACCAAAGGCTCCACCGTAGCCAGATACTCCGGCTGCTCCACCCCAAAACGCTGCAGTACATAACGGGTCTCCTCATTGGGATGCCCGGCCGCTCTGGCAACATAGGGCTTTCCCGTAATAATCCTCTTCAGGTTGGCATAAGCGATTGCCGAACAGATCGAATCGGTGTCCGGATTCCTGTGCCCAATGACTATGACTGGCTTGTCTTGCATACATCCTCCTTTTTCTTTCCCCATATTTTTCGGCCAAAACGCCGGCCGCCTGGCCGGCCGTCAGCCTAAATATTCTTTCGCAAGCTTCCGGAACGCCGGGAGCGAACGCTCCACCTTCTCCGTAGGCACGCAGTAAGCAATGCGGAAATGTCCCGGACAGCCAAAACCGCCTCCGGGCACCAAAAGCAAATCGTATTTCTTCGACCTCTCGCAGAAAGCGGCGTCATCCGGCTCCAGCGAGCGGGGAAACATATAAAACGTCCCCTGGGGTTCCACACAGTAAAAGCCCAGGCTTTTCAGTTCCTCGTATAAAATCTCTTTATTCTTCTCGTAAACGGAAAGGTCTGCCGTATCGTCAATGCACCGGGCGATGGCCAGCTGGATCAGGGACGGCGGGCAGTTATGGCCGATCTCACGGGAAATCTGTCCGAACACGGCCACCGCTGTTTCCGCATCCTCGCACTCCGGATGAACGGCGATATAGCCGATCCTCTCGCCGGGAACCGACATGGACTTGCTGAACGAATAGCAGGTAAAGGTATTGGGATAGAAGGAGGCTGCATAAGGGGCTTTCTTCCCGCCAAACACCAGCTCGCGGTAAGGTTCATCGGAAATAATGTAAATCGAGTGGCCGTACTCCCTCTCCTTCTCCTTCAAAATTCCGGCCAGGGAGGAAAGAGTCTCTGCCGAATAGACGGCCCCCGACGGGTTGTTGGGCGTATTGATCAGAATTCCTTTGACCTGGGGTCCGATCAGACGGCGGAAAGCCTCGAAATTCACCTGAAAATTCTCCGTATCGGCCGGCACGACCACCAGGCGGCCGCCGGCCCCCTCCACATAGGGCTTGTACTCTGAAAAATAGGGGGCAAAGGTAATGATCTCGTCTCCCGCCTCCCCCAGCACGGCGCGGAGGGCATGGGCCACCGCCCCGGCAGCGCTGACGGCCATAAAGATATGCTTCTCCTCATAGTGCATCCCAAACCGGCGGTTTAACGACTCCGCCACCGCGCATCTGGCCTCGCTGATGCCTAAAATAGGGCTGTAGCCATGGACGGTCACATCATCCTTCGTCTTTATGATATCGATAATGGCCTCGTTAAAGGACGCAGGGACGGGCACGCTGGGGTTTCCCAGACTGAAATCAAACACATTTTCATAGCCAATTTCCGCCGCCCTCTGCCTTCCATAAGCCGAAATCTTTCGTATTACATTCTCATGATTCGTCATTTCCACATATCTGGGATTCAGCATCTGTACCGTTACCTCCTGCTGCTGTCTTGTATTGAATCGAGTATATCACAATCAGCGGTTTATTTCAAAGGTTTTGACATTTTTCCTCTTTAAGCATCGCCGATTTGCACCGTTCTATACATTCTGTACAGGAAAGAAAGACAAATCTTCCCTTCCTGCCGCAAAAAAGGCCGATAAAAAGAGGAAGGCCTGCACGGCGTTCGTGCAAAGCCCTCCTTCTTTTCGATCTGTATTCGTTCAAAGCCTCAGCCTGCGTACTTGGCCGCAGCGTTGGCTCCGGCCAGCCGTCCGGAAGTCAGAGCCCAACCCTGGGCGCAGCCGCCGTAGGTGACGTAGGCCTTATCCGAAGCATTGAGCACACCCAGGGAATCGTTGCCGACCACGTACACGTTCTCAATCGGGGTGCCGTCCTCTTTCAGCAGGTTCATGTTGGTGTCCACATCCAGGCCGCCGCAGGTGGAGTACACATAGGCCGCTCCCTTGATGCAGTAGATCGTGCCCTCGGTCTGGCCGTGCACATCCTCCAGATTGATGTCAAAGCCCAGCTGGGACTCCAGATCCTCCAGGGAATCGGCGATAATCACGTTGCCGAACTCCTGGCCCATGGCCATGATGTCGTCCAGGTTCTCCACCGGGGTTCCCTCCTCATAGGTGCCGCCCTGGTTGAAGAACATCGGAGCGTTGAAGGAGATCAGGCCCTCGGTCTTGATGGAATTGTACTCTTCCTCATTGATCAGCACATAGTAGTTGGTGCCGGCCTCCCAGGCGTTGAAAGCAATGCCCAGGCCGTTGTAATTGCCGTCAAAGCTCTCGCCCTCGCTGTCGATCATCTGATAATTCAGATCCAGAACCAGGGAGGTCAGGATGCCCTTGTCGTCGTTGCTGTAATCGTCGGAGCGGATAATCGGATCCAGCTGCGCGATATGATCCTCTACGGCCACGTCCTCATTGTACAGGGCTCCGCCCAGCTCCAGGCCCTCGCGGATGCTGAAGCCGTCGCACTGGGTCATGCCCTTGGTGTTCCAGACATAACCGGTGTACTCGGTGGTCATCTCCGCATTGCCGATGTAGCCGCCGGCCGCCAGGATTACGGAGTCGCCGTAAATCTCGTAGGTGGTGCCATCATAATACTCCGCCTCAACGCCGATCACCGTGCCGTTCTCATCCACCAGAAGGTCGGTGGCGGTCAGCTCGGTCATGTAATCGTTCTTCTCGTTCATGGCCTTGGCCTGCTCCATGGAGTTGTTGTAAGCCAGATCCTTTGAGGTCATCGTGGAATCATAGTACATGGTCCACAGCGGCCAGCCATGGGAATCATAGAATGCCATCATATTGTCCATGAAAGCAAAGTCGTAGTTGTCTTCCAGCCAGCCAAAGGTCTCGCCGGACTCGTCGATGAACAGGCGGACCAGGTCGCCCTTGGCGTCATTTTCGGTATACTCCATCCAAGCGTCGTAGAGCTCATCGGGATCCACGAATTCCTGTCCCCCGTTTACCTCTACCTGTCTGGCAGGGTTGACACCCAGAGGGCCTGCGGTGTTGGTGCCGTTGCCGCCGATCTTGGCAGCCGTCTCAATGCCGAATACGGTGGCTCCGTTCTCCGCCGCGCTCAGATAGCTGGCCACGCCGGAGGAACCCAGGCCAACGATGATTACGTCGTAATCCTCCAGGGTAACGGTCTCCGTGCTCTTTTCAACCGGGGTGTACCACTGGGAGGAATCGCCGCCGTTCTCATCGATAATATTGGCAATGATGGTCTTCGCCGCATTGCTGGAGGTGGTAGCGCCGGAGATGCTGTCTACCGCCAGGGACTGGGACTCGATAATGCGGGGATAAAGGTTCTCCTCCACCGTCGCATAAATCGGGCTGTACTCATCCTCGTCGGCCTGAGTGGCAGAACCGGCGTTGATGGTGGTGATTTCGGTAATCTGGTTATCCGCAAAGGTCACGGACAGCTCCATCTCGCCCATAACGCCGTAGGAAGGAGCCTTGCCGGTGTAGGTGCCGTCCGCCACTGCGGTCTTTTCTCCCTCTCCGGCGGAGGCATTGCCGCTGGCCGCGTCGATAGCTGCCTGGGCTGCCTGTCTAATGCCGTTGCTGGTCATCGTAGCGCTGGCCACACCGTCGATCTCCGCGCTCTGGGCGGAAAGCACCTGGGATGCCAGTTCCTCCAGGGCCGCGCCGCCCACGTTGGGGGTCTCGTCCGGTCCTTCTGCCGTCACCTCCAGAATGGAGGTCTCATCGGTGGTGATCGTCACGGTTACCGTGCCGCCGTAGCCCTGGCCCTCGCCCGTGTAGGTGCCGGCCGTATAGCTGCCGGTTCCGGCTGCAGCCGTCGTTTCTGCCGCGGTCTCTCCTTCCGTCTGCGCAGCCGTCGTCTCCGAAGGCGTGCCGGAGCAGGCGGAGAGCACCAGAGCGCCTGCCAGAAGCAGGGCTGTCATTTTGGTAAGCTTCATTGTCTCTTCATCCTTTCCATAATTTTTTGAATGTTCATCGTATTTTTGCAAGCATACTTTAGTATAACATTTTTTTCCCAAATGACAACCCGCTTTTTGATGAAAAGTCAGAGAAAACGCTTTTAAATGCAGCACATGCGGCACACAGGCAATAAAAAAAGCCCCGATTTACGGGGCTAATCTCGTGCAGTTGGAGGGACTTGAACCCTCACGAGCGTAATGCTCACATGAACCTGAATCATGCGCGTATGCCAATTCCGCCACAACTGCGAGAGCACTTTTCAAAGCGCTCTATTATAGTAATACCTTTCTCGGTAAATGTCAAGCAGTTTTTTTACATTCCCCACACAAACCAGGTGAACAGATAACCGGCCATCACGGCGGTCAGGGTGAAAGGCACGCCGATGCGCAGGAAATCCTTATTCTTTACCTCATATCCGGCCTTGCGCAGGATGCCGATGCCGGTAATATTGGCGGAGGCCCCCACAGGAGTCAGATTTCCGCCCAGGGTAGCTCCGGTCAGCAGGCCGAAGTACAGGACGTAGGGCTCCACTCCCATCATAGCGGCCATTCCCTGCACCACAGGGAGCATCGTCGCCACATAGGGGATATTGTCAATCAAGGCGGAGAAGAAAACGCTGGCCCAGACGATCAGCGTATAAGCCAAAAACAGGTTATCGCCGCTGATCCGCACAAAGATGCCGGCCACCGCGTCGATGACGCCTGCCTCGGTGATTCCCCCGATTACGATGAACAGACCAAACAGCAGAAGGAGGGTCGTGTAGTCGATATCCTTGATGGGCTTGAGCACCCGGCTCACGTCATGGGTGCGCACAAAGGTATAGACCAGTCCGATTACCATCAGGCCCATGCAGATCAAGCCATTGGTGATCGAAGGCTTATTGGGGATAAAGGAGGCCAGAATCAGCAGGACCACGGTTCCCACCAGCAGGATCGTCGGCACATAGTCCGTGACCTTGGTGCGCTCCGTCACATGGACGCTGCCCGTCTCCTTGCGGAACAGCCACAGAAGGACGAAGGCCGAGAGCACCGCTCCCAATTCCACCGCCCAGAAGATGCCCGGCCTCCCCTGAAACCAGAAGAAATCCAGGAAATCCAGGCCGGCATAGCCGCCCAGCAGGATGGAGGTGGTATCGCCCACCAGAGTCGCCGCGCCCTGCAGGTTGGAGGAGACGGCGATGGAGACAATCACCGGCACCGGGTTGATTTTCAGCCGCTCGGACACGGCAAGGGCCACCGGGGCCACCATCAGCACCGTTGCCACGTTGTCCACGAAAGCGGATACAATTCCGGCGAACAGGGCCAGAAACACCACGGCCCACTTTACATTGGGCGTCCGCTCCAGGATCAGATCGGCCAAAAGCGAAGGCATCTTCGACTCAATAAAGAGGGATACGATGCCCATCGTCCCCGCGATCATCATCAGCACGTTGAAGTCCACACTGCCCAGCACATCTCCCACCGGCAGGATGCCAAGAAGGATGAAAAGCAGGGCGGAGATCAGAGCCACCCAGGCTCTCTTCTGCGGCAGAGCCAGAAGGCCCACGTAGGCAAGGATGAACAAAATAAGCGCAAGTACCATCTTTTTCTTTCCCTTTCATTTGTAAAACTTTTGACAAAAACATTTTTCGGCGGTTCATCGCAGCAGCTTATTGCAGCGGGCATACCGCAGCCGAAAAAGCAATACACAGCGTTTTTATCATAGCATATGCGGCTATAATTGCCAAGTCAGAAATGCCATTTTTCGACACAATTAAAGGACATTTTTAAAGAATGTCCTTTAATTAACAAATATTCTGACAAAGTAAAAACAAAGTCATCTCCCATGCCGTAGGCCTGGGGGCTTATACCTTATCCATAAACTCAATGGGAATATAGCCGGTCACCGCCACTCCCTCATCCAGATATTCCTCGCTGCACAGCTGCCCGTACTTGCGGAAATACTGGGCTTTGCCCGCATCCGAATAACGGTAGAATCTTTCCACATAAATTTTTTGTTTCCGCAGGATATCGGAGAGAAGCTGGCAGCACTCCGCCAGGCCCTGGCCGGTGGCGGCGGAAATCCGGCAGGTATAATCCGCCTGCAGATCGCGGATGTTGCGGTCGCAGCCGGGCCGGTCGCACTTATTGAACAAGGTCACCATGATCTTGTCCCCGATGCCCAGGCTGCGCAGGGTCTCGTAAACCACATGCATCTGGATATCCGCCTGGGGATTGGAGCAGTCCACCACATGCAGGATGATATCCGCATATTTTGCCTCCTCCAGCGTACTCTTGAAGGCCTCGATCAAATGGTGGGGCAGCTTGCGGATAAAGCCGACCGTGTCGGTCAGCAGAATGGACTCTCCCCCCGGCAGGGTCAAGCTGCGGGTCGTGGGATCCAGGGTGGCAAACAGCTTATCCTCGGACAGAACCCCCGCCCCGGTCAGGGCGTTTAACAGAGTGGATTTGCCCGCGTTGGTATAGCCGACAATGGCAGCCACCGGCATATGGTTGTTTTTCCGCTTCTGTCTCGTCACCGTCCGGTGACGCTCGATATCGCGAAGCTCTCCCTTCAGCCAGGATATCCTCTCATGGATTCGCCGGCGGTCCACCTCCAGCTTCGTCTCGCCGGGCCCTCTGGTGCCGATGCCGCCGCCCAGCCGCGACAGGGACTCCCGCAGGCCCACCAGCCTGGCCGCCCGGTATTTCAGCTGGGCCAGCTCCACCTGGATCTTTCCCTCGCGGGTGGTCGCCCTGGCGGCAAAGATATCCAGGATCACCAGGGTCCGGTCCATCACCTTTACCTCCAGCATGGACTCCAGATTGCGCAGCTGAATCGGGGAGAGTTCATCGTCACAGATAATGCCGGTGGCCTCCGTCTCCCATATTTTGTCCTTGATCTCTTCGATCTTGCCCTTTCCAAGATAGGTGGCCGGATCCGGCTGTTCTCTGTTCTGGACGATGCGGCCCACGGTTTCGGCCCCGGCCGTCTCAGCCAGCTGCTCCAGCTCGTCGAGGCACTGGCGCACATCGTCCCCGTCGGCCAGCTGCACCCCCACCAGGAGCACCCTCTCTTTTTGCTGTTTTGTATCATACATACCATTCACCTCTGCATAATTGCCTCTGCATAAAAACCAAGAAGGGGACATGCCGCAGCCTTCGCCGCCGGCACATCCCCGCTTCATCATCTGGTTCTGAGAAAGGCCATCTCCTTTTCCAGTTCATCGCTGGCGCCATAGAGGGCCACATAGGACTCAAAGGCGGAAAGGGCCTCGGAGAAGCGATCCAGCCTCTCATAGCACAGGGCCTGCATATAGAGCATCTCCCGCCGGTAGCTGCCCCCGTCCAGGGCCAGGCCTCTGCTTAAGTAATCCAGGGACTCTTCGTAATCCTCCATGCTGAACATGCACATGCCCATCTGGTAATACACATCGGGATTCTCCCCTCCCTGCTCCAGGGCCCTCGACAGAGCCTGGGCGCAGCTTTCCGCATCTCCCTGGGCCTGATAGCACAGGCCGATGTAGATCAGGGTCTCCACGTCCGCATTGTCCTGCACATACTCAAACTCCGCCAGGGCGGCGCTGTAATCTCCCAGGAGGAAATGAACCATTCCCCTGTATTTGTGGGAGCCCGCGGTATTATCCGCTATGGTCAGGGCATTCTGCAGATACTGCACGCCCGCCTCAGTCTGATCGGCCGCCGCCAAGCGGTAATAGCAGTTCAGATACAGGCTGTAATCCGCCGGGGAAAGCTGCACCGCCCGGTCCATATCCGCCGTACCAGCTTCGATATCTCCCTTTCCTATATTGGCCGCTCCCCGCAGATAATATGTCTGGGATTCTTCTCCTTTTGTTTCCAGAAGAACCGTATAGGTCTCGATGGCCCCGTCGTAGTCGCCCCCGCGCATCTGCGCTTCGCCCCGGTACAGGAGGATATCGTACTCCGCCTCGCTGACCCGGCCCGACTCGCAGGCCAGGGCGGCATTGAGGGCATTTACCGCCTCATCGTACCGCTCCGCCTCCATATAGGCGATGCCCTTGCCCCGGTACGCTCCCTGGCAGCTGCCGTCTAAGCGCAGGGCGCTGTCAAAGCAGCTCTGGGCGCTGTCGTAATCCTCCAGCTCCAGATAGGCCATCCCCTGATTGACATAATAATCCGGATTCTGGTTGTCCGCCACAATGGCCTTGCCAAAGGAATCCGCCGCCGCCTGGTAATCCCCTTCGCCGTAGCTGGCAAGCCCAGCCTCGTTCAGCTGCTCCGCCTCCGAACTGCAGGCAGAGCTAAATAGCAGGCCCGCCGCCAATGCTGCCAGCGCAACCCATCTGCGAAGTCTCATTTGGTCCTCCTCTCTCTTCAGCGAATCCCCGTGCTGCCAAAGCCGCCGCGGTCCGCATCCTCCAGATGCTCCGCCTCCGCAAAGACAACCGGCGGCTGATTTTTCATAATCCGAAACTGGCAGATCCGGTCGTTCACATGGATGCAGGTGTCCCGCATGGCAATGGCCGGAAAATACCAGATATCGTTGTCTCCGCAGTAACTGCCGTCGATCACGCCCATGTGGTTGGCCTGGATCACGCCGAAATTTTTAAAGGTGCTGCTGCGGGGAACAATATGGGCCTCATAGCCCTCCGGCAGCTTCATCGCCACCCCCAGGCTGATCAGGCGGAATTCCCCCGCCTTCATCTCCACATCCTCCGCCGCCCGCAGATCGATCCAGTCCGACTTTCCGTCGATATAGCAAAGCCGGTCAATCTGGTCGCTCACATAGCGGATCCGTATTGTTTCCTTCATTGGTATATTCTCCTTTTAAATGCAGATGAGTGGGACGATAAGCCGGGTTCTGTCGTGAATGATCATCTATCTAGGCCTGATGTTGCCACCAGGCTCGAGCGACCTACCCGAAAGCAGACGGGCCGCCTTACGCTTTCTGTTTGGTCTTGCTTCGGATGGGGCTTGCATGTGCCCGCCCTGTTACCAGGACGGCGGTAGTCTCTTACACTGCCTTTCCACCCTTACCTGACAAAGTCAGGCGGTTTATTTCTGTTGCGCTATCCTTAGGGTCACCCCCACCGGCCGTTAACCGGCATCCTGCCCTGTGAAGCCCGGACTTTCCTCACCTGCCGCCTTGCGGCGCCTGCAGCCGCGATCATTTGTCCCACTCATTGCTTCACTGATTTTAACATAAAACGAAGGCTTTGTAAACGAAGATTGTCCGCCTCTCAGCGCCGCTTGTTACCCCACCGGGAAGAGGCTGCCGCCGATGAACTCCCGGAGCAGGGAATTACGGGGAATATCCTCGCTGCTGACCGCCAGGAAATAGTCAAAAAATTTCAGCAGCCGCTTGGCCTCCTGGTACTCGGGCGAATTTTTCGGTACGGAAAAAAGCAAAGGCTCCGCGTAAGTCTTCAGTACCGACAGCTCATAGATCAGGGCCGAGTTGAACATCGTATCGGCGCTCTCCTGATAGGGGAAAATGTTGTCCTCCTCTCCCCTCCGGACGCTCTCCCACCGGGCAATCGTATCCTGGGCGGAGGTTCCCCTGGTGCGGGCGTCCCGCACAATGCGGCGGATCAGCCGTCCGTCGGTGGTGGGAATCCGGTTGTGCTCATCAATGTTTAACTGGGTCAGGGCGCTGATATAGATCCGGTAGCGGCAGTCCGCCGGCAGCCGGTAGGTCAGCCGGTCGTTCAGGCAGTGGATTCCCTCGATCACCAGAATATCGTCCGGGGCAAGCTTTAGGGTATTCCCCCGGAATTCCTGTTTGCCGCTGACAAAATCATAGGTGGGAAGCCCCACCTCCTCGCCGGCAAGCAGGGCGGTCATCTGGTCGTTGAAAAGCTCCACATCGATGCACTCCAGAGCCTCAAAATTATACTCTCCGTTTTCATCCCTGGGGGCCAGCTCCCGGTCGCGGAAATAGTTGTCCACGGCGATGGGGTGAGGGGTGAGCCCATAGGTTTTCAGCTGGATGGACAGGCGGTGGGAAAAGGATGTCTTGCCGGAGGAGGAAGGGCCGGCAATCAGAATAATCTTCTTCCTGCGGTCGTTCGCAATCGTCTCCGCAATCTGGGCCAGCTTCTTTTCCATCAGGGCCTCCTGGACTAAGATCAGCTCTCCCAATCCTCCCCGGACAATCAGGTCGTTTAAATCGCCCACAGCTCCCACCCCCAGGCGGTTGCTCCAGCGGTTCGACTCCTGCAGGGTGCGAAACAGCTTTGGCATCGGCTCAAAAGGGGGAACCTCCGTGGGATTCTCCCGCTCCGGCAGCTGCAGGACAAAGCCGTCTCCGTACCGGTAAAGACGGAACCACTTCAGATACCCGGTATGCGGGATCATATAGCCGTAGTAATAATCCTCGAATTCATTGATCCGATACAGGTTTACCTTGGACACCCGCCGGTAGGAAAACAGCTTCTCCTTGTCGTGCATCCCGTGCCGGCGGAAGCGCTCTACCGCGTCGTCGGTGCTGACGCTGCGCTTCTCAATGGGGATTTTCTGCTCAGCCAGGCGGCGCATCCTCTCCTCCACCTGTCCAAGAAAATCCTCGCCCAACGTAAAGTCCCCCGCCGGCTCCATGTACAGACCCTTGCTGACGGAAAACTCCACCGTGATCTTTTTTACCTTGTCATAACCCGCTGTGTCATAGAAAGCCTTCAGGGCCAGCAGTACCGCGCTTCGCTGGTAGGTCTGGAAACCGGCGGCGTCCCGCATGGTCACAAAGGTAAGAATCGCGTCCCGGTCAACGGTCTTAAACAGTTCGCAGAGCTTTCCGTGTACCGTCGCCAGCACGATGGGAGCGTCAAACTGCGGCTGATACCGGGCGGCGATTGTCTCATAGGAAGTCCCTTGCGGATATTCCGCAGCCTCCCCGTCCACCGTTATACGATATTTTTTCGGTTCACTCATCCTGCTTCCTCCATTATCTTCAAAGCCTGGCAGATAAACGACAATTCCTCTTCCATCTCGGCCCCCCGCCTTTTCGTCTCCTCCTTCTGCGAGGCCATAAGCCCAGGCAGAAGCTTCTCGCAGCGCTCCTTCTGCTTTTGCAGAAACTCATAGAGAACCGGGTCCGCCCGGTCCAGAAGATCCCGGCCGTAGAGATCGTCCACGACCCGCCCCGGCCGCTCCGTCCCATGAAAGACCTGCATCACCGTATAGTATTTGCCCTCATCCTTTACAAAGGCCTCTTTTTCAATCCGATAGCCGTTCTCCCGCAGGAAAACGCGGACGCCGGGAATGTCGGACTGCGGCGACAGCACGAAGCAGTCCACCGCGGCCGCCGCCCGCTCCCCCTTTTTTAATATATCCATCATCAGCGGGCCTCCCAGCCCGCTGATCACCACCGTATCCGCCTCTCCTGCGCTTAAGGATCCCAGGCCGTCGCTTAGGCGCAGCTCAATGGAATCCAAGAGCCCGTATTCTGCCACATGCTCCGCCGCCCGGCTTAAAGGGCCGCTTCGCACATCCATGGCGATGGAGCTTTTCGCCACCCCGTTTTTTACCAGATAAATCGGGATATAGCCGTGATCCGTCCCCACATCGGCCACCCGGCTGCCAGGGGGCACAAAGGAGGCTATGGTCAAAAGCCTTTTTGATAACAGCATCCCTCCGCTCTCCTTCCCTTATTCTAAAAAATCCCGGAGACGCCGGCTGCGGCTGGGATGGCGGAGCTTCCGGAGAGCCTTGCCCTCAATCTGGCGAATCCTCTCCCTGGTCACATGAAAGCACTGCCCCACCTCTTCCAGCGTGCGCACATGGCCGTCGTCCAAGCCAAAGCGAAGGCGAATCACCTGCTGCTCCCTGGGGCTAAGGGTCTTTAAGACCTCCCCCAGCTGTTCCCGCAGCACGGTCATAGCCGCCTCGTCGGCAGGCATAGCGCCCTGGTCGTCCTGGATGAAATCGCCCAGGTGGGTGTCTTCCTCATCTCCCACCGGCGTCTCCAGGGACACAGGCTCCATCGCAAATTTGCGGATCTCGCAGACTCTCTCCTCCGAGATTCCCAGCCTCTGCGCCAGCTCCGCCGCCGTGGGCTCCCGCTCCAGTTCCTGGGTCAGCGTCCTTGCGGCGCGGGTCAGCCGGTTGATATTCTCCACCATGTGCACGGGAATCCGTATGGTCCGGGACTGGTCCGCTATGGAGCGGGTCATAGACTGGCGGATCCACCAGGTCGCATAGGTGCTGAACTTAAAACCGCGCCGGTAGTCAAATTTCTCCACCGCCTTCATCAGGCCGATGTTTCCCTCCTGGATCAGATCCAAAAGCTGCAGGCCGTGTCCGGTATAACGCTTGGCAATGCTGACCACCAGGCGGAGGTTCCCTTCCGCCAGCCGCTTTTTGGCCTGTTCGTCTCCGTCCTCGATCCGCCTTGCCAGCTCCGCCGCCTCCTCCGGGGTCAAAAGCGGGATTTTTCCAATCTCCTTCAGATATGCGCGGACCGGATCGTCGCTCTCCTCCTGTACATCGGCCACCTCGTCGTTCTCCAACAAAGGGATTTCTTTCTCATCGGTATCCGTCAGGGGTCTTTCCTTCTGTCCGCCCATTCGTCTCCTCTCCGGACGCCTCCGCTAAGCTTTCCCTGCGCCGGCTTCGCCAGCGCGGGATATGCCCGGCAATCGTCCTGCTGATCTTGTTTTCATTCTCTCCTTAATCAAAAGAAATATGCAGATTTGCCAAAGCTGCCCTCTGTTTTATGATGGCAGAAAGCTCCGAAACCCCGGCCGCCCCTGCGGCAGCCGCATCCAGGCTGTTTCTCTTCACCCGGATCACCGTCTCACGGAAGGCCTTGGCCTGCTCCTCCTTCGTCATCGTGTCCGGCAGCCTGGTATTGAACAGGGAGGCCACCTCCTTATATTCATCGGCGTCGTTGATAAAACGGTTGACAATCCCCGCCGGATTCAGCATTCCGCTCTCCAGCTGCTCCCAGAGAAGCTCTGCCACCCTGCGGCACAGGCTGTCGGTGAAATCCTGGGGGGACAAAAGGGAGGTGATCTTCCGATACAGCTCCGGCCGCTCGGAAAGCCAGGTCAATAAGAGTTTCTGCGAGACCTTCCCGCCGTCCTCCTTCTCTTTTTTCCTCTCACGGGAGACGGCCGCGTTTTCCGTATCCCTCTCCCTCTCCGTCTCTCTCACGCGCACCGACGGCCGGCCGGCAAGACCCGTTCTGCGGGCCTCCTCCACAACCATCTGCCGCATGCTCTCCGGCGGGATACGGTATTCCTCGCAGACCGCCTGCAGGTAATTCTCCCGCTCCAGCTCCGAGGAAAAGCCGCACAGCTTGGCCGCCGCCGCCCGGTGAAAGGCGGTCTTGCTCTCCGGATCCTTCATATCGTAGCCAGCGTGCAGCTGGGCGATCTCATAGAGGAAGCTGTTCTGCGCCTGCTCTATCCTCGCCCGGAACGCATCCGCGCCCAGGCTTTTACTAAACTCGCCGGCCTCCTGGTAGGCCTTTAGCTCCAGCACCTTCACCGCCACCCCCACCCCCTTC
>CALWRE010000142.1 GCA_944383835.1 uncultured Lachnospiraceae bacterium | reverse complement strand
AAGGAGGATTCTGATGAATCAGGAGTATGAGACAACAATCATGGAGCTGATCGTCCATGCGGGAGACGCCAGAAGCCTGGCTACACAGGCAATCCGGTCAGCCAGAAAAGGAAATTTTGCAGAGGCCAAGGAGCTGATCTCCCAATGCGACGAGGCGATGATAGCCGCCCATGAAGCGCAGACCGGACTGATTCGCTCTGAACTGGAGGGAAAGCCGGTGGCCGTGACCCTTCTGATGGTACATGCCCAGGATCATGTGATGAACGCCATGACAGTGATCGACCTGGCAAAAGAAATGATAGCAATGATGGAGGAAAAAAGCGTATGAAAAACATTGTACTGTTGTGTGCTCAGGGAATGTCCACGGGCATGCTGATGAACAAGATGCGGGAGGCCGCAAAGAAGGACGGCTATGAGTGCACCATTGCCGCCTATCCGGTGGCCCAGGCCAAGGCGGTGGCGGCGAACGCCGACTGCCTGCTGATCGGGCCGCAGGTGCGCTATGAGAAGGACAGCGTGGCGGAGCAATGCCCCGGCGTACCGGTGGATGTGATCGATATGGTGGCTTACGGCCGGCTGGATGGAGAGAAGGTTCTGAAGGCTGCCCGCAAGCTGATGGGTGACTGAGGTATTTGCACAGAACGATAAGGAGTGGAGTCGATGAGTAAGATAAATATTGATAAAATGACAGAAAAAGTAATGAAGTTTGCCCAGCTGCGGTATATCAAGATCATCATGAACGCCTTCATGGGAATTGCGGCGTTCTCGATCGGATCTTCGATTTTTTCCCTGGTAAAGTCCATACCGATTCCGGTCTGGCAGACCTTTCTCACTAACAGTGGGTTGGGAGATCTTTTAAGCATCCCGATCAATATGGTTTCCAACCTCTATGCCATCATGGTGGTAATCTGTGTTGGCTATGAGGTGGGCAAAGCCTTTAACCAGAGGCCGCTGCCGGCCGCTATGGTGTCCTTTGGCGCTTTCATGATCCTGACGCCTTTCGAGGCAACCGTGAGCCTTGCCACCGAGGCGGGCGAAACGATATCCGGTGTAGCCTCCAACGTTATTTCCCTGAGCCCCCTGGGCTCCCAGGGCATTTTCCTCGCGATGTTCTGCGGTCTTTTGGCCGGCCGGCTCTATGTCTTCCTGCTGCAGAAAAACATTAAGCTGAAAATGCCTGCCTCTATTCCTCCGTCTGTGGCGGGAATGTTCGAGACGATGATCCCGGCTGGTATCGTATTCATCCTGTTCATGATCCTGCGGCTTCTCTTTGCACAGACATCCTATGGAACGGTGCAGAACTTTATCTATGGAATCCTGCAGGCTCCTCTGATGGGCATCGGCGCGAATCCGATCGGCGCAGCCCTGTATCTGATGGCAGGCAAATTCCTGTGGATGTTTGGTATTCACGGCGATATGCTGGCCTATGCGGCCCTGGGTTCCGTTCGTTCTGCCGCTACCCAGGCCAATATGGCGGCCTTTGCAGCCGGAGAGGCCGTTCCGTATCTGGAGTGGACGCTTCTGACGCCGGTTACCAACGTAGGCATCCTGGGTCTTACGATCCTGCTGCTGTTCTCGAAATCCAAGCAGTATAAGAGCCTGGGGCGGCTGGCGATTCCTACCTCTATCTTTAATATCACGGAGCCGATCATGTTCGGTTTCCCGATTATCCTGAATCCTATTATGGCGGTTCCCTTCGTGCTGACGCCCGGCATCTGCGTGGC
Source organism: uncultured Lachnospiraceae bacterium (assembly GCA_944383835.1). Classification (GTDB taxonomy): domain Bacteria; phylum Bacillota; class Clostridia; order Lachnospirales; family Lachnospiraceae; genus RGIG7193. The sequence continues at coordinate 2,056 of CALWRE010000142.1, read as the reverse complement.
ACTGACTTCCATCGTGATGCGGTTGGGACTGGTAGCTCCGTCGACCGGCGTGGCTCTGTCCAACGTAATCCCGACGCCGATCTATCTGTGGATGGCCAATAATTCCATCAGCGGCCTGATCTGGGGCCTGATCCTGGTGGTTCTGTCCATGGCTATCTTCTTCCCCTTCTTTAAGATTGCGGAGAGAGCCGCGCTGAAAGAGGAGGCGGAGGCCGAGGCTGCCGCCGAGGCGTAATGTAAAATATTATCCCAGAGCTGCGGCCGATCGTCTGACAGACCGCAGCTCTTTTTAAAAATCGAAAAAGGAGAAAAAATATGCCGAAATTTCCAAAGAATTTTCTATGGGGCGGGGCTACTGCCGCCAATCAGTGCGAGGGCGCCTGGCAGGAGGACGGAAAAGGGGTTTCCACCAGCGATGTACAGACCTGCGGGGGCCTGCAGAAATACCAGGCGAACCTGTCAGGTCTCCCGGAGGATTACCGCCCGCTGTTTAAACGGATGCGGACAGTGACCTACAGGGATGCGGAAGGGAAACCGGGAGCGGCGATTCCCTTCAAATCCTCCACCTATCCGGACGGTGGGCAGCCTGCCATCCTGGAGGATGAGTATTATCCGGGACAGAAGGCCATTGATTTTTATCACCACTATAAAGAGGACATCGCTCTTTTTGCAGAGATGGGCTTTAAATGCTATCGGATGTCCATCGCCTGGACGAGAATCTACCCAAACGGCGTCGAGAAAGAACCCAATGAGGCGGGTCTGGCTTTCTATGACCAGGTATTTGACGAATGCCGCAAATATGGAATCGAGCCGGTGGTGACGATCTCCCATTACGAGATGCCGCTGCATCTGTCCAATGCCTATAACGGCTGGGTCAGCCGCCAGGTGGTGGATTTGTTTGTAAAATTCGCGGCGGCCATTCTGGAACGATATCACACAAAGGTAAAGTATTGGATGACCTTTAATGAGATCAATTCCATTGTCCATGGCGGCTTTTCCAATGCGGGCGTATTTTCCAAAAAGCCGGAGGATCTGGAGACCGCCAGTTACCACATGTTTTTGGCCAGCGCCAGGGTGGTGAACCTGGCCCATGAGAAGTATCCGGAGATTCAGGTCGGCTGCATGCTGTCCCGGCATCCTCTGTATGCCAATACCTGCAGACCGGAAGACAATATGGAGACGCTGACGAAGGAAAATCACAATGATTTCTATTACGGCGACGTAATGCTGCGCGGCTACCTGCCGGAATATAAGAGGAAGGAGCTGGAAAGGGCGGGGATTTCCCTTCCGATTCAGCCGGGAGACCTGGAAGAACTGCAGAAAGGAGTCTGCGACTTCATCGGAATTTCCTACTACCAGACCGGCGTTGCTGCCGCGGCGGATCAGGATCTGGAAAAGACGGGGGCCAATATGGCGATTTCTGTCAAGAATCCCTATCTGAAAGCCTCCGAATGGGGCTGGCAGATCGACCCGGTGGGATTTCGCTACTGCTTAAACCAGCTGTACGACCGCTACCACAAGCCGATTTTCGTCGTGGAAAACGGCCTGGGGGCGAAGGATGTGCTGGAGGAGGACGGTTCCGTCCATGATCCTTACCGTATCGAGTATTTCCGCCAGCATATATTGGAGATGGGAAAGGCCATCGAGCTGGACGGCGTGGACGTGATAGGCTATACCCCCTGGGGCTGCATCGACCTGGTCAGCTGCTCCGCCGGACAGGTCAGCAAGCGCTACGGCTTTATCTACGTGGATGTGGACGACGCAGGAAATGGAACGCTGAAGCGGTACAGGAAGGATTCCTTCTATTGGTATAAGGAGGTTATCGCCAGCAACGGGGAGAAGCTCTGAATTTGTGTATGCCGACAGCGCAGCATAAAAAATAATAACCGTTGATTTATACAATCGGGCGAACATTTTACAGACGGAGAAGGGGCTGTCGCATCAATGATTAGGAAATCATAGATGCGGCAGCATCTTTTTGCCATTTTTAAGCCGAAATATTCTCTTCTTTCATTCTGTTTCTACAAAAAGGCGAACTTTAATAACCCTTTTCTGG
>CALWRE010000141.1 GCA_944383835.1 uncultured Lachnospiraceae bacterium | reverse complement strand
GGCCTTGTTCGAATAAGTCGAACGGGGAGATAAAGATGATGTAGCGGTGGTTTAGCTGGCTGTAGGGTTGCCCTTTAGCTATCGATTGCAGGTCGATCATGCTCTGATAATAGCGCAGCCGTCTGGGAAGATTCCCTGTGTTTAACACTTGCATTTCAATATTGTATACAATATTTTGATTATCTTTGACATACACATCAAGCCGGACACTCCTCGCATCCTTGTCCACATTGATCGTTTTCTGTTCTTCGGGATACTCGATGTAAGCAATCTGCAATTCGGGAAGGATAATCTGCAGCAATTCCCGGCATATTTCCGATTTCCGCATGATTTTTCCAAACATAAAATCATTGGATATGCCTAGTTCCTCCCATGGTGTTATTGTTTGAACGATTTCCTCCATTTTGGTTATATCCCCCCTATTTCAATTTGGAATCGTCTGCTGTTTTGTCATATACATTATACCTTGTTATGAAGGAAAAAACAACAGAGATATCCATTTATCTGAAAAAGGAGTGTTAGAAATTTCTACATCCTCTTCCTGTTTCTGAAGCATATCGTTTAAAGCATGTCGTTTAAAACATATCGTATAAATAAACATATCGCATAAATAAAAAGAATGGAAACCTTTCTGCATATTTTTTTTGCTCTGTACATGAGAAATCCCGTGCCGCTACAATCTTTTTTAAAAAAGGTTCGGCCTGCCGGCGCAGCCGTTCCAAAATGAGGAGATGATGTTTTGCCAAAGAAAAAGGTAGAAGTAGACATGACAAACGGTCCCTTGATGGGAAAAATGATTCGTTTTACCATTCCCATCGTGCTGTCCGGCGTTTTGCAGCTGTTGTTCAATGCGGCGGACGTGGTAGTGGTGGGCCGGTACGCGGGCAGCCAGGCTCTGGCAGCGGTGGGTTCTACCGGTTCTCTGTGCAATCTGCTGGTCAACCTGGTTATGGTGCTGTCGGTGGGCACCAATGTGATGGTGGCGCGGGACTATGGCCTGGGGAGGCAGGAGGAAGTGGAAAAAACCGTCCATACGGCAGTAGCGATCAGTTTGCTTGGCGGTGTGCTCCTGGCCGCCGCAGGCATCTTTCTGTCTCGCCCGCTGCTGCATCTGATGGGGAGCCCGGATGACGTTATCGATCTGTCCGCTCTCTATATGCGTATTTACTTTTTGGGAATGCCGGCTACGCTTCTGTACAATTATGGCAGCTCTGTGCTCAAGGCGGTGGGGGATGCGGATCATCCGCTCTATTACCTGCTGGCAGCCGGTGTCATCAACGTGATCCTGAACATTACCTTCGTCTGCGTTTTTCATATGACGGTGGATGGCGTGGCCATCGCCACGGTGATTTCCCAGTGCTTTTCTGCTTTTATGGTGCTGCGCCATTTAAGCAGGCTGGATTCGGCGATCCATTTTGACCTGCGAAAGGTTCGCCTGCACGGGGGAACCTTTGTCCAGATCCTGCGAATCGGCCTGCCCGCCGGCATTCAGGACTCTCTGTTTTCCCTTTCCAATGTAACGATCCAATCTTCCATTAATTCCTTTGGCTCGGTGATTATGGCGGGCAATTCGGCCAGCGCCAGCCTGGAAGGCTTCGTCCATACTACGCTGACCTCCGTCAACCAAACCGCCATCAATTTTACCAGTCAGAATTTCGGAGCAAAGAAATATGACCGGACCTGGCTGGTGCTGCGCAACTGTTTGCTGCTGGTTACGGCGGCCGGCCTGTTTTTGGCCTTGGCGGGCCGACTTTTTGGCGTGCAGCTGCTGCACATCTATTCCAACGACGAAGAGGTGATCCGGTACGGCCTGATCCGAATGCGCATGGTTTTTACCACCTATGTGCTGTGTGGTATTATGGAGACGCTGGTAGGTTATATCCGCGGAATGGGATATTCGATCATGCCCACAGTGGTGACGCTGCTGGGCGTCTGCGCTCTGCGTATCCTGTGGGTAAATACGGTCTTTGCCCAGGTGGGAACGATGGAAAGCCTGTATGTTTTATCCGGTTTCCTGGCTGATTACCTGCATTGCCCATGGAATCTGCATATATATCACCTGCTGGAAGTATAGGCCGACGAAGAAGAAGAGAGAATGCACATGAAGTTTTCGGAAATGCCTTATAGGAGAGTGGAACGGGAGGATGTCGAGCGGGGATACCGCGCTATCATTGAGCGGACGAAGCAGGCGAAAAGCGGCGAGGAGCAGTATGCGATTCACCGGGAGTATTATCGGTTCTGGGGGGCACAACCAGACCAATCTGAAGCTGGCTATGATTCGCCATGACTTGGATGTAACGGATGCGTATTACAAAGCAGAGCAGGTGTACAACGATCAGCTGCAGCCGGTGATCGACCAGCTGGAAAACGAGTACAAGGCTGTACTGTACCATTCTCCCTATCGGGACGTGCTGGAGAAAAAGCTGGGCCGGATCACCTTTCAGAATATGGAGCTGGCCATGCGCTCTTACGATGAGAGAGTGCTGGAACTTAGGCGGGAGTGAGGCGCAAAACAGCGCATAGTCCGATAATGGGACAATCATCGTAGGGCTGAACAATACTTGGGGATCCGTGGTGCCGTTCAACAACACATCCACCTATGCTTCTCTGATTATTGACGCCCTCTATGAGCCTCTGGTAGCAGCGGGAGAGGATCTGGAAATGCGTGCCGCAGAGTCCATCGACATATCAGAGGACGGCCTAGTGTGGACCGTCCACCTGAATCCGGAGGTGGTATGGTCCGACGGGGAGCCGGTTACCGCAGACGACTGGGTATGGACTTTCCAGACGATTACCAACCCGGAGCTGGGCGTGACTCTGATCGACGAATATACTTTTGAGATGCGCTGGAAAGAGGCTACTTACCTGGATGAGTTTGCCGGCACATCGGCCGGACACTTCATTGCCCTTCCCAGACATTGCCTGGAAGACATCCCCCCTGTCGGAGCTTCCCACCAGTGATTTCTGGAGCGACCCAGTGACCGACGGCTTCTGCACCATCCAGGACGAGCCGGTGACCGGCCAGGAGATCATCCTGGATACCAAGGACAGCTTTTATTTAGGGGCGGCCAGCTACGATCATCTGGTTATATCCGCCGGTATCAGAGGGCCTGGGAATAGACAGGAGAGGGTGGCCATAACTTTGAACTTCATACTGGTAAAAAAAGCGAGACTTCCATAGGCAGCCTCGCTTTTTTTATAATGTTTGCAGAGAGGTACGAAAAAGCAGAGAAAAATGTTTCCATCAATTCGTGGAAAAAGGTGTAATTGAGGTTCGGACGCGGAGGAACTACAATGGGATTGTCAGATAAAGAGAGTGTTTTTACAAGCCCCTGGAAGAGGCAGGGGGAGGCAGGAGCGATGACATCCCGGAAGGGGGAAAAGGAGTCATGTTAGGAGAGAGACAGATAAATCTGCTGGGGCTGTTGTCTCAGGACAGTTTTCAGACGGCAGAGCAGCTGGCAGCCAAGATGAAGCTCAGCACGAAGACCATCCGTACGCTGATCAAAGAGCTGGATCAGATTCTTTCGGAAAACGGTGCCCATATACGGATGAAGCGGGGCGAGGGCTATCTCCTGGAGGTGGAGGACTTTGAGCGGTTCCAGGGCATGTTCGCCGGAAAAGACGGGGAGCTGCCGAATACTTCGCAGGAAAGGGTTTCCTATCTGCTGGAGTATTTCTTAAATCACAGCGACTATGTGAAAACGGAAGAACTCTGCGATGCGCTCTATGTCTGCAAAAAGACTCTGGCCTCGGATATCAAAAAGGTGCGGCAGATTTTAAAGGAGTACGAGTTGACACTGGAGCAGAAGCCCTATTACGGCATGCGGGTGAAGGGAGACGAGCTTCACATTCGTCTCTGCCTGGCCAAATGCCAGGAGAGAAAGAATGCGGCCGGGAAGCTTGCGGAGTTAAGCGACCGGGAGGAGAACGGGGAGCTGAAGAAAGTATCGGACTGCGTTCTGGCCGGTCTGGATGCGGTGGAATACCATATATCCGACATTGCCCTGCAGAATCTGATCGTCCACATTTATGTGGCGATTAAGCGGATCCAGTCCGGACAGTACATTCCCTGGACCGGAGAGGAATACCGCAGCTGGGTAGGGGAGAGGGAGCATCAGCTGGCCAGGCGGTGCGCTGACAGGCTGGAGGAAAGCTTTTCCGTGAAATTCCCCGAAGAGGAAATCCTCTATATGGCCATCCATCTGGCAGGAAAGGAATCCAGGACGAGCGGAGAGAAATCCGAAGAAAATGTGATTATCAGCAATGAATTCCACGAGATTGTCCTGGAGATGCTCACGGAGATCTACGAGGTATTTCAGATCGACCTGCGGGAGGATCTGGAGTTGGTTATGGCGCTGGGGCAGCATCTGGGCCCTCTGAGCGTGCGGATGCGTTTCGGAATGAAGCTGCAGAATCCGCTGCTCAGTGAGATCAAGGAGCGCTTCAGTCTGGCCTACGCCATGGCGATCCAGGGCTGCGCCGTGCTGGAGCGCCATTTTCAGTGGAAGCTCCCGCCCTCCGAGATTGCCTATATCGCCCTGGTCTTGGCCCTGGCGCTGGAAAGGCAGAGGACGAGCAGAGAAAAGAAGACGGTTTTGCTGGTCTGCGCTTCGGGAGCCGGCACGGCGAAGCTTCTGGCCTTCCGGCTCCAGGATATGTTCCACGACTGCGTGGGAGAGGTGCTCACCTGTGACGAGCGCAGCGCTCTGAAACAGGATTTTTCCCGGATCGATTACATTTTTACCACCGTTCCGATTCTGGAGACGGTGCCGGTACCGATCTGCGAGGTGAATTTCACGATGCGGGGCGAGGACATTACGGCGGTGCGCAAGCTTTTAAGCTCTGTGGAATACAGAAAGGTGCTGGAATATTACCCGAGGGAGCTGTTTTTCACCGGCGCAGCCTTTGATACCAAGGAGGAGGCGCTTGCGTATATCTGCGCGGAGATCGAAAAGAGAAGGCCATTGCCGAAAGGTTTTCTGCAGGCGGTTCTGCGCCGGGAAAAGCTGGCCCAAACCTTCATGGGAACGGGGGCGGCCATGCCTCATCCCTGCAAGGTAATGACGGAAGATACCTTTGTAGCGGTCTGCATCTTGGATCGGCCGATTCTGTGGAATGAAGGGCAGTTGGTATCGGTGGTGTTTTTGGTATCTATTTCCAAGCGGACAGACAAGCAGATTCAGGATTTTTATCAGGTGACCGCCAGACTGCTGCTGAATGCGGAGTACATAAAGGAACTGGCAGAAAAGAAAACTTACGAGACGCTGGAAACGTTGATTATCCGGCTGTCAAAAGAAATGGAGGACAGATAAGTATGGATGAAAAGTATGCGATTGCCTTTGATCTGATCACAAAGGCAGGAAATGCCAAGGCCAGCGCCCTGCTCGCCATTCAGGCCGCCAGAGATTATGATTTTGAGAAAGCGCAGGAGCTGTTAAAGCAGGCAGACGAGGAGATGGTTCTGGCACATCATGCTCAGTTTGAATTGATTCAGAATGAGGCCCAGGGAAAGGCGGTGGATGTAAACGTGATTCTGGTGCATGCCCAGGACCATATGGCGATGGCGATTATGGCAAAGGACAATGCGGAAGAGTTTATTCATCTGTATCAGTCGCAGCAAAAGATAGAGGAGGAACTTGCTCAAATAAGAGAAAAGATCTAAATAAACCAGAGCATCCAACAATAAGCAAAGCAAGGAGGAAAAATGATGAGGATTATGTTGGCTTGCCAGGCGGGAATGTCCACCAGTCTGGTCGTAATGAAGATGAAGGACGCAGCGAAGGCCCAGGGGAAGGACTATAAGATCTGGGCGGTGGATCAGGAGATGATCGAGAGCGAACTGGGAAACTTTGATGTTCTGCTTCTAGGTCCTCAGGTGCGCCATATCATGCGCAAGGTAAACAAAATCGTGGGGGATAAAGCGCCGGTGGCCGTGATTGATCCGGCATCCTACGGACGCTGCGACGGAGCCGCTGTGCTCCGCCAGGCTGAAAAGCTCTATGAAGAGAAGAAAGGAGAGTGAAAGGAATGAGTTTTGCTGACAGTTTTGCGGATAAAATGAGTATAATCGCGGAAAAGGTGGACGGGAGCAAATATCTGTCCGTCATTAAAAATACCTTTTCCACGCTGATGCCCTTTATTATGATCGGCTCTTTTGCCTCCCTGGGCAATTCTCTGATTACCAGCACCTCCACCGGGCTGGCTCAGTTTGAACCGCTTTCCTTTTTGGCGGAGCTTCAGCCGGCTTTCTCTGCGCTGAATTTTGCAACCATGACCATCATGTCTCTCAGTGTCGTCTGCGTGCTGGCCATTCTTCTGGCCAGAAAGAACCAGGTCAATGAGATTCTGTCTGCGATGGTTGCCCTGTCCGCTTACATCTCTGTGGTGCCGCAGAGCGTCACCGTGGCGGTGGAGGGACTGACCGGGACGGGATCCGGACTGCCGACCGGTTCCATGGATTCCTCGGGCCTGTTCATCGGTATGATTTTGACTATCATAGTGGTGGAACTCTTTACCAAACTGTGCAAGTATGAGAGGCTGAAGATTAAAATGCCGCCCCAGGTGCCCCCGGCAATTGCCAATTCCTTTAACGTATTGATTCCCGTTGTTATCATTCTGTTTGGCGTCACCATAGTCGGACGTATCTTTGTGCTGGCGACTGGCTCTTACATAAATGAATTTGTCTATAGCATCCTTCAGACTCCCATGGAGATATTCCTGCAGACCCCAGTGGGTACCATTGGTCTGGCCGTGTTTTCCCAGCTGTTTTGGGCTGTGGGTATTCATGGCGGTCTGGTTATCTCGGCTATTCGTGCTCCCATTATGGCATCGGCTCTGGCAGCGAATGTTGCTGCTGCTGAAGCAGGCCTGGCTCCAACCAATGCCATCACCATGTCCACCTGGAGGGCCTATATCAATATCGGCGGAGCCGGTTTAGTGTTCTCCTGTGTTATCGCTCTGTTTATTGCTTCCAAAAAGCAGGATCAGAGAGCAATTGCCAAGCTGGGCCTGGTTCCCTCCATTTTCAGCATCAGTGAACCGGTATCCTTTGGACTTCCTCTGGTACTGAATCCTGTGTATGCGATACCCTTTGTCCTCAGTGCCGGCGTTTCATCCATTATCACACTGATCGCATTTTCCATTGGTTTTGTGACTCCCAATGTGATTGATGTGCCTTACGGCCTGCCGATTATCATAAATGCTTTTCTGGGCTGGGGAATCAACGGAGTGATTCTGCAGATCATTGTGATTGCAGCCGGCGTGCTGACATACCTGCCTTTTGTGTTGGTATCCAACCGTATGAAAGAATAAGGAGAATAATCTATGAGCAATCGTTTACCGGACAATTTTTTGTGGGGAGGGGCTACAGCGGCGAACCAGTGTGAAGGCGCCTACCTTGAGGGCGGAAAAGGGTTAAGCATCGCGGATGTGGAAATGGGTTCCCAAGCCGGCGTTCGCCGGGAAATTCACGATGAGATACATCCGGATTCCTATTATCCCAGCCACGAGGCAATCGATTTCTATCATCATTATAAGGAAGACATTCGTCTGTTTGCGGAAATGGGCTTTAAATGCTATCGAATGAGCATTGCCTGGACACGAATTTTTCCCAACGGCGACGATGAGGAGCCCAATGAAGAGGGACTGGCTTTTTACGACCGGGTGTTTGACGAGCTGCACAAGTATGGGATTGAGCCTGTGGTTACCCTGCATCACTATGAAATGCCTCTGCATCTGGTGAAAAAATACGGTTCCTGGCGCAGTCGGCAGTTGGTGGATTTTGCCGTCCGCTATGCAAAAGCGGTGTTTGAGCGTTACAAGGACAAGGTCAAATACTGGCTTACTTTCAATGAAATCAATGCTCTGGTCGTTTCTCCCCGTCCCTGGCATCAGGCCGGAATCATCTACAGGGAGGATGAGAATGAGGCGGATGTGAAGCTGCAGGCAGCCCATCATCAGCTGCTGGCCAGTGCGCTGACGGTCAAAGCGGGACATGAGATCAATCCGGACTTCCGGATTGGCTGCATGCTGATTTACCATGTTTCTTATCCCAGAACATGCCGCCCGGAGGATCAGATCATCAGCCGCGAAAAGACCCTGCCGCAATTCTATTTTGGGGATGTGCAGGTGCGGGGCTACTATTCCAATGTCTGCCGTCAGTATCAGGAAATGTGCGGGGGACATGTGCAGATGGAACCGGGCGACGAAGAGATTCTGCGCCAGGGAACGGTAGACTTTATCGGCTTTAGCTATTATTTTTCCACGGCTGAGAGTGCAGACCCTACGGCTGAGGTCGTCGGAAATGTGGCCAAGGGCGGCCGCAATCCTTATTTGCAGATTACAAAATGGGGCTGGCAGATTGATCCCCTGGGGCTTAGAACCGCTCTGGATCAGCTGTATGACCGGTATCAGGTACCGCTGTTTATAGTAGAAAACGGTATGGGGGCCATCGACACGGTAGAAGAGGACGGCAGCATACATGACTCCTACCGGATCCAGTATCTGCGGGAACATATATCGGCCATGAAGGATGCCGTACTGATCGATCACGTGGATTTGATGGGGTACTGCCCCTGGGGCTGCATCGATTTGGTCAGCGCCGGTACGGGGGAAATGCGCAAGCGCTATGGTTTTATCTACGTGGATAAGGATGATGAGGGGAACGGTACCCTGAAGCGCAGCCGCAAGGACAGTTTCTACTGGTACAAAAAAGTAATTGCTTCTGGCGGGGAGGACTTGTCGGATTAAAAGGCGAGATAAGGCAACATGATAAGACAGCATGATAAGACAGTAATATAAGACAGGAGACGGGATGGGAGGATTTTCCATCCTGTCTTCCATTATACGATACCAGGGTCAAAATACCTTTTGCCCCCTACATCATTATATAGACGGTCCGGCAGATAAATGAAATAATGAAGTTGTCTTATTGACGGGTTTATGCTATGGTTAAGGCATAATATATCAATGAGACCTATCAATGGAAAATTCCTATAAGATAAAGGGGTAAAAGCGATTATGATTCGATGGGGAATATTGGGTGCCGGAAAGATAGCGTACCGGTTTGCGAGCAGTCTGGAGCGGGAGGCAGACTGCGTGCTGGCGGCCATCAGCTGCCGCAGGCAGGAGAAGGCGGATCGCTTTGCGCAGGCGCATTCGGTGGAGAAAATCTATATCGGATATGACAAACTCCTGGCGGATCCGCAGATCGATGCGGTTTATCTGGCCCTTCCTCATGGACTTCATGAGGAATGGGCGATTCGTGCCCTCCAGGCGGGAAAGGCGGTGCTGTGCGAAAAGCCGGCGGCCCTTGACGCCGGGCAGATGCGCCGGATTGCCGCAGCTGCCAGGGAAAATCATCGGCTGTTTATGGAGGCGATGAAGACGCGGTTCGTTCCCCTGTACCCTGTGGTGCGTCAGCTGGTAGAAGCAGGAGAGCTGGGAGAACTGACGGCAGTTGAGGCCAGCCTGTGCAACCGGATGCCGGATGAGATGATGGCGGAAGAAAACAGGGGAAAGACCTATCACACCCAGCCGGGACAGGGAGGGGCCCTTTTAGACGCGGGTATTTACTGCGCCAGCTGGCTGCAGGATTTTCTGCTTTCCGTTCCGGAGCTTACATCTGTTTCTGCCAATGTGAAGGGCGGGGTGGATTATTATGTGGAGGCAAAGCTGAAGGCCGGAGAGGTCGCCGCGCGGCTGGAATGTGCTTTTGACCGGGCAAAACCCCGTCAGGCCGTGCTGCGGGGAACGAAGGGCTATATTGTCGTGGAGGAACTGCACCGTGCGCAGAGGGCCGTCCTGTATCGGGAGGGAGAAGAACCGAAGCGTTTTGAAATCCCCTATGAGGTCGATGATTTCTACGGCGAAATCCATCATTTTGCGGAGTGCTTAAACCAAGGCAGGACGGAAAGTCCTGTAATGCCGCTGGAGGCCTCTGTCCAGTGTGCGGAAATATTAGATAGAATTCGGCAGGGACTGATTTTTACGCCCCAGTGCCTGGATGTGCTGCGGGAGCAAGAGCAGATTCTTCAGTATGAGACTTTTGCGAGCGCCGATGCCCTGCGGCTGGGAAACCTCCTGGCTGCGCTGGCGGGAGAATATGACCGCCCGGTGGGCATTCGTATCGTGCGGGAGAGTGACAATCTTGTTCTTTTCCAGTACATGATGGATGACAAGACGGAACGCCACATCCGGTTTATGGAGGGAAAAAGGGCGACGGCTCAGGCGGTGGGACACAGCAGTCTGTGGATGCCTGTGGAGCATGCGTTAACCGGAGCCTGGGAGGAGCTGATGGGCCGGATTCCCGAATACATGCCCTGCGGCGGAGCCTTTCCCATCCGAGTGGGCGGAGAGTGGATTGCCACGGCCATGGTCAGTGGACTGCATGAGGGTAAAGACCACGAGTTGTTAGTCCGGGCGCTCGAAGAGGATTTACACCGGCAGGCGCCGGTGTTCCCCTGCGCTCCGGTTTAAAGAGGCATATGCTAAGTAGAGGGAGAGAACAAGCAGATGAACATACAGTGGAACGCAGGAAAATACACCTCAGACTTTTCTTTTGTGTATCAGTACGGAAATGCGGTGACGGAGCTGATTGAGGCGGAGCCGGGCAGCACGGTCCTGGATCTGGGCTGTGGAAACGGAGCCCTGTCAAAAGCGCTTCAGGACAAGGGCTTCGTGGTGACAGGGATAGACGCCTCGGCTGATCAGCTGGGCATTGCAAGGGAGAAATATCCCGATATACCGTTTTATCAGGCGGACGCTGCGGATTTTTCCCTGCCGGAGCCGGTGGATGCGGTGTTTTCCAACGCTGTGTTTCATTGGATCGACGCGGATCGGCAGCCGCAGATGCTGCGATGCGTCTATCGGGCATTGAAGGAGGGCGGACAATTTGTCTTTGAGATGGGAGGCTATGGAAACAACCGGCTGATCCATGGGGCTTTGGCGGAAGCTTTTGCGGAACATGGTTATGAATACAGGAATCCCTTTTATTTTCCCTCCATCGGCGAATATGCTTCTCTTCTGGAGGACGCGGGTTTTCAGGTGCGGTATGCCATTCTTTTTGACCGGTTGACGGAACTAAAGGGAGAAAATGGCCTGGCCGATTGGAGCCGGATGTTTGTCAAGACGCCCTTTGCCGCTGTCGGCAATGAAGCGGAGAGAGAGGAAATCATCGGGCAGGCGGCGGAGAGGCTGCGGGGGCAGCTCTGCCGGGACGGCGTCTGGTACGCCGACTATGTCCGCCTGCGGATGCGTGCGTGCAAGAACTGAAGCACTAAAGCTTGCCAGATATTTCACAGAAGGATATTTTCACAGAAGCCGCTCAAAGACCTCGGCTGTGCTGCCGTCGCTTCCTTATTTCTGCCCCGGCAGATTTCCGGTCAGATAGGCGTAAGCGTCCAGAAGATTATCCTGCCATTTCCCGTAAATAAAATAGTAGTCCAGCTGTTTGATCCCTTCCGTATAGAGATAGGGCCCCCAGGGGCGCAGGTTGCAGCAGGCGGTCAGTCCGTTCGAGGCAAGGAGGACGCCGCAGCCTTTGTCGGAGAAAACGAAGGGGAGCCTGCCGTCGGAGGCGGATATATAGCGGGCGGTTTCCTGCAGGGAAAGCATCTCGCCGGCGCCCAGGCCGGGACAGAGAAGCTTTTCTTTTTTAAGCCAGTTGAGAAAGAGCCAGGCGCGGTATGTTCCGCCCGGCTGGCTATCCAGCTGGCGGCATTCCTTGGCGCGCTCCGCCAGAAGGAGCCTGCCCTCCGGCGTCATGTACTGGATGGAGCCGGAGGCTTTGTCGATCTGCAGGCGGAGCGCGTCGGTGGAGAGAAGGACAGCGTTTGGCGTATCCTTGTACTGCCAGAATTTCTCCGTCCTGTCCGCCGTTATGCCGGGAGAAACTTCCTGCATAAGCGGCCCGCTCCGGGAAAAGGTGACGCGGATTATATTGCCGCGCACCGGGCACAGGCGTAACTCGCCGTATCGGCTCTGTATATGAAGGCCATCCTCCTGCTTTTTTACCCAGCGCACCGCCAGATCGATGGGAGAGTGCCCGGCAGGGCGCAGCAGGCTTTCCGGTAGGGGCGAGCCAAAGGGAGGCAGATCCGCAGAGCGGGCGGAAGGGGTGACGGATGCGGCGGTCTTTTTTGCGAGGGGTGCAGGGCTCCCTTCTGCGGAGGCTGCGGTGTTTCCCTTTACAGGGGACGCCGCCTTTTCCTGTTTATGCGGTTTTTCGGGAGCAGAGACAGCGGCTGCTTTCGGCAAGACCGGTTTTTGCCCTGCGCTTTTCCGCTTGGTAGCCAGAATTTCCTCCTTTTCGTCCAAAGGGGCGGCCTTTCTCTGCCCTGCGGCGAGAGGGCGCTGCGGCGTCGGGGGGCACGACGGCTTGCGGGTCTGCGGCGGGGCAGCCGATTCCATTCTGGGCGGGACAGGATCGGCGATCAGGCCGGTGAGGCTGCCGCTGTACAGGACGCACAGCTCATGGAGGGCGCGGGTGGCCGCCACATAGAGAAGGCGGGCGTGCCCGTCGTCTGTTGGATAGGCCTTTCGGTCCGGATTCAGGATCAGGACGGCGTCGAATTCCAGTCCCTTGGCGTACTCCACCGGAAGAACCATCACGCCGTTTCCAAAGACGGCGCGGTCCGGATCGCTTTCCAGGATCTTGACGCGCCGGCGAAGCGCCTCGGAGGCGGCCGCAGCCTCCCTCTGATCCCGGCAGATCACGGCGATGGTATCCAGCCCTTTTGCCTGCCAGGCTTTGATGCAGCCGGCCGCCTGGGAGAGAAGGGCGTTTTTGTCCTTAGCCGTATCGACGGCTTCGACCTGTACCGGCGCGCCGTGGCGGATGATCGGTTCCACTGGATAGACCGGGAAGTCCCCGTGGTGCAGGATGTCCGTGGCAAAGTGAGAGATTTCTATGGTGTGCCGGTAGCTTTTTTTCAGGACGCAGAAGCTGTCTGCCGGATCGGTCAAAAGCAGAGCTTTAAGTTCTTCCCAGTCGTTTAGTCCAAAACCGAAATGGATATTCTGAGAAACGTCTCCCATGATGGTGTAGGCGCAGCCGTGAATACAATAATGCAGGGCGCAGTAGGCCATCATGCCAAAGTCCTGAGCCTCATCGATTACAATATGGCGGGCCTCGCAGATAGCGTCGGTTTCTTTGATCCGTTTGTAGAGATAGGCCAGGGCTGCCAGGTCGTATACATCAAAAACCGTGTCGGGGATTTCAACGTCCAGACCGTCCTGGCGTTTGTCGAGCAGGAAATCCCGGTAAT
>CALWRE010000140.1 GCA_944383835.1 uncultured Lachnospiraceae bacterium | reverse complement strand
GCTTATCCGAGAAAGGGTTTCATAACCCCATCGGTGCCTTTCGCAGAAAGGTGGTTTATAATTATGAAAAAGAAGATGAAAAGGGCGGCTTCTCTTTTGCTGGCCCTGGTATTGGCCCTGGCTCTGGCGGCCTGCTCCAGCGGAGAAACCCAGACGGAGGCCGGGACGGAAGGCGCGGGAACGCAGGGACAGACAGGAGAGCAGTCCGGCGGAGACGAGACGCAGGGCGGCGACATCCTGTATAAGATCGGCGTAAGCCAGCTGACAGAGCATCCGGCGCTGGATGCCAGCTACGAGGGCTTTGTGGCGGCTCTGGCCGACGCAGGCTATGTGGATGGCGAGAATATTACGATTGATTATAATAACGCCCAGGGAGACGCGGCGACCTGCACCACCATTGCGGAGAAGCTGGTCAACGGCCAGTGCGACCTGATCCTGGCGATCGCTACGCCGGCGGCCCAGGCAGCGGCAGCGACCACGGACGAGATTCCGATCCTGGGAACGGCCATCACCGACTATGAGGTGGCGGGCCTGGTGGAGAGCAGCGAGGTCCCTGGCGGCAATGTGAGCGGCGGCTCCGATATGAACCCGGTTGAAGACCAGATCGATCTGCTTACCCAGCTTCTGCCCGAGGCGCAGACCGTTGCCGTGATGTACTGTTCTTCGGAGGACAATTCCATTGTGCAGGCCGGCCTGGCGGAGGAGGCCCTGGAGGCAAAAGGGCTGGAATGGGTAGAGTATACGGTATCCGATTCCACGATGATTCAGTCCGTGGCAGAATCCATGATCGGCAAGGTGGATGCCGTCTACATTCCGACGGATAACCTGCTGGCCGAAGGAATGGCTGCGGTTTCGATGGTTACCAACGAAAATAACCTGCCCTGCATCGTCGGAGAGGCGGGCATGGTGGAAAACGGCGGCCTGGCAACCTATGGGCTGGACTATTACGATTTAGGATATAAGACCGGAGAAATGGCCGTGCAGGTGCTGGAGGGCGCCGATATCAGCACGATGCCCATCACCTACATCCCGGTGGAGGAATGCACGCTGACGGTGAACACCACGGCGGCAGAGCAGCTGGGCATTACGATTCCTGAGGACATCCTGTCTCAGGCAGAGGTGGTTGAATAAAGAGAAGCAGAAAGGCTGGTTGACGGATTATGCCGGACATAATTATCAGTATATTGAAAGCCATGCAGGGCGCGGTAGGTCAGGGCGCCCTGTGGGGCATTATGGGGTTGGGGATATACATTACCTACCGCATACTGGATATTGCTGACCTGACGGTGGACGGGAGCTTTGCCCTGGGCGGATGCACCTGCGCTATTTTGCTGGAGGGGGCAGGCTTTGATCCCGTCATGGCGACGCTCATCGCTGCCCTGGCCGGTGTGGCGGCGGGGGCCGTCACAGGGATTCTCCATACGCTGTGCCGGATCCCGGCGATCCTGGCCGGCATTTTGACCCAGCTGGGGCTTTACTCGGTGAATCTGCGCATTCTGGGCAAGTCCAACCAGCCGCTTCTGAAGGTGGAAACCGTTTTCAGCGGAATCATCGATGCGACGGGGCTTGACAGGGCCTGGGTCAGCATTCTGCTGGGAGCGGCTGTGCTGGTTGTTTTGATCGCCGTTCTCTACTGGTTTTTCGGGACGGAGCTGGGATCGGCTATCCGCGCGACCGGCAGCAATGAGAATATGGCCCGCTCCCAGGGGATGAATACGAACTTCTATAAGATTCTGGGCCTGGCAGTCAGCAATGGACTGGTGGCCCTGTCCGGCGCTTTGATCTCCCAGCATCAGGGATATGCGGACGTAAAGCAGGGAATCGGCGCAATCGTGGTTGGTCTGGCCTCCATCATTATCGGAGAGGTCCTTTTTGGCAGGAAGAAAAACTTCGCGGTCAAGCTGGCAGCCGTGGTTCTCGGCTCCTGCATCTACCGTATTATTGTGGCCGTTGTGCTGCAGCTGGGGCTGAATACGGACGACATGAAACTCTTTACGGCGGCTCTGGTGGCGGTGGCCTTGTCGGTGCCTGCATTCCTGGAGAAGAGGCGGCAGGCGGCCAGCTATTCGGAGAACGGGGAAGGAGGGAAAACATGCTGAAAATCAGCCATGTGAGCAAGACCTTTAACCGGGGAACCATCAACGAAAGGCGGGCCCTGACCGATATCAATTTTGAGATGGAAAAGGGGGATTTTGTGACGGTAATCGGCGGTAACGGAGCCGGCAAATCCACCCTTCTCAATATGATCGCCGGCGTCTATCCCATCGACTGCGGCACAATCTTCCTGGACGGGGTCAATATATCCCGCAAGCCGGAGTACAAGAGGGCGGCTCTTTTGGGCCGTGTCTTTCAGGATCCGATGCTGGGGACGGCGGCGGATATGCAGATCGACGAGAACCTGGCTCTGGCGGCCAGGCGAGGGCGCAGGAGAGGGCTCTCCTGGGGCGTGACGAAAAAGGAGAGGGAGGAATACCGGGAAAAGCTGGCGAAGCTGGGCCTGGGGCTGGAAGACCGGATGACCGTCAAGGTCGGTCTTTTATCCGGCGGCCAGAGGCAGGCCCTGACCCTTTTGATGGCAGCCCTGCAGGAGCCGAAGCTTCTTCTCTTAGACGAACACACGGCGGCCTTGGACCCGAAGACGGCGGCCAAGGTATTGGAGCTGACGGAGGAGATCGTGGGCGGAGGCGGACTGACCGCTATGATGGTAACCCACAATATGCGCGACGCCATCCACATCGGCAACCGCCTGATTATGATGCACGAGGGGCGGATTATCTACGATGTCCGCGGTGAGGAAAAGAAAGGGCTGACGGTAGCGGACCTGCTGGAGAAATTCGAGCAGGCCAGCGGAGGAACATTGGATAACGACCGGATGCTGTTGGCCTGAGCATCGGTATCAGCATGAGCAAAGAGGAATTGGAACAGCGGAAAGCCTGCTGCCTTTCGGAAGGTAACTTTCGGAGGGAGCAGGCTTTTTTTAGTTGGTTTTATAGGAGGGTTTTACAGGAGTATATGGCATGTGGTTCGATTGCAATCTGCAATCTCAGATCCCTTCGCCTGCTTTGAGGGAAACGGACGGCAGGCGGCGGCTGGAGGGAAGATACAGAAGGGCCGAAATGACGGCGGCGGTCAGCTCAATGACCCAGAACGCATGCCAGACGCCGGAAGGGCCGGCCAGGCGGCTTAGGACAAAGGCGACAGGGATGATGGCCAGGTAGCGGATCAGGGAGATAACCAGGGATGGCATGCCTTTTCCCAGGCCCTCGAAGACGCCGCTGACAATGATGGAGACGGAGGAGACGATAAAGCCGCAGCTGATGATGCGCAGAGCCTTTGCTCCCTCCGCGATGGTTTCCGGATTGCTGGAAAAAAGGCCGATCAGCGGTTCCGGGGCAGCGAAGCAGATCAGGGTGCCGGCAGCCATGATGATGAGGCCAAAGACAAGGGAAACCTGGAAAATACTTCTTACTCTGTCGCTTCGTCCCGCCCCGTAATTGTAGCTGATCAGAGGGCGTATGCCCTGGACGATGCCGCCGACGGTGAGATAGATAAAGGTCTGCAGCTTATAATAAGCGCCGAGAATCAGGACATAGACCTGCGAATAAACGGACAGAATACCGTTTAGGGCGGTGATCAGCAGGGACGACATGGCCAGATTCAGGGTGGCGGGAATCCCTACGGCGTACAGGCGTTTGCAGATGGCTGCGTCCGGCTTGCTGGCCTGGAGGGAGAAATGCACAGGCAGGGGCATCTTGACAAAGGCAATCAGGTAGATGACCAGGGTTACAGTCTGCCCCAGGCCGGTTGCCAGGGCCGCTCCTCGGATTCCCATGGCCGGGACAAAGGCAAAACCGAAGATGAACACCGGATCCAGAACAATATTGGTGATGCAGCCGGCCAGCATGCTGATCATCGCGACCTTCATCTGTCCCACAGCCTGAAAGATTTTCTCAAAGGAAATACCCGTTGTGACGATCACAGAGAAGGCAAAGACGATGTTGGAGTATTGGACGCCGTAGGTGATGATTCTTTCATCTGAGGTAAAGGCCCTCAGAAAGTGCGGCATGACCAGGGTACAGCTGACAAGGAGCACAAGGCCGTGGACGATATTCAGGACAATGCCGGAGGAGACGGCCTGGTCGGCCTGGCGGCCTTTGCCCGCTCCAAGGAAAAAGGCGGCGGCTGCGTTGATGCCCACGCCGAAGCCTACGCTGACGGCGGTTAAAAGGTATTGCAGAGGAAAGACCAGGGACAGGGCTGTCATGGCCTCCTCACTGATTTGCGCGACAAAATAGCTGTCCACAATATTGTACAGGGCGTTGACCAGCATGGACAGGGCCATCGGGATGGACATGGACAGGACGAGCGGAAGGACAGGCCGCTCCTTCATGTAATCTTGCGGCATTTTAAACCTCCTATTTGTTTTCCAGACTTCGGGCAGATGCCGGGGTAATGGAATTATGGCATTTATGGCATAAAAAACGCCGCACGGCCGGGTTGGGCTGTGTGGCGAAAAGTGACGCAGTCAGGAAAAATCCACAAAAATTTTCTTTGGCAGTATAGCATAGGCAGCCTATGGCTGTCAAGGGCGGGTTTTTGTGGAAAGAAATCTAAAATTTGTCAATCAAATGGTTTTGTATAATTTCACAAAATAGTGAAAAAGAAAGCACAGACCGATATATTGAAAGCATAATGCGAATTTGATAAGATTTATCTGTAAGGAAAAGATATTATATTTAAAATTACAAATAATAGGAATATTCCGGAAGAAAGAAGTAATTTTATGGAAAGAATGTATGAGATTATCAAGATATTACTGCAAAATGAAGGATATGTATCTTTTGATAAGCTGGCCAGGATTCTGGAGGTCTCGACGAGAACGATTCGGATGGATATGGAAAAGGCGGAGGATTTTCTGCAAAAATACGGTGTGCGGATTTGGCGGGACAGACGTTTGGGTGTCATGATCGAAGAGGATATTCCGGATGAAGTTTTTGAGCAGATTACAAAAAAATTGAAAACAGCGGATTTCTATGACGGGAAGGAGAGGCAGGGGCTGATTATGGAGGCCTTTTTGCTAGAACAAAAGGAGCTGACGGTCAATTATCTGGTACAGCTAACAAAATCCAGCCGTTCCACGGTTTTAAAGGATTTGATCTGCTGTGAAAATGCCTTTGCGCAAAACAACATTGCTATCGTGAAGAAACCTTATGTAGGCATGCATCTGTCTTATCGGGAATGGGATTACCGCAGTGCGGTACTTCGGCACATTGTAACTTATACAAAGCAAGTTAGTTATTTTTCCCTATATAAGAATATCGAAATGGGTGGGGCCCTTCACTTTGGGGCTATGGTCAGCAATATTATCCGTTGCTTTACGGAGGGGCTTGACCTGGCGAAAATACAAAAATTTATTAAAGATTACGAGGAAAGAGAAGGCATCCGCTTTACGGATGAGGCGAATATAAATATTTTTCTTTATTTGTGTATTGCCCTAAAAAGGACAGAAAAAGGCTTGCGGATTAAAAGAGACGAGGTAAAAGGAGGTTTTCTGACAGACGGAGGGGCCGTAACCGATGAAGTCCGCTATTACGAAGCGCATATCCGAAGCGAATGGGACAGGAAACTGGGAGAAGAGGAAATCAGCTGTCTGCTCTGTTTTATCTCTGCCCAGAACAAAATATTCAGTTCGCAGAACGATAGTTTTGTCAATGAAAAGGAATTGGTCATGCAGTATGTCCAGGCAGTCGAGGCTCTGCTGGGGATACAACTGACCGGGGACGAAGAACTGTTTAATGGTCTTCTCCTGCATATTGTGCCGACGATACATCGCCTGCTTCATCATTTAAAGGTGGATAACCCGTTAAAGGATGAAATTCGGCTACGTTTCCCAGAAATATACAGAGCATGTCGTAAAGCGGCAGTTGTTTTTGAAAAATGGCTTCATTGCGAAGTCGACGAGGATGAACTGGGACTTTTAACCCTGCATGTGGCAGCGGCAATCGAGCGTATGAAGCAGAATGCCAGAGCGCAGCATATGAAGAGAGCGGCCGTCGTTTGCCTGAGCGGTATAGGAACCAGCAATATGCTGATTGCCAGATTGGGAACGGAATTTCCGAGCTTACTGATTACCAGGGCTTATACCATGGATGAGCTGCGCAATATGGATATGCGGGATATTGACTTTATTATTTCGACGGTTCCATTAGCGCTGAATATCCGCAAAAAGGTAATCCGCGTAGATACTCTGCTGGGAGAGAAGGATGTGGAACGGATAAAAAATTATATTTACCGAACGGATATCCGGAGCAAGCCAAGACAGCAAAAGGATCTAACGGATGAGCTTATGGCACTGATTTCCGATGTCTGTGCGCCGGATGATCTGCCGAGAGTCAGGGAGAGAATGAAAAGTTTCTTCCGGGAAAAAAATTATGCGGATGTGCAAGAGAAAAAGGGCCTGGCAAGATATCTGACGGAAGAGGCGACTCGTCTGGGGGCATCCGCCGACAACTGGAGGGAGGCGATCCGGCAGGCGGGAGAGGTACTGCTTAATCTGGGCTGCATTGAAGAAAGGTATATTGAGGAGATGATTCGGGCCGTGGTGCAGATGGGGCCGTTCATCGTTTTGGATAAGGGAATCGCCTTGGCCCATGCAGGGCCAAAGGATGGGGTGCTGAAAACGGGAATGTCCTTTGTCACCCTGCAAAACGGAGTAGATTTTGGCACGGAATCGGGGGACCCGGTAAAAATCGTTATCGGCCTTGCGGCGGACGGGACGGCAGAGCATATAGAAGCAATCAATGAGCTGTCAGACTTTCTTGCCAGGGATCAGGCGGTGGAAAAATGGTATGAGCAGAAGACGAAAAAAGATTTTATTCAGTTTGCCCTGTCGGGCAGATAATTCACAGCTAGAAAGCGGAAGGGAGGAGAAATATGCTGTCAGAATTGCTGAATGAAAATACGGTAGCTGTGAATGTGAAGGCTGCAGACTGGAGGGAGGCAGTCGTGGCGGGGGGAAAGTTGTTATTACAGGACGGAAGTGTGGAGGAGAGATATATTGACGCAATGATAGAGGCGGTCAATGAATTTGGTCCCTACATCGTCATCGAAAAGGGGATTGCCCTGTCACACGCGCGGCCAGAGGAGGGGGTGATTAAAAATGGTTTGGCTTTGTCTGTCCTGAAGACTCCGGTTTGCTTTGGAAATGAGGCGAACGATCCGGTAAAGCTGGTGATCAGCTTAAGCGCCCTGGATGGGGAGACGCATCTTGAACTGATCGGCGAGCTGGCGGAGCTCATTATGTCGGATGAAACGATGGACAGAATATTTCAATGTACGGATAAACAAGAATTATTGAAACTGGTATCTGCTTTGAACCGACCAGAGCAGTACTGAGACGCTAACTGAATTTTATGGGGTGAAACGATGAGTATTTTAAATTGGTTAGTAACAAATATTCTGGATGAAACGGCAATTTTTATGGCGCTTATCGCGGCCGCTGGCCTGCTGGTACAGAAGAAATCGGCGCAGGAGGTTATAGAGGGAGCGACGCTGACGGCGGTCGGCTATTTTATCTTCAATTCCGCCAGCGACATTATTATTCCAAGCATCGCATCTCTGAACGCACTTCTGCTGCCGATGCTGCCGCAGTCGGCGGGAATCTCGGCCAGCTCAGATTTCATTGTGACCTTTGCCTACGATGTGGAATACATTGCACAGAACATCATGCAGGTGTTTATCCTTTCTTGGGCTTGCCACATTCTGGTGGTTAAATTCCTGAATCGCTGGTTCAAGGCCGTCTATCTGACCGTCCATGTGCAGATCGGCTGGACGGGAATGTGGATGCTCTTCTTCTATTACAACATGAACATGACGGGCCTTCCCCTTTATCTGGTAACAATTCTTCTCAATACGATTGTTTGGTCCGTAGGACCGATGCTCACTTATAAGGATGCTATGGAACTTTCGGGGGACTCCTTTGCAATGGGGCATTATGTATGTTTTTCCGGCTGGGTCTGCACAAAGCTGGCTCCATTGTTTGGCAATCCGGAGAAAGACGATGCGGACCATATGCAGCTGCCCGGCTGGCTCGATATGTTTGCCAATGCAACCCTTTCGCAGGCCTTGGCAATGCCCTTGTTTTTCGTGATTGTCTGCCTGCTGGTGCTGATTGTAGGAAACGCTGAATCCCTGGCGGCCCTTCAGAGCAGTACCGGAGGAACGAACTGGTTCATCTGGTGCCTTTTAAAGGGCTTTGCCTTCGCGGCCGGCAACGCAGTGCTGATGCAGGGCCTGCGTATGTTCCTGGGAGCGATCATTCCGGCTTTCCAGGGATTTTCGGAAAAAATACTGCCGGGCGCAGTTCCCGCAGTGGATTTCGTAGCTTTCTTTGGCTTTAGCCCGATTGCTGTTATGCTGGGTTTCATTGGCTTTGTCTGCGGCGGCTTTATCTCGGCGATCGCAGCGGGAATGAGCGGCTTCGGCTATGCGATGGCGGTTCCCAACGTTGCCCTGTCGTTCTTTAACGGAGGCGCATTAGGCGTATTCTCCAATAAAAAAGGAGGATGGAAGGCCGCGCTGATCCTGCCCCTGGTCTTTGGCTTTGTGATGCATTTCTTCGCAGGCTATGTGGCGGGATATTTTACGGACATGGCGGCGGTCGGCTACGGCGTCGGCAGTGTGGATCCGGTTATTTTTGCAAGCATTCTTTCGTTCTTGTTCGGGAAAAATTGAGCGGAAAAAATTGAGGAGGTATGGTTATGGCGTACAAGATTACAGCAGTTTGCCGCGCAGGCGTGGGAACCAGCGCGTTTGCAAAGAAATTGATTGAAACAGCGGTTACGGAGCTGGGATACAATAAACGGCAATTTATCATCGACTGCAATGAGGTGATGTTTGCCAGGGGAATCCGCGAGGGCATTATTGTGACGCAGAAAACTCTGCTAAAAAGCCTGCCGGAACCTTCCGGCAAGCTGGACGCGATCATCGGGTTAGACAGCATCGTAAAAGACGTGGAGGCCTTAAAGACCCAGTTAAAGCCGGTGCTGGAAAAAGCGGAGGCCGAGGGGAAGATCAAGAAAGGATAAGAAAATGAAAAAACGGGGAAGACTGCTGACCGTGGAAAGCTGCGAGGACAAGATTTTATCCTGTTTTTCTTATGAAATCCAGGGCACGCAGATTGTATTGGGAAAAAAGAGATACGAGATGAGAAAACTCCGGCTGCTTGCCTTTATTGTCCGCTACCTGGGAGTTGTCCTTCTCGTTTTGGGGATTATGCGCATTCTGGCTGGCCAGACATCGATGGGAATCTTTAGCTGTCTGGCCGCCATAATGGCCGTTTCACTTGGCTGGATCTATCGGATCCTGGTCAAGAGGGCATATAGAGCAAACGGACTAAAATTCAGGTAAGAAGGAGGACAAAGAGATGTTGGTCAACATGAAGGAAATGCTGGAAAAAGCCAGAAGAGAGGGGTATGCGGTGATTGCTCCCAGTATCGAGAGCGAAGCCTGCATCGCGGCGGCCATTGAAACGGCCGAAGAAATGCGTTCCCCTGTGATTCTCAGTATCCGCATCAATGCTTTCGACGATGATCTGGAATTTTATATCGGAATCGCCAGGATGCACGCCATCCGCGCCACCGTGCCGGTGGCCATCAACCTGGATCACGGCAGATGCATCGAGGATAATATCCGCGCCATTCATTACGGTTATACTTCGATGATGGTGGATCGTTCCGCTAAACCCTATGAGGAGAATGTAAAGGAAGTGGCGGAAATGGTACGTCTGGCCCATATGTGCGGTATGACGGTGGAAGGCGAGCTGGGTGAACTGGGATGGACGGCGGAGTGCCTTGCCAATAGTGTCAGTGCAAAATACGTTACAAAGGACGAGATGGAGCAGGAACTGACGGATCCGGACATGGCGGCGGATTTTGTCGAGCGCACGGGAGTGGACTGCCTGGCGGTATCCCTCGGAAATAAGGCAGGTGTGGCTCCCGATTCGCCGGATTATAAGCCTCTGGACCTGGAACTTTTGAAAAAAATCGCTGCGAAGACTCCGGTGCCCTTGGTGCTGCACGGTTCGTCGGGAGCAGGCAAGGATGTGATGCAACAGGCGGTAAAGCTGGGAATCGCCAAGGTAAACGTTGGCTCCAATCTGCGGGGCAACGCGGGAAAGAAGATCTTGTCGGATCCGGTCCGCGCAAAACGCTGGGTGTTCCAGGATGCGAAGGCCGGCTATAAGGAGCCCATTGCGGAGTACATGACGATATTCGGCAGCGTCGGTAAGGCGGATAATTGACAGACGGTCAGAAAAGGGACGGAGGTTTTGCGATGACGATGCTGAAAAATGCAAGGCTGGTCTGCCCGGATAAAGGGGTGTTTTCCGGTTTTGTGGAATGGGACAAGGGCAAGATTATCCACGTCGGAGAAGGAGAGCCGGAGGCGGTGCAGGGCGAGGTGATCGACGCCGGCGGCTTGTTTGTATCGGCTGGATTCCTGGACATGCATATGCACGGGGGCTTCGGCTTTGATTTCGGCTCCTGCAAGGATGCGGACGAATTGCGCGAGGCACTGTGGTTGAATGCCCTGGACGGAGTGACTGGGGTAATGCCCACCCACAGCGGGGTGGAAAGACTGACCGACGAGGTGGCGGAAAAGTATGCCTTTTATAATGAGGTAATGAAGGACGAGACGGGGCCGGAGCTGCTGGGCGTCCACCTGGAGGGGCCTTTCTTTCCGGCGGAGCTGGCTCCGGGAGGAATTGAAAAAATACCGGATCCGACTGCGGTAAAAGAGCTGGTCGAGGCGGTGCCCTGCATCAAGCGGATGACGATAGCGCCGGAGATACCGAATGGTTTGGAGACGATTTCTGTGCTGGAGGACCATGGGGTGACGGCCTCCCTGGGACATGGAGCTCCGGACAGCCGGACGGTGCGGGAGGCCATAGCCAGAGGCAGCCGCCAGGTAACCCATCTGTATTCCGGCATGAAAGGAGTGTATCGGGACGCGGAATCGGTACGGCATCCCGGCTTGATCGAGCTGGCTTATCTGTATGATGAGCTGGCGGTGGAGCTGATTGCCAACGGAAAGCACCTGGACAGCGATCTGATTCGTCTGGTGTTTAGGATCAAGGGACCCGACGGAATCTTTGTGGTGACCGATTCCCACGCCAGGGATATCAGTCTGCGGGGTGACAAAACGCAGTATGTTTTAAAAAAATGGAGCGAGGCGGATGGAAAATATCATTTCAATCCGGCAATGCCTATTCCGGAAATGCTTCGGGTCATGGTTAAGGAGGCACAGATTCCCCTTGCAGACGCGGTAAAAACGGTGACGGCCACGCCGGCCCGCCTGCTTCATATGGAAAATCGGAAGGGAAAGCTGGCCCCAGGCTATGATGCGGACATTGCAGCTTGGGACGAAGACTTCCAGGTGAAGCTGTCGGTGGCAAGAGGGAAAGAAATTGTGAACCAGTTAAAATAAAGTGTTGAAAAATACGGGAAAGGAGAGAGGTTTTGTGGAAAAGATGAAAATGTTCTGGAGCGGAGAGTACGATGCAGGCTGGGTAGAAAGGTTCTCGGAGTTTTTCGATATTGACTGCCTGGGCGACGGGACGGAGGTGAGAACGCCCCGGATCTTCGATGCAGATGAGCTGGTGGCTCGTCTCGCCGGGGTGGATGTGTACCTGTGCGGATATGATAAGGTGACGGAAGACGTCCTGTATCGCTGCCCGGATCTGAAGCTGATTCTCTCCGTACGGGACGGCCCGGAGGATAATATCGATATCGCCGCGGCGGAACGTCTGGGAATTCCGATCATATCCAGCAACGGGCGCTGCGCGGTTTCGGTGGCGGAGTGCACCTTCTTTCTAATGGCTATGCTGGCCAGGCCCATTGTGCAGATCACCAATAAAATGCGGAAGGATCATTGGACTAAGGATCAGTGGAATGATTTCCGGGCCATTGCAAAGACGGGAACGGAGCTCTACTATAAGACTCTGGGAATCGTCGGCTTTGGCAGAAACGGAAGACATCTGGCTCAGCTGGCTTCCGGTTTCCAGATGAACATTATTGCTTATGATCCTTATGTGTCCGAAGAAGAGATGGCGAAGCTGGGCGTAAAGAAGACGGAGCTGGCCGAGCTGATGAAGGTTTCTGATTACGTAATTCCTCAGGTACGCCTCAATGAATCCACGAAGGGAATCATTTCGCGGGAGCTGATCTTCTCGATGAAGCCTACGGCCTGCATCGTGAATACGGCCAGGGGAATGTTAATGGATTACGATGCCCTGTTCGATGCCCTGGAGCAGAATGTGATCCGGGCGGCCGCTTTAGACGTTTACGATCCGGAGCCTAATGGCCATGGCTGCGATGCGGACGACGTATCGGAGCGGGTCTATAACCTGCCGCCGGATAAGCTTTTATGCACCAGCCATATGGCGGGCATCACCCAGGAAAGAGTATTCCATCAGTGTGAAAACCTGTATCGTCAGTATATGCAGTGGATAAACGGAGAAATTCCAGGCGGATATTATACGAAAAAAGCGATGGACAGCGAAGGCTTTGCTGCCCATGGAGCGAAGCTTTTCGGGGCGGCAAAGGAAGGATGAGCGAGAGGACAGAGTGAAGGGCTAGAGCATAAGGATAGAACGGAGGAATGAAATGGATATCATAATGCTGTCCATAAATGCGGTAATACCCTTGTTTATCGTGATGGGAGCCGGATACTATATTGGGAGAACGGGGCTGGTTGACAGCAAGACCAGCAAAAAAATAAGTACGATGGCTTTCCGAGTATTGATGCCGTTTCATTTGTTTAACAGCATTTACAGCGGCTCCGGGACACTTATGCTCAGCCATCGCCTGCTTGTCTGGATTCTCGTCGTTGAGGTTGTATCTTTCTTTGCGGCCTATTTGGTGGCCCAGGCGGCGTCCAAGGAGCGTTCTGTTCGAGGCAGCCTTCACCAAGGAATATTCCGGGCGAATATGTTGGTATTTGGGCTTCCCATTGCCCAGTCTATCCTCGACCCGGACGGGGTGGCGCTTTTTACAGTAGCCCTCCTTTTAATTCTGCCGGTGCAGACCCTGGGCTCCATACTGGGAAGGGAACTGTTTGGAGAGGGGGAAAGTGAGATACGCTGGGGCAAGGCGCTAATGCGTTCTTTTATCAATCCCAATACGCTGGGAATGCTGGTCGGCGTCGTCTTTGTCCTTTTGAACATAGAGCTGCCGGAGTGCGTACTGTCGGGAATC
This sequence comes from uncultured Lachnospiraceae bacterium, assembly GCA_944383835.1. GTDB lineage: Bacteria > Bacillota > Clostridia > Lachnospirales > Lachnospiraceae > RGIG7193. The sequence continues at coordinate 7,714 of CALWRE010000140.1, read as the reverse complement.
CAGGATATCGGCAGCATTGCCTCCCCGCTCTGTCTTCTTCTCATCGGAGCAGGCTTCGAGGTAACCGGCCTGCGCAGCCACATAAAGGCTCTGGGAATCGGCGTCTTCTGCCGTTTGTTCCTTATTCCCCTTCTGTTCGTTCCCCTGCTGCTCTGGGGAGGCCTGACCTATGCGGAGAATTTCATTGTCGTCCTGCTGTGCTCGGCGCCCACAGCCACGAGTATTTATACGATCGTAGAGGAAGGCGGGCTGGACAAGGGGATGGCAAAAGAGATGATCATTGTCTCCACTCTATTCTCCCTTCTCTCTTTGACTTTCTGGGTTTATATCCTGCAGAGTATCGCCCGGTAGATGGCATAGCCGCCTACTTTTCAGAGCTGGCGGCTATTTCTTATGTTTCAAAGTGAGGATTGCAATAATTAGATTCGCAACGCCTAAGATGATCATAAAAAACGCCTGAAACCATGTATCGGCACGAACTTTAATATTAGATTAACACAATTTTAGTTCTTTGGAAATACTTCTTCCCTACCATTGCATTATAGAAGCTAGAGAAAACCGCTGACGAAGAAGAAATATGCAGGAACGCGCGGGAGGCGGAGGCGATTGCCTGTGTGATTGCCGCGGCAGTTTTTCTGATAAGACGCGTCTGCCGGGAGGAAAAAGGAGCAGGAAAAGACGGGGAAAACTGAGCTGAGACGGAACGGAGACGGAGTTGAGAGAAATGAGCCGTTTATGAGCCGTTAAATTGCGTCCGGCTATGGCCTGTTCGCTTCGGGTGTGGTATACTGGAGGGCAGAAAGAAAAAGAACCGGCAGGTGAGAAAATGGCAAAAGAAGAGACGAAGAAGAACGCAGAGAAAAATGCGCAGAAAAATGGGAAGACGAGCGCTGACGAAACAGAGAAGAAAAAGCTTGCTTTGGAAGTAATCGAGAGATTGAAAAAAGAATATCCCGATGCAGACTGTACGCTGGATTACAATGAGGCATGGAAGCTTCTGGTCAGCGTCCGGCTGGCCGCCCAGTGCACCGACGCACGGGTCAATGTGGTGGTGCAGGATCTGTATGCGAAATTCCCGGATGTGGAGGCGCTGGCGGACGCTTCAGTGGAGGAAATAGAGGAAATTGTGCGGCCCTGCGGCCTGGGGCACAGCAAGGCGCGGGATATAAATGCCTGCATGAAGGTACTGCGGGATCAGTACCAGGGAAAGGTGCCGGATGATTTCGACGCTCTGTTAAAGCTTCCCGGAGTCGGGAGGAAAAGCGCAAACCTGATTATGGGAGACGTGTTTCACAAGCCGGCTATTGTTACCGATACGCACTGCATCCGTCTGGTCAACCGAATCGGTTTGGTGGACGGGATAAAGGAGCCGGCGAAGGTGGAGAAGGCCTTATGGAAGATCATTCCTCCGGAGGAGGGAAGCGATTTCTGTCACCGTCTGGTGGAGCATGGGCGCGACGTCTGTACAGCGCGGACAAAGCCGCACTGCGATGTTTGCTGTCTGCAGGATATCTGCGCGAAAAATGGGGTGGCCAAGCTGGAATCGTGATCGTGACGGCAGATTAAGCCTATGATATTGTAAAAGAAAGGGCCATCCCTTTCGTCTGATCTTGGGTCAGAGGGAGAGGGGTGGCCTTTATGTTTTGCTTTCATCTATGCGGCGGATGTATCTATGCGGGCAAGAGCCGGATATTACTGCCTGATATCACTTCCACGAGTCCCGAGGTTTCCGTAGTGCCGGCTGACGCCGAGATCCGGAAAGCCGTGGAGCTCGGTTTTGTCTCCGACGAGCTGCTGAACGATATGGGTGCGCAGATCAGCTATGCGGAATTCTGCGGCGTACTGGACGCGGTGCTGGCAGAAGCCCGGCCGGAGTGCGTGGATGCGTGGGAGACCCGCTCTGCCGGTTTTCGGGATCAAAGCGCTCGAATGACCCGGTTTGAGGGGATGATGGTTCTTTTGTATGCCGCCGAATGTGCCGGCGTAGAAGCAATCGGATTCTGGGAGAGCATCAGCCTGGAGGAGCATGTTCCGGAAGGGATGGATTTCTGGGAGGGAGTCACGGAATATCCGCTGCTGCCGGACGCATTTCAGCCCTATCAGAACGAAGAACTGGCCGGTACCGATTATGCCTGGGTAAGCGGACAGCAATACGCAGACGTGGCGGTTATGTTTGCCTCCTGCTATTCTTTTGGAAACGGAAAAGCCTATTTCGATTTTGACGAAAACTATATGCTGAATTTCGGCGGGGATCTTACCAGAGGCGATGCGGTGCGTGCAGCGGAACGTCTGTATGAGACCATTCATTTTGCAACCTATGATTCGCCGGATCAATTGAGCGAATGCGGGGTGACGGATGCGGCCATTGAACTGGCGCACCGTATGCCTGAGGCGTCTTATAACGACCTGCCGGACCGGAAGGGCTATATGCTTCCTACCCGCGACGAGTACAACAAGTTTGGTCTGGGACGAGGAGAGCCAAAGCTGTTTTGTGGGATTCTGGCAGTTCCTGGCAGAACGCTATCAGCAGGTTCCGTCGAATCTGCTCAGCTTTAATCTGCTGAATGAACCCCACGGGAATCCGGAAAATGAGCTGACCGACGAACTCTATTCATCGGTTATGCAGAAAGCCATCGACGCCGTGCGCACCGTTTCGCCCGACAGACTGATTATTGTGAGTACGCTGGGCGTAACATGGGGTGCGCCTGTCCGCGGCCTTGCCGATGCGGAAGCGGCGCAGGGATTCAGCGGATATATTCTGGCAGACGGGACGGCCCAGTGGCCCTTCTATTACATCAATCAGTGCCGCAGAGGGAGATATTGTACTGCGGGGTGATTTCTCTGCCGGTACGGAAATCACACTGAAGCCGTTGGCCTATATCAGCGCCCAATATGAGATTTCGGCAGACGGAGGGGAGATTGCCGGATTTGCCGTGGACGGTGAGGCGGGGGTGCGAGACAGATTGTTTTATCAGTATGGCTCTTATCCGCCTCTCTTTTTAACCAACTAAGGTTTTATTTTTTATTGGGGTTAATTTTCCCTTTGGTAATAATAGCCGCTGCGGTTCCGCTAACCATTACTGCAAGTCCTAATGCACTCTTGCAACCATCCTTAAAGTGTTTTGCTCGTTTATTACGGCAGCTTTCGCAATACTTGTGTTTGTAGCCTTCTGGCAATATGCGTTGGCACTTCTTGTTTTTACACCGTCTCTGTTCCATCTTCATGTTTCTCCAACAGTGGTGCTTGGTTATTGCATGGCAATGCAAATATCTGCTTTTTGATCTCAGGTAGTTTCTGTGTCCAATAGTTTTCCGGCGATGGGTCTATCATATCAAGTCGCTCTACAAAACCGTCGGAGTCGAGATAGGTTCTCTGAATGTATTTTGCATAGTATTCTAAACTCAGTTTCGCAGCCTCGGATTCGCCCATTTCTTGATAGGCGATTGCCTCGGCGAGCGATACCATGTTAACGGCACATAAACTTTCTCGAAGTTCATTCATTCGGACGTTGATTTTTTCCGGTGCTGCACCGGACAGAACTTTGCCCCAGAAGGACTCTGGTTGGTTCTGAATAAATACGGCATTCGCACTTTGGCTTTGCATCAGTAAATTTCGGCTGTCCTCCGCATCTGATACAAGTTGTATCAGTGCCATTTCTTTGAGACGGGGATTTTGAATGGCAGCGGCTTGTAAAAGTTTCTGCTGGCAGCTATATGCAGTTGCAAGCCTATCATATTCTTGCCCTTGCCGTACTTCTTCAACAGCGGCCTGAACCATCTGAATTTGCTCAGCAAGCTGAGCCATCTGCATCTGAGTTGCATAGTTCGTCATTGCTTGGGATAGTTCGGGAGTTAATTTAACTTTGTTAAGCGAAACGGTCGAAATGATTTTCTTGGTTTCCGGGTTGATGAGGTTTGCCATAAGTGAGCCATCTTTTTTGGTCATTAGCTTTAAGGCGCCGGTGGCGATCTTTTCTTTTTGCTCGTCAGTCAATATTACCTGGTAGGCTTCCTCTGGAATTGCGGCGCGAACAGCACCGATAAATGCTGGTGCAGAGCAAAGCATTTGCTCAATTCTTTTGATCAGTCGTTCTGCATTGCCAATTAAGGGCTTGGCTACATCGGGAATATCTATAAAACACTGTGCAATATTTTCTGAATATCCTGCTTGATCGACTCCGCCTTGGTTCTCGGCAGGAACATGAATAATATCATCCATGACGATGACCTCCTTTTTGGTTTCTCAACCCCAATATGGCTCGATCTTAAAAATTACCGGTCTGTACCCATCGGTGCAGCAAGTGAATGCTGGTTTTATATGGGCACGCTCTGATTCCGGCACCATTGACGCCCGGCTGCATACGGCGAGTATGTCTTTGAAAGCAAGTTTTTCTCTTAGGTCTAATCGTTCTAACACGGTGATTTTTACTTTTTGCCCTAACATAATTATTTGTTTCCTTTCTCTTATCAAGATAACTTCGTCCTAGGCGATCTAATAAGCGTCATTCAGAATTTTCATTGCTCCGTCAAGGGCTTTGTTGCTCAGCTTTCCACCGGTGAACATACCAGTCACTTCACTGACCAACTCGTTTATGTCACAAGTCTTTCGACAATCTCAAACATCAACACGAACATCATGTTTGTATATAGAATACCATACGAATAGTTTGCGCAGCAATAGAAACGCGAAAATTCGAGACATTTTCATGGTAGCTTTTTTGCGGCGGATAAAACGGTGAAATTTTGTATTGACAAATGGCTGACGCCGTTGTAGAATAAGAAAAATTAAACCGATGAGCAAGAGTAGTAAGTATAGTCGGGTGTATCCAGAGAGCCGCGGCAGGTGGGAGGCGGCAGCATAGACTATATGGAATGGACTTGCGAGGGCGGCCCGAAACCGTAGACGGCGTGTGATGTCGCCGGACAGCGGGAAGTAGGAGCCGACGGGGTTCCAACCCGTTATCAGAGAGGGCATATGATCGTATGCAGAAAGAGCGGCCGTATAAACGGCAATAAGGGTGGTACCGCAGAAGTATAAGCTTTTGTCCCTAAGACAGGGAACAAAAGCTTATTTTTTTTGAAAGCCCCGTCCGATAGGCCGGGTAAGGAGGCGAAGCATGGCCGATATGGGAATGGAAAGGGAGAAGCTTCAGACAGAGGAAGTCCGGAGGAATAAGCCGCGGGAGGGAATGCAGGCGGACGGCGTGGAAATCCGTCATGGAATCTGCGATATCTGCTGCCCGTCCTTTCACTGCGGCCTGGACGCCTATGTGAAGAATGGGAAGATTATCCGCATTGAGGGAATGAAGGAGCATCCGACAAGCCATGGGAGCCTTTGCACCAAGGGAAGGATGAACCGCCGCTATATTTACCGGGAGGACCGGCTGAAGGCTCCGTTAAAAAGGGTGGGTTCCCGAGGCGGCGGGCAGTTCGAGGAGATCAGCTGGGAGCAGGCCTATGAAGAAATTGCGGAAAAGCTTATAAAGATACGGGACGAGTCCGGGCCGGAGGCTGTGATGTTCTACTCGGGTTATACCAAGTGGTACCGGCCTTTCCTGCACCGGCTGGCAAATAGCTTCGGCACGCCGAATTACGGGACGGAGTCCAGTAACTGTATGTTTTCCACTTTCTTAAACTGGCTGGTGACTACCGGAAATATCATGTGCCGCAGCGATACCGGGCAGTCCGGGGTTTTCCTGGGCTGGGCCTTTAATCCCTACTATTCCCGTGATCTGGCGGCGGCAGCGGTGGAGAAGGGGAAGGCCAGGGGAATGAAGGTGATTGTTGTAGATCCGCGCATTACCCCGGCGTCGGAGAGGCTGGCGGATATCCATCTGCGGCCCAGGGCGGGGACGGACGGGGCCCTGGCCTGGGGACTGGCCCATGTGCTGATCCGCGAGGGAATGACGGATGCGGAATATATAAGTCGATACGTTTACGGCTATGAGGAGTATAAGAGGTATGCGGCCCGTTTTACCCCCCAAGAGACGGAGCGGCTGACCGGAGTGCCCGCAGCCGACGTGGTGAGGGCGGCCCGGATGATCGGCGAAAATCTCCCTTTGTCGATCTGCGAGAGCGCCGCTCCCATTGCCCATCACCGGAACGGGTTTCAGAATTACCGGGCCATCATGGCGCTGTCGGCCATTACCGGGAGCTTTGACCGGCCCGGCGGGCAGATTCCCGTATCCTTCAGCTACAATTACCAGGCAGCCGGCCTCGATATAGAAGAGGATGAATTTATCCGGGGCTGCCGGCCGATCGATATGGCTCCGGCCGTCGGCAGCGGCCGTTTCCCTCTGTGGAGCGAGTTTATAGACGAGGCCCAGACCAACGGGCTGATTCAGCAGCTGGAATCAGGTGAACCCTATCCGATTCGGGCCATTATGGGCTTTGGTCTTAACTATCGCATCGGCCCGGCGGACGAAAGGCTGAAGCGGGCGATGATGCAGGCAGATCTTCTGGTCAACACAGAGCTCTTTATGACGGATACCTGCCGCTTCTGCGATTATATCCTTCCGGTGTGCAGCTCCCTGGAGCGCAGCGAATTAAAGGTTTGGGGAGGCGGCTGTATCTGGTATACGAGGCCAGTGATAAAACCCCTGTATCAATCCCGGCCGGATGTGGAGATCATCTGTGAGCTGGCCCGCAGGCTGAAGCTGGACGATCCGCTGCTGGCCGCAGGCCCCGAGGCTTGTTACCGCTATCTGATCGGCCGCCTGCCGGTGACGCTGGAGGATTTATGGCAGGCGGATGGGCCGGTTTGCCTTCCCCATGCGCAGTACATTCCGGGAACCCTGCTGGAGAAGGGGCTGGCCACGAAAAGCGGCCGGTTTGAGCTCTATTCCCTGGCGATTGAGAAATACAGGAAGATGGGGCTGAAACCTCTGCCGGAATACGAGGCCCCCGCAGCGCGGGCGGATTTCCCCTTTCGGCTGTGTTCTTCGCCCCGGCTCCCCGGCCATCTTCATTCCCGCCTGCGGGGCGTTCCGTTAAGCCGCGCCCTGCATCCTTATCCGGAGGCGCAGATAAACCCGAAGGATGCCGGGAAACTGGGGGTGAAGGAAGGGGATGCGCTGCAGATATCCACGGAAAACGGCTCCATCTGCGTAAGGGCTCAGGTGAGCGTCCAGGCCGATCGGGGCTGCGTCTATGTGGGGCACGGCTTTGCCGAAGCGGATGTGAACTCCCTGCTGGGCGCGGAGGAGGTGGATCCCTATTCCGGCTTCCCTGCTTTTCGGAGCGCAGCGGTTCAGGTGCGCAAGATGCCGGGAGGGGAAAACGCCGAGGGAGATACGGGAAAAACCGCCGGAGAAGGAAATAAAAAAGCAGCCGGCGTCTTCCATGGCCCTCTGACCATGGGACAGCTCGTCTGCGAGACGGAAAAATGCGTGGGCTGTCAGGCCTGCGTGGCAGCCTGCATGGAGGAAAAGGACAGGAGGCCGCAGCGGGGGGAGAAAAGCTTCTGCCGCGTTGTGCGCTGGGAAGAGGAAGACAGGATTTCCTGGCGTTTTGAGACCTGCCGGCACTGCGAAGAGGCCGCCTGCGAAAAGGCTTGTCCCCGAGGCTGCTTTCATCGGGCTGAGAGAACGGGGCTGGTCACTTGCGACGCGTCTTCCTGCATAGGCTGCGGCGCCTGTGAAAGGGCCTGTCCTTATGGGGCGATATCTATGGATGCTGGGGCTGCGGACAGAACAGCTGCGCAGGCTGCGGACGC
>CALWRE010000139.1 GCA_944383835.1 uncultured Lachnospiraceae bacterium | reverse complement strand
GCGGACTGGCAGGAGGTCTGGCACTCGCCGCAGCCGCCGTTCTTGGCGCTCTCGCACAGGTTCCGGGTCTCCAGAGTCTTGATTCGTTCCATGACGCATTTCTCCATTCTTCACATTGTGGGGCCGCTCCATAGAGCGGCATTTTAACAGGGGAATTTTATCATATGCAGCCGGGTAAGTCAAGTGGACGGAGCCCCGGTCCCTTTTCCAGGAAAGCAGTGATTGCAAGCAAAATTGAAATTCATTGTTGAATATAGACAAAAGGGTATCCCCCATGCAAGGGCATACCCCTTGGTGTTTCTGCGGTTCCTCTTGTTTGGGATGAGAGGATAATTACGGGTTCATTGGTCATGCTTGCCTTTGCGATAACGAACCAGCGCGGCAGCAAAACCCACCCACCATATAGTTGCACAGACAATATCAAGCGCCAGTATGATTTCGGGTGATCCGTTACTTCTTGTATACCCTGTAAGAATCATACAATTGATCGTCCAAACGATTGCCACAGCTGCCTTTAAAATCACATTTAGCAGAGTTGTGGTTTTCTGGTTCCTGTTATGCTCCCCTGATAGAAAGACTCCGATCAGATTCCATATTTCAATTTATTTAATCATACCGAACGGTTCTTTATCGTGTCGATTGTTAAAACCAACGGAGGTTTCTCTATCACCACTCATCTTGAAAGGGGCGAAAAGCTATTGATACCGCCTAAACGCAAGCGCACCATGGTGATGATCTGCCGGGGATGGTTTCATATGGGATCTTTTTGTGAGTATCACCGATGGATAAATCCACTTCAGCTTATGAAGTTCCATCTCCGGAAACGCGGAAGGAAATCGAGAGGCCCTCCCGATTATAAGCGCTGCGCGCTCCGAATTGCCGGTTTTGGAATGATGTTCAAATTCGTTGCTTGTGGCAACGCGCAATTCCAGCTACAATAGTGGCAGCAGCAAAGAGAAAGAAGGTTATCCCTCATGCTCAACGAAAATATAAAAGCAATCAGAAAATCAAAAGGGCTTTCACAACAGGAGCTTGCTGTCAAGCTGAACGTTGTGCGGCAAACGGTTTCTAAATGGGAGCAAGGCTTGTCGGTACCCGACGCCGATATGTTAATCTCCATATCAGAAGTGCTGGAAACACCTGTAAGCACGCTGTTGGGAAAACCTGTTGTGGAGGCAGAGGTCGATCGCATAGAAGCCATTTCCGAAAAACTGGAAGTGATCAACTTGCAGCTGGCACAAAGAAAGACCACGAGAAGAAACCTGATTCGCTGGCTGCTCATTTTACTATGTGCAATGATTGGAATGGTCTTTGCGGTTTTGGGAACGCTCCAAAGTTCTTATTTGAGTTGGGATTACAGTGACCCCGAAACCGCCGTTCTCGGCGTAGCCTTTCACGCATTTGAATGGCTGTTTGTCAGAACAGCACCGCTGATCTTGCTTGCTGCAATCCTTGGAATTCTCATTACTTTCAAGAAAAATTGAATTGATAAACAGGAGCGCTTCGGGAATGAAGAGAAAGATGATCGGAATGATTGCTGCGATCGTGACTGTGCTGGGGTTGAGCCTCGCAGTTTACAATCAGGCAATGCCTGGCGAATATGTGCCTGCTGCTGATGAAATAGCCCTGCATATACAATTCGATACGGAGGACGATCTTGGATTGCTGGTTTACGATTACCGCGCAGGCCGTTACGAATACAGCGGAGGCATATCAAATGCGGACGGATCGTTCCTCCGGCACGACTCTGATAACACCGTGGTGTGGAATCAGGCGGAGCTAAAGGATCTCTCTGACGCCTTCACGCTGTCCATGCAATTCAGAATTATAACGGAATGCGTGACCCCCAATTACGAAAATAGATACCCGGATGACATCACAGAATATGTGGAGCCCATCATCTCCTGGGAAGCCCGCTTCGGGGAATCATATTGGATTGTCATCACCGGCGATAAAACAAATGGGTATCACGCCGTATTCAACTAACCCATGCAGCTCGATCCGGGATGCAGCAAGGCCGGCCAAGCGCCGGATGGTGCTCGCTGCGGCGCTGGCCTGCATAGCCCTGGCGGGCTGCGGACAGTCAGATGCGGAGAACATACAGCAGGGCGGCAGCATGCAATATTTTTTCTCGGGGGAAGTGACCGAGGCGGAAGATGCCTGCCTGCGGATTCAAGTAAACGATATCGGAAACAGCAGCCTCTCTGACGGCGATTCCGTCGGGGTTTCCGCGGATGTTGTCTCCGCAGGGGTCTGTCCCGAATTTACGGTCGGGGAATTTGCAAAAGTATTGCTGACGCACAAGATCGAGAATCCTGCCGTCAGACTGGAGGCCCTGTCTATCTACAAAGTCGATGAAACCGGTGCAATTCTCATCGAGGAAGCAGGGCGGGAAAACGCAGGGCTGCTTTCGGACACGAGAGCGGCCTCTGCGCGGTTAGACGAATCCTCCCCATGTTGCCGCAACGCGCTGCTCTTTTGAAGGCGGAAGAGCGCCTCCGGCCGATACTTGTATCCGCCCGACGAGTATGGTAAAATCATACCAGACTGTCCGCAGCCCGCACCCAGGAGTGAAAGGAGACGGCCATGATGCCCCCCAAAGATCTGGTTCGCGCCTTCTATGAGCATGTCGTTTCAGAAAACCGGCTGGAGCTGATTCCCGCGTATGTGGCGCAGTCCTGCCGCCTGGTCTCCGGAGGGGACTCCCGTCCCATGGGGGCGGAGGGGATGGAAGCGCACATTCGGGCCACCAAGAGGACTTATCCCGATTACACCGTCCGGATTCTGCGGCAGTTTTGCGACGGGGAGTATGTGATCTCAGAGTTCGTGATGGAGGGCACGCACAGCGGAACCTGGCTGGGGATTTCCCCCACCGGCCGGCGGCTCTCCTTTACCGGCGTCAACATTGACCGCGTCCGCGAAGGAAAAATCGTGGAGCACGGCGGCGCTGTGAATACCTTTGAGACGCTGCTGGCAGAGCGGCTGATTCAGCCCGCTTCCCCTTGACGCCTGAATACCATTCCATACAAGGAGTACCCATCTATGGACCCTACGGTTAGTATTATTGTCCCTGTATATAACGCTGAGGATACTATCTGCCGCTGTGTGGACAGCATCCTGAACCAACAGTACACGGATTTCGAGCTGCTGCTGGTAGACGACGGCAGTCAGGACAGCTCCGGCGCGATCTGCGACGCATACGCCGCTCAGGACGCCAGGGTGCGGGTCTTTCATCAGGAAAACGCCGGCGTCTCCGCCGCCCGAAATCTGGCCCTGGACCATGCGAGGGGCACCTATCTTCAGTTCCTGGACAGTGACGACTGGATCACTGCCGACGCCACGCGTGCCCTGGTGCGGGCGGCGGACGATCACCAGTGCGATCTTGTGATCGCAGATTTCTATCGGGTGGTGGGGGAACGGCTCTCTCGCAAAGGCGACATTGACGAGGACACCATCCTCACCCGGGAGGGCTATGCCGCCCATATGATGGAGAACCCGGCAGACTTTTACTATGGCGTTCTATGGAACAAGCTCTACCGCCGAAAGATCGTGGAACGGCACCGTTTGCGCATGGACCCGGAGATCAGCTGGTGCGAGGACTTTTTGTTCAACCTGGAATATATCCGTTGGGCGGAGCGGTTCTACGCATTGCAGCTGCCTATCTACTACTATGTCAAGACCAAGGGCTCCCTGGCTACCCAGGGACTGAGCGTCTCCAAAACCGTGAAGATGAAGCTGACGGTGTTCGAATACTACCAGCAGTTTTTCAAGACGGTTCTGGACGAGGAGGAATACGAGCGCTCCCGGCTGAAGGTCTACCGCTTCCTGGTGGATGCCGCCGGTGACGGAGCCGTCTCCCCC
>CALWRE010000138.1 GCA_944383835.1 uncultured Lachnospiraceae bacterium | reverse complement strand
ACCCACAGCAAAGGTGCGGCAAAAAGGAACAGGAAATCAATCGGCTCCGTCAGAGTCGAAAGCAGGCAGGTAACCATCAGCGGAACCATCAGCGCCACTGTCCGGCTCCGATTTTCCTTATGAGCGGTATAGATGAAGGACAGGCAGATGCCCATATAGCCGAACATCTTTACAAAACCGGTCAGATAGTAGAACGCGTCGGACAGAGGCAGATTCATGCTGATCTCCGTCAGGGCTACCGGGTATGCGCCGACAATGGTAGTATCGCCCAGCTGCAGGAAACCGCCCACTTCCGAAAACAGGAAAGGCGTATAAATCAGGTGATGCAGGCCGGTGGGAATCAGCAGACGCTCCAGGGCTCCATAGATGGCAATGCCAAAGGCGCCTGCGGAGCGAATCGCACTGGTGATGGCCGAAATCGCCATCTGCACATAAGGCCATGCAAAATTGGTGACCAGGCTGAAAGCGCCTACTGCCAGAACTGTTATCATAAAGGTAAATACGTTGCCGGAATACATCTGGAAAGCGCCGCTGAACTTCTTATCAATGGTGCGGTTAAAGACGAAGCCGCACAGCATGCCGACCAGGATGCCGCCGAATACATTCATATCCAGAACCTGCGTACCCAGGATCGTAGCCTGGCCCGTGCCGACCAGGCCGGCCATTCCGGAGCCCTCCGCCAGGTTCCCCAGAGAAGTAAGGATCGAATTATTCATGGCCAGATACATCAGATAGGCAAGAAGGCTGATAATCGCAGCCTTATGCTTCTCCTTCTTTGCGTAGGAAGTGGCAATGCCTACGCAGAACAAAATGCTCAGGTTATTGATAACTGCCATAATGCCCGCCTTCAGCATATTAAACACCACGCTGATCGGCGCCCAGTTAAGGAAAGGCAGGGCGCTTACAATATTGCTCTGCGTCAGCAGAGTAGCAACCGCCAGAATCAGACCTCCCCCCGCGAGATACATCAGAGGCTGTGCCAGCGCTTTCGCAAAGCTCTCCGATGCCTTTGAAACTTTCTTGGTAAAACTCATACCGTTCCTCCTCCTTGAAAATAAATTTTTATCGCAATGCCCTGCCGGGCAAATGCTTTCTCCCCAAACGCGGCAGCCGCTTACCAGGCGCACCAAAAAAGGCATGACTCCACTCTGAAAAGTGAACTCATGCCTAATTTAATAGTCACACGTAGTCTCAACTCTGTTTAACTGTTATCAGTTTACGATAAATTTCACCGGCTGTCAAGAAATTTTTTTAACATATTTGCACATATTTGTGCGGCGCACATTTCAAATCTTTTATATTTTTGCTCTCTCTTTAATTGCTCACAATCCGGTAATATATCTTCGCCGTCATGGCATATACCGCCGCGTACAGCCCGGCAAAGACCAGCACCGTCACCACCGTGGTGAGGAAGAAAAGCCCCACGTCGTTCAGATTAAACAGGGCGATGAGCCGGACGATAATCGGGAAGGCAAAGGCCACATGGATCACCGCCACTGCAAGGGGCAGGTAGAAAACGTTCAGTACCTGGCTGCGGATTGCAGTCCGCACCTCCCTGCGGCTAAGTCCCACCTTCTGCATGATCTGATAGCGCTCCCTGTCGTCATATCCTTCCGAAATCTGCTTGTAGTACATAATAAGCACCGTCGCCATAAGAAACAGCAGGGCCAGGAAAATGCCCAGGAATAAAAGCCCGCCGTTCATTTCATAGTAGGATGCCTCATTGTCAAAACGGTTCTCAACTCCCCCCTGGGTAATGCCCGTCTCGGCCAGCAGGACGTACAGCTGATCCTGCACCTCCTTCGCCTGCTCCTCGTCCCCCAGGTCAAAGCCATAGACATAGCGCAGCTGATCCTGCGCCGGGTCGCAGTCAAAAATGCTGCCCTCTACCCCTATCTCCTGATCGACGGCGGCCGCAATCTGCTCCAGCACGCTCCCATCCGCCGTCAGGATCACATAGACCTCGGCCACATTGTAGGAATCGGTCAGAACGGCGGGATCCACCCCCGCCTCCTCGAAGGTCATCCTGCCGGCAATCCTAAAATCCAGGCCGGCTATTTCCAAGACGTCCCCAGGGATATTATTCCCGCGGTACAAAAGATATACCTGATCCGCCTCCAACGTCTGCGGCAGCTCCTCGTCTGCCATCCTCCGGAAATCATCTATTCTGGCAAAATGCGCCTCCACGCTTGCCAGAATAGCCACCGCTCCCACTGGCCCCCGCAGCCTGTTTTCCTCCCGCACCATCGTTCCATACATCTCCCGGTAGCCGAATGCTTCCTGGGCAGACAGGCCCTTTTCCTCCAGATATCCGTTTACCGCCTCCTCATAGGCCTCCGCCTGCTCCTCCGTCACCCGGTTCGAATAGACCAGCAGCTCCCGCGGGTAACGGCTGTGGATCATATTTTCGCTGCCCGCATACAGGGCGACGGTTGTGGACAGCATGACCAGAACCATCGTGGAAAGGATACAGATATTTGCCAGGCCGACGGCATTCTGCTTCATCCGGTAGAGCATGCCTGAAACGGAGATAAAGTGACGGGTCTGGTAATAATATTTCTTCCTTCCCCGCAGGAATTTCAGCCAGGCTATGCTGCCAGCGGTAAATAAGAGGTATGTCCCGATGATCACCAGTATCACAGCCGCAAAAAACAGGGTAATGGCCGTGATCGGCGATTTGGTGGTGATCGAGATATAATAGCCGGCTCCCAGGCAGACTACCCCCAGGATCGCCATCAAAGCCTTGGTCTTGGGCTCCTTTTCCCCCGCCCTCTGCTGCTGCAGAAGCTGGGCCGGACTGACCAGATGAAGCTGGAACAAGGCATTCAGCCAGGTGAGGAAAAAAATCGCCCCGAATAAGATCACCGCGCTTTTCAAAGCGTCCCAGGAGATGTAAAAGCCCAGCTGCACCGGGAAATCCATCAGCCGGAGCAAAAACAGATACATAAGCTTCGCCAAAAGGATGCCGCCGCCAAAACCCGCCGCGATTCCCATGCCTGCCACCATGACCGTCTCCCACAGGAGGATTCGCCCCAGATGCCTTTTTTCCATCCCCAGGATGTTGTACAGGGCAAACTCCTTCTTTCTCTGCTTCATCAGAAAGCTGTTGGTGTAAAACAGAAAGATCACAGCGAACAGGGCGATAACAGAGGTTCCGAAGTTCATGATCATCGCCACTACCAAACCGCCCCTCAGATTCCGGATGCCGGGATTATCGGCCATGCAATGGAAACTGTAGTACATAAGGATGGTCCCGATCACGGTCAGGATATAAGGGACATAGGTTTTCCGGTTGTTGCGGATATTCTGCATGGCAAGACGAAAATAAAAGAAGCTCTTCATGCCTGTCTCCTTTCACTGCCCGTCGCGATCGTAGTCAATGTGTCCGCTATCCTCTGATACATTTCCTCCCGTCCCAGAGACGCCCGGTACAGCTGGTGAAAGACCTGGCCGTCCCGGATAAACAGCACCCTTCCGGCATGGCTGGCCGCCGCAACGGAGTGGGTCACCATCAGGATTGTCTGTCCGTCGCGGTTGATCTCGGAAAACAGAGACAGCAGTTCCTCGCTGGCCCGCGAATCCAAGGCGCCGGTGGGCTCGTCAGCCAGAAGCAGGCGCGGGGCGGTGATCAGCGCCCTGGCTGCTGCCGCCCTCTGCTTCTGCCCGCCCGATATCTCATACGGGTATTTGTTCAGGATATCGGAAATCCCCAGGCGATGGGCAAGAGGGGTGATGCGCTTTACCATCTCGTCGTAAGTTTTTCCCGCCAGGACCAGCGGCAGAAAGATATTGTCCTGCACCGAAAAATTGTCCAGCAAATTGAATTCCTGGAACACGAAGCCCAGCTTATCCCGCCGAAACACGGAAATTTCCTTCTCCTTCAGGGCCACGACGCTTCGCCCCTCCAGAAGAACCTCTCCTGCGGTGGGCTTATCCAGGGCCGCAAGGATATTGAGGAGGGTCGTTTTTCCCGAGCCGGACTCTCCCATGATCGCCACATACTCCCCCGGTTCCACGGAAAAGCTCACGTCCTTTAACGCCTGTATTTTGGCCCCGCCCAGGCGGGTCGTGTAGATTTTTTTCAAATGTGAAACTTCCAGAATAGCCATTTCATTGTCCTCCTGCATTTCTGAGAACAGTATAGCAAAAAAGGAAAATGCTCTGCCATAACTATGGCTTACATTTTCCTTTTTATCCTTACATTTTTGTAAGCTTGCGCCGACTTCGCCTTGAAATCATCCGGTTAAATCGAAGCCATCCGAATTAAATCGAATCCTTTCGCTTAAATCTGCCGCGTCATCTGCCTGTAAAACGCACAGCGCTCTTCCATCTCCCCAGGACTGCCGGAATCCGCCAGCCGTCCCTGGTCCAGCACGACGACGTAGTCGGCGTCCCGGATGGCTGCGTAATTGTGGGCGATTTCAATGACGGTGCGGCCTTTCATCAGCTCGTTAAGTCCTTTCTTGACCTCCGCTTCGGTTTTGGCGTCTAGGTTTGCCGTAGCCTCGTCCAGGATCAGGACCTGCGGATCTTTGAGCAGGGCGCGGGCGATGGCTACGCGCTGCTGCTCCCCGCCGGAGAGCCCCGCGCCTTTGACCCCGACTTCATAGTCCAGCCCTCCCTGGCGGGAGGCGACGACCTCCTCCAGATTTGCCAGGCGTACCGCCCTGCGCAGCGCTTCCTCGGAGACAGGCTCTGCGGCCCCGTAGCATATATTGGAGCGGATCGTGCCTGCAAAGACAGCCGTGTTTTGAGATACCACGGCAAACTGGCTGCGCCAGGCTTTGAGGGAAACGTCGGAGGCATCCGCCTCCCCAATCCGCAGGTCTCCGCCTTCCGCCGGATACAGGCGGTCGATCAGCTTAATCAAGGTGGACTTGCCGGAGCCGTTGGGGCCGATGACAGCGGTCACCTTTCCCTTGGGGATTACCACCGATACATGGTCGATCACGGTGGTTTCCTGGTAGCCGAAGGTGACGTCCTTCAGCGTAATGTCGTCGGTCGGCACAGACGCGGCGCCGGTTTCCGTATCCTCCTCCTTCATGGCAAAAATAGACTTCAGCTTCCTGGAGCCGCCAGCCGCGGAGGCAAAATAGCTGGGCAGAGTCATGATTCCAACCAAGGTCAGCTCCAGAGCCATGCCAAAAGCATAGACCGCGCTGGTGGGCGTCGTATCGGAGATGGCGCCGGCCCGGATCGCCAGGATACCGCCAAGGAACGCGCACAGATCTTCGCGCTGACAAAGATGGATGCCACAGCCAGAATCAATGTCACCACCAGGAAAGGCAGCGCCTGGGGCATATCCTTAGGAGCCGTAGCGCCCAGCGACATAATGTACAGCAGGATCTGCAGAATGGAGATGGAGGCGTAAAAAGGCTTTGAGGCATATTCCGCGTCGGAAGTGATGCGGGAGAGCATTCCGCCGGGCGATTCCTTTTCATAATCCTTTAACGGCAGGCACACCATTTTTCTCCACATCTTTTTCCGTACCCCGGTGACGATGGTCACAAAAGCAATGTCGGAGAGAATGCTGGCAAAGATCAGCAGATACTGGATAAAACAGGCCGCCAGATACTGGAAAAGCGGAGACAAATCCGTCAGTGCCCCGGTGAAAATCGCCATGTAATTTTCATACTGCGTGAGAATGACGACGGAATTGAAAACAGCCAGTACAGCGCCTACCAAAATGAGAAGCCAGGGAATACGAACATTTTTGTACAGAGATTTCATGCCGTCCTAACCTCCTTTCAAATCATCCAAGCTGTTCCTTTATATATCCTCGCAGATCCGGGTAAGCCGACGACTTCGCAACCGCCTTCATCTGGGGAGAAATAATAAACGCGTGGCACAGATCCGGATAAGCCTTAAATATCGCCCGGTTTCCCGCCTCCAGAAGCTTATCCGCCATCCTCCGCCCATCATCCAGCAGGCATTCGCATGCGCTGGCGGTCAGGAATACAGGCGGCAAGCCGTGCAGGTCGGCGTACAGGGGAGACACATACGGATCTTTCGCGTCTTCTTCCCGGAAATAAATTCCGGTGATATTCTCCAAAATCCCTTTGGTGATAATAAAATCCCTGGTTAAGGAAAACTTCTCATAGCTGTCCGTATAACCGCACATCTGCGTGACGGGCGAATTGGCATAAACCGCCTCAGGCAGCGGCATGCCTTTGTCCCGCAGCAGGAGAGAAAGACTAAGGCAAAGGGTTCCCCCGGCGGATTCTCCGATCAGCAGAATGTTTTCCGGAGAATAGCGCTGCAAAAGCCATTCATATCCGTCCAGGCAATCGTAAAGCGCACAAGGCTGCATAAACTCCGGCGCAAGCCGATAATCCATCGAAAATACGTTGTATCCGAATTGGCGGACCAGATAGGAAACAAAAGGCATCCTTTCCCTGGTGCAGGCGCCGGTAAAACCACCCCCATGAATATAGTAAAGAATCTTGTCCTTTGGGTTATCCTCCCCTGCAATCAGCCAGCCCCCGGCATTTGCCAGAGAAACCGGCGTGCATTCCAATCCCCCAATCAGCGTTTTGTCGCAGGTCGTGATATCCCTGTCCTGGCTCCGGTTTGCCTGGATCATGTCATTGCGGATCTTTTCTTTTTCCGCGCCCGCATAAATTTTAGGCTTGATCCGCAGCAGCCTAACAAGCAGGCGTTTCATCGCATCAGATCCTGTCACAATCTACCTCCTCCCATTTTTGTACTTGCCAACCCCTAAAGTTTCCGATATAATGGAGCAAAGTGTTCCATAACTATGATAGCATGGCAAATCCTGTGATTGCAAGAATGTAAAAAATTTGGAACAAAAGGGGGGATTTTATGCCAAAAATAAAACGATTGGCGCCCGTTTCCGATATGATCTGCGAAGCGCTGCTGCGGCTTATTGAGGCAGGTGAAAAACCGTATCATGAGATTACCATTCAAGATGTGGTGAACGAGGCCGGCGTCTGCCGAAACTCATTTTACCGGAACTATCGCTCCATGGATGATGTCTTTCAAAAGAAATTTATGGAAATCTGCGGAGAATCGGATCCCGAAGATATGGTTCGAGAAGGATGGGATTATTTTGACGTGTTCCGGGCGGCCTGTCTGCAGTATCAAAAACACAGACGTTTTTTCCAATGCTATTATAAGGCGAATCCCCGGTCTTATTTTGATACGATCAGCAGCCGCGTCATTGTCTCCAATACCACCCGCGAGGTGGTAGGACTGTCCGCAGAAGAATACTATACCTACGCGTGCCGCGCATGGATCGGCATTGGATTGACAACCGAGTGGCTGAGCCGCGGCTGCGATGTTTCAGCGGAGGAGCTGACGAATATTCTGCGGCGTTTCGTGTTAAAGTGATGCGATGGAATCCAAATCCATCCAGACGCGGGTACCCTCCCCTTCCTTCGATGCAATTCCCATTCCGTGGGACAGATTTTTCATAATCTCGCGGCATAGATAGAGGCCGATGCCGGTGGCATTTTTATCCGCCCTTCCATTCAGGCCGGTAAAGCCTTTTTCAAAGACTCTGGGCAGATCTTCCGCCCGGATGCCCACCCCGGTATCCTCGATAACGAGGCGGCAGGGATACTGGGAATCCATATAGATGGAAATCCCCCCTTGATGGGTATATTTCAGCGCATTGGAAATCACCTGCTCTATGACAAACTGAAGCCATTTCTCATCCGTCAGCACCCGCACGCCCAGGGGCTGATAATGGAGATACAAATGCCGGTAAATAAAGGTTCGGGAATATTTTTTCACCGCAGCTTTTACAATTCCATCCAGCTCATAGCGGTGCAGCTCCAAGTCCGCCCCCATATCTTCCATTCGCAGGTAGGTGAGGACCATCTCCACATACTCCTGTATCCGAAAAAGCTGCTGGGCCACCAGGCTTCGATCCAGCTCCTTTTCCGACTGCAGAAGCATATCCATGGCGGCAATAGGGGTCTTTATCTGATGGGCCCACATCATAAAATATTCCAGCATGCTGCTGCGGCTGTGCGCCGCCTGGGCCCTTTCCTCCAGACGGCTCCGCTGCAGGGAAAGCAAGAGGTTTTGGTAGGAGCGCTCCCATTCCCCTTCCGGCGCCGGCAGATAATTTTCTATGTCCTCCAGCTGGCTTTCCAGCCACTGCAGCGTATCCCAGCGCCTCCTGTATGCGCCGTAATCCAGGAAAAAAGGAACCGCCCCTATTGCCAGGCATAGGATCATTCCATAGACAAATGCCTCCAGCGGGAGGCGGTATAAAATAAAAATCAGAAAAAACAGCAGGGAGCAGCAAATAAAATAACCAAGAGATTTCCTCCGGTCACGCAAATACGCCAGCCAACGGTTCATATCGGATTCTCCTCCGGTTTCTTTTCCCCCACTTGATACCCCAGCCCTTTGCGGGTGACGATCATATCCGCCAATCCGATTTCATCAAGCTTTTTGCGAAGCCTGTTTATATTGACGGTCAAAGTATTGTCGTCTATAAAGCTGTCCGAATCCCACAGCCTTTCCATCAGGCGTTCCCGGCTCACCGGCCGTCCTCTGTTTTCCAGAAGAGTCTGCAAAATCCGATATTCATTTTTCGTCAGCTCCAATTTATGATTCTGATAGGTAAGGGCTGCCGTATCCATGTTGAGTATCGCTCCCTGAAATTCCAGCAAATGATTCTGACCGGCAAAATCATAGCTTCTGCGGAGCAGAGCCTGGATCTTTGCCGTCAATACATTGAGATCAAAAGGTTTTGCAATAAAATCATCCCCGCCCATGTTCATCGCCATCACAATATTCATATTATCGGATGCGGAGGAGATAAAGATCACCGGGACCTTCGACACCTGCCGGATCTGCGCACACCAATGATAGCCGTTATAAAAGGGCAGATTCAAATCCAAAAGCACCAGCTGGGGGCCAAACTGCGCAAAATCTCCCATCACATGCTGAAAATCCGTACTGCGAAGGACCTCGTATCCCCAGCCCTTCAAATGGCTTTCCATTACTCGGGCAATGATTTCATCATCCTCCACAATCAGGATACGGTACATCTTCGCTCTCCCCGCTCGTCTTCCTGTCCCTGATTTTTTTCGATCATGCCCAGGGCCGCTTCTTTCTCATAGGATAAAAGCCAGGCGAAATCCAGGGCAATCTGCCGTCTGGCTTCGCCGCAGTATTCTCCCCTCCGGCAAAGGTCCCTTTTTCTCTCTTTGAGCTCCCGATATTTTTCCAGTATCTCCCTGTCGCGGTAATAGAGGATCAGATATTTCCCGAAAGACTCGGAAACCGCAAACAGATCGCTGGTCAAAAGCTCGTCCTCCACGTAATAAGAGGTCCCGTACTTTTTGCATATCTCTTCGGAAAACTGCAGAAGCTCCTCCCTTTCCTTCGCGCTGGCGCAGGGGTGACTGAGAGCCAAGCGCTTCACGCCGGCGGCAACGATTTCATTAAAGGCGTCGATCACGCCGCAGCGGTAAGAATATTCATCTATTTTTCTTGCCATTATCGTTCCTCTCCTTATCGCATAAGGGTCAAAATACCTTTTGACCCCTACATCATTCTATCGCTTTATCATTGTAGCACAGGTTTCAAACAGGAGAAAGGGATATTTTAGTCAAATATTAGTCAACACGGGGCAGAGCAATTCTACAATGCCACAGTTTTGTTACTATGCCGCCTACGGCGGCACAAATGATGATGAAAGCTTTCATATTTTTATTTGCGTCTCTTGTTCTTCGCGTGCTAAACCCATGCTTCACTCCTCCTTACTCCAGATTACTCCAGGATGTCAGTAACTTTACAGCCCAAAGCCTTTGCGATTTTACCCAGTGTGGCCAGCTTGCAGCCGCCCTCCTTCATGATCCGACGGTAAGAGGTGTAGCTAATTTCCGCCTTACTACACAGATCATAAGGGTTCATGCAATTTTCAGCCATCAGCAACTGCACCTTGTCCTGGCTGATTTTTAGGTTTGTCATTACTGTAGCCATCTGTT
>CALWRE010000137.1 GCA_944383835.1 uncultured Lachnospiraceae bacterium | reverse complement strand
CCCGCAGAATCAACAGACGGCGTTCTTCCTGAAGTTACGAACGAAACCACGGCGGAGACCTCCAGCGATACCGCTATGGAACCGGTAGGCGGCACTCCGGCAAACGACACTGCGGCGGAGCCGGCCGCCCAGGTTCCTGCCCCCACTGTGCTGTACCGCATCGCGCCAGCCATCTTTTTATCCGGCTCGGCCCCTGTACCAGCCAACCTGCCGGTATCAGCGGCCGCAGCAAATGCGGCGATGACCCTTTCACCGGAAGAAGTTGCTCTCAACCGCGGCAAGGAATTCGAGGTTGCAGTGGGACTGAACCAGACGACGGAGCTCTGGGGCATCCTGGCGGCCGTCAGCTATGATTCCGCCTCCCTGGAACTGCTGGGCTATACCTACGGCGATATCTTCACCCAAAGCCAGTTTACCGTGCAGGAAGAACTGACGGCACAGCCCTACCGGCTGCTGGCCACACTGGACGAAGTATCGACCATTTCCGCCAAGGGGAATTTTATCGTCCTGAAATTCAAAATAAAGGATACTGCGGCAGAAGCAGAAACCTCGATAGCCCTGGAAACCCTGGAGGTTGTCAACGCCTCCGCTCCCGCTGCAGTCAGCAATGGCGGCGGCTCCCGCATTATTGTCGACAACACCGCTCCCATCATAAGCGGCATCCAGAACGGAGGAACTTATTTTGGGGATACAACCGTAACGGTTGACGAAAGGAACATCGCCTCTGTCACGGTAAACGGGGAAACCATAATCCTGACCAATGGGCAGTTCACCCTTCGCCCTGGAGATGGAAGCCAGACCATCACCGTCGTCGATAAGGCAGGAAACAGCGCCGCCGTTACGGTCACAGTAAATCAAAGCCCTGTTTCCGAGCCGTCACAGCCGGGAGCGGGCAGCGGCAGCTCCGGTCCGGCACAGCCGCAGGAATCCAATGGCGGTTCCGGCACCGGCGACAATAGCCCGATTGGCATCTGGCTTGCCGCCCTCCTTGCTGCCGGCGGGGTTCTGAGTATGCTGTTCCTTAAAAACACGCGCAAAAAGCGCAGCCAAAAACAGCAATAGCATTTAGCATGCACGGCAAATAAGTACGAAGGAGGGGGCGATTCGCTCCCTCCTCTCACATCATACCGAATATTAGCAAACCAATGCTGTAAATGCATTCTTCAAGCGTTTTCGCCGAATAAATCCCGCAAAGCATAATAGATATACCGCTCGCAGGCGTCTATATCGTGCCGGCCGCCCTCGATAATGGCATAATGGAGATTCGCCGGCGTAAAAGCGCTGCGGGTGAACATCTCCTGTATCTGGCTGTCCGTCTGCGCCCAAATCGGATCCTCCGTTCCGATGCCCTGATAAATTCGGAAATCGTCTTCCCCATAGCCGCCTTCGGCCAGCATAGCCTCCAGATAATCCACCGTTTCCACCGGATAATACCTGCCTCCATAGGTTCCCATGATCCAGCAGTCGCCGCTCATAGGCAGGAAATATTGTATATAATCCAGGTTGTAGATGAATTGATACCATGTGGTGACTGCTCCCAGGGAGAATCCGCCGAAAGCCCGGTGCGCTCTGGACTCCCGGAAGCCTTCAGGCGTAACATCCATGGCATAGGTGTGGTAGCGGCTCTCTATGTAAGGCATCAGATTTTCCCGCAGATCGTTGTGGAATACGGACAGCTCCTCTACCGACCGGGAAAAGCTCTGGGACCGGTTCTCTGCGTCAAAGGTTGCGCAGACCACGATGAGGGGCGGAATATCTCCGTTTTCAATCATATGGTCGAGCATAGGGACGATCCCGCTGCCGGATTCGTCAAAGAAATCCCCTGCCGTCATAGTCCAGCCATGCATCAGATAAAGGATATCGTACCGCGTCTCCCTGTCCGCCTCATCGTAGCCATAGAGCAGATAAACATAGGCGGTCTTTTGAATCGCGGGCTCCGACGCATCCGTATAATCCCGGCTGTCATAGGTAATCTCTATTACCTGGCCGGCATGGGCGGACGCAGCAAAATATTCCTCCGGCACTGGGCCGATATACTCCGTCTGCTCCTGTTCTTGTTCCTGTTCTGCCGTATTCGCTGCCGGGGACTCCGGTTCCTCTGCTGCACGGTCTGCTTCCGTACTCTGCTCCGTTATCCGGGCAGAATACCCGTCCTCCTGCGGACGGCTCTCCCGGCTGCACCCCGATATGCACAAAGCAAGCAATATAATCAAAAAAGAAATAATAATGGTCCGCTCCATAGAATTCATAGAATTCCTCCTCTCCCGTAAATTATAGTGCTTTCTCCTCAGATGTACATTATCAATCATGAATACTGCTATCCATTTTATTTATACTCGGAGATAATCGAGGGCAGGGTTTTTTTATAAATATGCCCGGCAGGCGCACCGCAAAGGGAAAAGCTGCGGCCAACGCATAGGGCCGCAGCTCTTCTCCCATCTCTCTTTTTCTTTATTTCGCTTCTTTCTCTTTATCTCGTCCAGGGCGCCTCCTCCAGGCGCACAAAATATCCCTGTTCATGCTTGCAGACCGGGCAAAGCCCCGGAGCCTTGGGTCCTTTATGGATGTGGCCACAGTTTAGGCACAGCCAGTAGGTCTCTCCGTCGGAGGAGAAAAGCTCTTCGCTCTCCATCCATCTGGCATAGCGGCCAAAGCGGTCCCCATGGGTTTTCTCGATCTCTGCGATCTGATAGAAGGCCTGGGCCACTGCCGCAAATCCCTCCTCCTTCGCTTTGTCGCCGAAGGCTTTGTATACGGTGCCGTACTCTTCCATCTCATTGTGCTGGGCCATGCGCAGGATTTCCGCCATGCTTTCGGAAATATCCACCGGATAGCCGCCGTCTATATGGATGGTTTCTCCGGCCGCCTCCTTCAGAAAGTTATAGAAAATCTCCGCATGCTCCTTCTCCTGGTCGGCCGTATACTGGAAAATCCTCTCCAAAACATAGAGTTTCTGCTGCCTGGCCTGCCCGGCGGCAAAGGTGTAGCGGTTGCGGGCCTGGCTCTCGCCGGCGAAGGCCCTCATCAGATTGCCCTTCGTCTCACTGTTCATAAAATCCACTGCCATATGCATTCCTCCAGAAATTTATTTCTCCGCCATCCGACGGATTTCGTCTGTTAGTATGGCAGATTCTTCCGTTTTTATACAGGCTTCAATGCGCAAAAGCGTTACGCTATAAAGCCTGTGTTTGCCTGCGGCTGCAAATCATATTATACTGTTTCTATTGATTTTAAATCTGTTTTTTAAATATATGGAAAAGGAGAATGAACTGCTATGGAAAGCCCCTATTCTATCGCCGTTTTTGAGGCCAGAGAAGACGAAATGTCCTCCTTCGCCCATGCGGAGCGCACTTACCCGGTGCGTCTGACCTTCCGGCGGGAGCCCCTTTCCATCGACACCCTGAACCTGGTCGCCGGCTGCCAGGCCGTCACGACCCTGGGGGAAAGCCATCTGGATGCCGCCCTTCTCGCGGCCCTGGCCGACAGAGGCATCCGCTACCTGTCCACCCGCACCGTAGGCTACAACCATATCGACGTAAAAACCGCCGGGCGTCTGGGCCTTCGCATTGCCCACTCCGACTACGATCCCGGCAGCGTGGCCGACTTTACGCTGATGCTGATCCTCATGTCGCTGCGCCACTACAAGCAGGCCCTGTTTCGCGGCAACGCCAACGACTATTCCCTGGCCGGCCTCCAGGGCAAGGAGCTTCGCACCCAGACGGTGGGCGTAGTAGGCACCGGCAACATCGGACAGGCTGTAATCCACCGCCTGTCGGGCTGGGGCTGCCGCATACTGGCCTGCGGCCATCCCAAAAAGGAGATGGAAGGGCTGGCTGCCTATGTGTCCCAGAAAGAGCTGTTCCAAAACAGCGATATTATTACCTTCCATGTGCCCCTGGCCGACAATACCTACCATCTGGTAAACGCCGAATCCCTCTCCTGGATGAAAAAGGGCGTAATCCTGATCAACACCGCCCGCGGTGAGCTGATGGACACCGAGGTATTGATCGACGGTATAGAAAGCTGCAAAATCGGCGCCCTGGGCATCGATGTGCTGGAACATGAAAACGGCATCTACCATCAGGATCTGCGCTCCAACATCATCCGCAACCGCTCGATGGCCTATCTGCGCCAGTTCCCCAATGTCACCATGACCCAGCACATCGCTTTCTACACGGAGGAAGCGGTCGCAGGCATGGTGGACGGAGGCGTCCGCTCCCTGGTGGAGATGATCGAAGGAAGGCCCTGCTCCCTGGAGATTACATCCGGCCTTTAATTCTTACTTCTAATTTTGCCCTGCCGCTGCACTCGCACATGCGTCTGCATCCGTGCCTGTTTCCGCATCTGCATCCGTTTCCGTCTCTCCCTGGTTCGGCCAGCAGCTGCATTTACGCCCGATCACCGCTCCAGTGAAGGCCGTCCCGTCCTTCGCTTTGTAATGTCCGGTGGCCTGGAACACATACCGGGCCCCCAGATATAAGAGAGGCAGGTTGGCAAAGACGATCAGGATATTCCCCAGATCGGAGATATACCACAGATTGGACAGCTCCAGCCCCGCCAGTACGCAGAGCACGCCAAAGGGGATAAAGACGAAGGCCCCAACGGCCCGAACTCCATTGATAAAACTTTTCTTGCGGCTGATACGGTTGGCCGCAATCTCCGCAAAGGAAAGCATACCCAAAAGAGTCGTATAGGCGAAGAGACCGTAACACAGGCAGATGAGGAAGGTCACCGCCCCATCCAGGGCGCTTCCCGGAATCAGGGAGGACAGCGAAGCCAAAAACAGGGAAAAGCTGTCCCCGCTGGCGGCCGCCCACGCCGCGCTGTCCATGCCATCCCAGGTCTGAGCCATAATCACCACAAAGCCGGTCAGCGTGCAGATCACCAAAGTATCCAGAAAAACGCCCACCGCCTGAACGCAGCCTTGCTCGCAAGGATGCTCCGCCTCGGCGGCAGCCGCAGACATGGTGATGGTGCCCTGGCCCGCCTCGTTGGACATCAGCCCCCTCTTTACCCCCTGGGCCAGAGCCGTTCCCATCGCTCCGCCAAACAGGGCCTCCGGGCGAAATGCCCCGCCGAACACCGAAATAAAGAAGGCCGGCAGCCGGTCCAGGTTAAAAAGAATCATCAAAATAACAATCCCGCAGTAAAGCACAGCCATCACCGGTACGCAGAAATCTGTCACGCGGGTCACCTTGCGGATTCCCCCGAAAGCCACAACGGCCGTCCCTGCAATCAAAACGATCCCTATGACATAGTACAGAACCGAGGTTGTCTCATACGTATTTCCCGTCACAATCCCGGCCATCTGCCCCACACTGGAAAAGACGTTGAAAGCCTGGGCAGGCAGGCAGAAAAAAGCGTACGTGATAAAAAGAAAGGACAGGGCAACGCCGACAAAAGCGCGGTTATGCAGCAGCTTTTTGCCGTAAAACGGAAGGCCGCCCACATACTCCCGGCCCTTTTTCTCCTTGAAAATCTGCGCCAATACCGCCTCCGCATAGGCTGTAGCCATGCCGAAAAAGGCGCTGACCCACATCCATAACAGGGCGCCGGGGCCGCCCACGGCGATGGCTCCGGTCACGCCGACGATATTTCCCGGCCCCACCCGCATAGCCGAGCTCAGGAAAAAGGCAGCTCGGGGTGAAATGCCCGTGGAGGCCGATTTTTCCCGCATAATCGCCCGGATCCCATCCTTAAAATGCGTCACCTGGATAAAACCGGTGCGCCCCGTAAAATAAATTCCCGATCCCACCAGAAGCAAAATAGCAAAGGTCAGATTGCCAAGAACCGGTATCCTGCTCCACCAGCTGAAATTCGTCGGAAAATCCCACAGAAAATCCGCCACTGGCACTACAAAAGCAAACACCTTATTAACCACTGCAAAAATCTCATCCATAATACTTCCCTCCAAGCCGGCAAGGCAAAGCTGCCATCGCCCCATCTGTAATGCTCTTTTATTATAGTGTGCATTTTCTTCTCTGTATACGGCACAGACGACTTGAAATCTTGCAAAAAATGCTGTACTCTTGAAATACAAAAATGCAAGCTGCAGATATCTGAAATCCGGATACTTCCATAAGGCGCATGGAAGAACGCATCCAGCAAAACGAGGAGGCTTACGATGAAGGAACAGACCGGGAAACAGGCCAGGAGGGGCTACCTTTCCGAAAACTACAGGCTTTTTCATATCGCCGATGTGCGCTCATCGGTTCATCGCTTTCACTTTCACGATTTTGACAAGATTGTAATCCCCCTTTCGGGAAACGTAACCTATATGTTGGAGGGCAAGACCTACCTGCTGCGAAAAGACGATATCCTGCTGGTGCCCCATCATGCCGTCCATCAGTCGGTGATCCGGGACGAGGCCCCCTACGAGCGGATTGTTCTCTGGGTAAACGCTTCGTTTCTCGCCTCCCAGAGAAGGGACAACCTGGGCGATTTGTTCGCGCAGGCGAAGGACAGCGGCTTAAGCCTCCTGCGCCTGGGTCCGGAACAGCAAGGGCTGTTCGCACGGCTTCTGCGTCAGCTGGAAGAGGCCCTGGCCTCCGAGGATTTTGGCTCCAGCCTGATGGCCGACACCCTTTTTCTCCAGCTGATGATCTATCTCAATCGCTGGTATCGGTCGCAAAGTGCGGAGGACGCGGCCCTCTGCCGCCAGGATATCCGCTACGATCCCCGGATCGAAAATCTCCTGCGCTATATCGAGGCCCAGCTGGCCGAGGAATTGACCGCAGACTTTCTGGCCTCCCGCTTTTACCTCAGCAAATCCTACCTGATGCACCGATTCCGGGAGCAGACCGGCTGCACCCTGCACC
>CALWRE010000136.1 GCA_944383835.1 uncultured Lachnospiraceae bacterium | reverse complement strand
GAGGTCTGCTGTGCCTGGTAGCGTTCCCTGGCATCCAAAGCCGCGCCGAAGGCGCCTATGATGTCGTCGATATCGGGGCGGGCAGCCTCGCAGCCGCTGATGCGCTCAAAACTGCGCAGTACGGCGTCGTTATAGAAGGTGCCGCCCTGAACTACCACGTGCTTGCCCAGGTCCTCAGGGCCGGTGATCTTCATTACCTTATATAATGCGTTCTTGATAACGGAGTAGGCCAGGCCGGCGGAGATGTCGGCCACTTCGGCGCCCTCCTTCTGGGCCTGCTTTACGTTGGAATTCATAAATACGGTGCAGCGGGTGCCCAGATCGATGGGATTTTTGGCAAACAGAGCCTCTCTTGCAAAGGCCGGAGCCGTATACCCCAAGGAAATGGCAAAGGTCTCGATGAAAGAGCCGCAGCCGGAGGAGCAGGCCTCGTTTAACTGTACGCTGTCCACGGCGTGATCCTTGATATGGATACACTTCATGTCCTGGCCGCCGATGTCCAGGATGCAGTCCACATCCGGCTCGAAGAAGGAGGCGGCATAATAGTGAGAGATCGTCTCTACCTCGCCCTCGTCCAGCTGCAGGGCGGCCTTAATCAGAGCTTCGCCGTAGCCGGTGGAGCAGGAGTAGACAATATGGGCGCTGTCGGGAAGCTGTTCCCGTATATCCTTGATAGCCTGAATTGTGGTAGCCAGAGGGCTGCCGTTGTTATTGCTGTAGAAGGAATAGAGCAGGGTTCCGTCCTCGCCTACAATGGCCACCTTGGTGGTGGTGGAGCCGGCGTCAATGCCTAAGAAGCAGTTGCCGCTGTAGGAAGACAGCTCTGCCGTATGGACTTTATGCTTTGCATGACGGCGGTGGAACTGATTATACTCCTCCTGATTGGAGAAGAGCGGTTCCAGGCGCTTTACCTCAAAGCGCATTTTTACGCCTTTATCCAGCTTCTCATAGAGATCGGAAATGGAGATCAGATGAGAGGGCTCGCCCTCCTTTTCCTCCGGGGCGTTCATGGCCGCGCCGATGGCGGCAAACAGGTGAGAATGCGCCGGAGCGATCACGTTCTCCGGTCCCAGCTTCAGAGTCCGGATAAAAGCGTTTTTAAGCTCCGGCAGGAAATGAAGCGGACCGCCCAGGAAAGCTACGTTGCCCCGGATCGGCTTGCCGCAGGCCAGGCCGCTGATGGTCTGATTGACCACAGCCTGGAAGATGGAGGCCGCCAGATCCTCCTTGGTTGCCCCGTCGTTGATCAGAGGCTGTATATCGGATTTTGCAAAGACACCGCAGCGGGCGGCGATGGGGTAGATGGCCTTATAATGGGACGCGTACTCGTTAAGGCCGGCCGCGTCGGTCTGCAAAAGAGTGGCCATCTGGTCGATGAAGGCGCCGGTGCCGCCGGCGCAGATACCGTTCATTCGCTGCTCGATGCCGCCGGTGAAGTAGATGATCTTGGCGTCCTCGCCGCCCAGCTCGATGGCTACGTCGGTCTGAGGCGCATAGTCCTGCAGAGAGGTGGCCACGGAGACTACCTCCTGAACGAAGGGAACCTCCAAAAGACCGGCCAGTGAAAGTCCGCCGGACCCGGTGATAACGGGGGAGAGCATGATCTCTCCCAACTGGGTTCTGGCTTTCTTTAACAGGCCGGCGAGGGTTTCCTGAATATTCGCATAGTGCCGTTCGTAGTCGGAGAAAAGCATTTGCCCGTCTCCGTTCAGAAGGGCGATTTTAACGGTTGTGGAACCGATATCGATTCCGAGCGTATAGTAATTATGGGTTTGGTGCATAAAAATTTCCCCTTTGTATATAGTAAAACAGTTTCTGAGCATAACACAAAGAGCATTATAAAGCTTTCGGTTTCAAATTTCAATAAGGAAGCGTTAAGAAAATGTGAACAAAAAATAAAGAAAGCAGAAAATGAAATTCGGAGCTTTAATTTATCGTAAAAGGTGGGATTGTATTTGACAAACCAGCCTTTCCTACCTATAATGAGGATGATGTACAGGGCCTGGCCCTGACGTTGTCTGCCTGACAGACAGGACGGACATATTAATAATCGCAGGAGGAAATGGATAGCCTATGAGCTGGATGAGAAAGATGGAGCGCAAATTTGGCAGGTATGCCATACCGGGACTGATGCGGTATGTGATTATTCTATATATTGCCGGCTTTCTGATTGGTCTCTTTGCGCCGGAGTTTTACAATGACTATCTGGCTCTGGATATCGGCGCTGTCCTGCATGGACAGATCTGGCGGCTGGTGACCTTTATTATCGCGCCGCCGGATACCAGCCTGTGGATGGCCCTGATCGTACTGTATATGTACTATATGATCGGGGATAACTTGGAGAGAAGATGGGGGACCTTTGCCTTCAATTTTTATTTCTTGATGGGCATTCTTTTTAACATCCTGGCGGCGGTTATCACCTATATCGCCTTTGCGGGAGAGACCTTCACCGTCGGAACCTATTTCCTCAACATGTCGTTGTTTTTTGCCTTTGTGACGGAGTTCGCCGATGCCCAGTTCCTTTTGTTCTTTATTATTCCCATCAAGGGGAAGTGGCTGGGATATCTGAACGCGGCCTACTTTATCGTGACCATCGTGGGCGGGCTTCTCTATTATGTCAATCCGGTGATTTCCATCTGGCTGATGACGCGCCTGGGCATTCCGGCCTTCCCGCAGTACGCTCTGGCGGCCTTGTTCTCCATGCTGAATTATGTGGTGTTTTACTTCATATACAGGCAGAGCTACCGGCCGACGGCTGCGCAAAAGAAGGTGCAGCGCCAGTTTCGGGCCGGGATGGCGGAGGTTAAGAAAATGGAGAGGACCAGGGCCGGCCAGCCGATCCACCGCTGCGCGGTCTGCGGCAGGACAGAGCTGGACGATCCGAATCTGGAATTCCGTTTCTGCTCCAAATGCGAGGGGAATTATGAATATTGTCAGGACCATCTGTACACGCACCAACATGTGACGAAACCCAAAAATCAGGAGGACTAAAAGAGATGAAACGCACAAAGATTATCTGCACGCTGGGACCGGCGACGGACAGCGAGAAGGTTATGGGCGAATTGATCGATCATGGAATGGATGTGGCCCGTTTTAACTTTTCGCACGGAAGCTATGAGGAACATAAAGGAAGGCTGGATCTTTTACGGAAGGTAGCCGAGGAGAAGAAGGTGCCGGTGGCTGCCCTCCTTGACACGAAGGGACCGGAGATCCGCACTGGAATGCTGAAGGACGGGGCGAAGAACGTCACCCTGGAAACCGGCCAGAAATTCACCCTGACCACCCGCGAAATCGAAGGGGATCAGAATGAGGGCTATATCAATTACGCAGGCCTTCCCGACGATGTGAATCCGGGCGACAGGATTTTAATCGACGACGGCCTGATTGAGCTGCGGGTCGAGAGCAAGACGGCCACGGATATCTGCTGCCAGGTGGTAAACGGCGGCGTGCTGGGAACCAAAAAGGGAGTCAACGTGCCCGGCGTCAAGATCCGCCTTCCCGGTATTACCGAGCAGGATAAGAAGGATATCCTCTTTGGCATCGAGAATGATTTTGATTTCATCGCCGCTTCTTTCGTGCGCTCCGCCGAGTGCATTATGGAGATCAAGGAGATTCTGCTGGCGCACGGTTCCAAGATCAAGGTGATTGCCAAGATTGAGAACAAGGAAGGAATCGATAATTTCGACGAGATCATGCGCGTAGCCGACGGCATCATGGTGGCCCGCGGCGATATGGGCGTGGAGATTTCCCCGGAGCAGCTGCCCTATATCCAGAAGACGATGATTCATATGTGCAACAGCGCCTTTAAGACGGTGATCACCGCCACCCAGATGCTGGATTCCATGATCCGCAATCCCCGTCCTACCCGAGCGGAGGTCAGCGACGTGGCCAATGCCATCTATGACGGCACGGACGCGGTGATGCTCTCCGGCGAGACGGCCATGGGCAAATATCCGGTGGAGGCCCTGTCGATGATGGCCCATATTGCGGAGAATACGGAGTCCCATTTGAATTACGACGAGATACTGCTGGAGAAGGCCAAGCACAGAAACAGTGGAATTTCCGCGGCGGTGGCCTATGCGTCGGTGACGACGGCCCACCACCTGAATGCGGCGGCCATTGTGACTCCCTCCATGTCCGGCTACACCCCGCGGATGGTATCGGGATTCCGCCCGAAAACCGCGATTGTGGCTACTTCCCCCAATGCCCAGGTGATCCGGCAGCTGCAGCTGGTCTGGGGTGTGAAGGCAATCTAT
>CALWRE010000135.1 GCA_944383835.1 uncultured Lachnospiraceae bacterium | reverse complement strand
CAAAAGCGGCAGAAAAACGCCTTTTTTTATCAATACCGGTTATTATCGGACGGGCAGCCAGCTAAAGAGGCTGGGCCAGTATTATGCGAAGACGATTGCACAGCAGTTTGGAACGGACTTTGATATTCTGTTTGGGCCGGCCTATAAGGGCATCCCTTTGAGCGTTGCGGCTTCCATGGCCTTGGCCGATGAATACGGGGCGGAGATTGGCTACTGCTCCAACCGAAAGGAGATCAAGGACCACGGCGACAAGGGAATCCTGCTGGGAGCCCCCGTCCAGGACGGCAGCCGGGTAGTGATCATTGAGGATGTGACTACGGCCGGGACCTCGATTGAGGAGACCATGCCGATTTTAAAGGCCGCCGGCGACGTCGAGGTCCTGGGACTGGTGGTATCGGTGGACCGGATGGAGAGAGGAAAGACAGAGCAGTCGGCCCTGCAGGAGATCAGCGACCGTTACGGGATCCGCACGGCGGCCATTGTGACAATGGGCGAGGTGGTGGAGCATTTGTATAATCGTCCCTATAAAGGAAAGATTATTATGGATGATTCGATAAAGGCGGCCATCGACGCATATTATGAACAGTACGGCTGCGCGGATCGAAAGTAAGAAACGGACAAGGAGGCAATGCGATGAACGAGAAAATTTTTAAGACGATGGGAGCTGCCGGGGCCGGGGCTATTGCCGTCGGCATTGTGATGGTAGTGGCGGGACTGGCTGCGGGCATTATCAGTATTGTCAATGGGAGTCTGCTGCTAAAGAGAAGGAAAGATGTCATATTCTAAGGAAGATGTGGAGCGCCGCCGCAGTCTGGCAGGTATCGTTTTATTTGTCACCTACCTGGTGGCGCTTATGTATGTGATGTTTTTTGCCGAGATGCTGGGGCGGACGGAGATTGACCGGGATTACCGGTATAATCTGCATCTCTTTCGGGAGATCGGGCGCTTTATCCGGCATTGGGAAGTTCTGGGGCTGCGGGCCGTGTTTTGGAATCTGGGCGGCAATGTGCTCTGCTTCATGCCCTTCGGTTTTTTCCTGCCGTGGCTGTTTCGGAGCATGGACCGCTTTTATCTGGCCGTGCTCCTGTCCTTGTATCTGAGCCTGCTGATCGAGCTGACGCAGCTCTTTCTGCGGGTGGGCAGCTTCGATGTGGACGATCTGCTGCTTAATACCCTGGGCGGTTTCCTGGGCTTTTTATGTTATCGGCTGTGGCGGCGCCTGCGGCGCAGGCCCGCATCGTAAGTTTGTATCGTGAGGTAGATAGGAGAGAATGATAAAAGGAAAATATACGTTTTCCCTGGTTTCCTTAGGAATTCTCGTGCTGGAATTCCTGCTGCTGGGGCTCTGCCTCTGGCAGACCACGGTGAGCGCAGGGCAGAGCGGCCTCTGGGTGGGCTGCGTGGGACTCCTGGCCTTTCTGGCAGGGATCATCGGATTTCGGATGGCCTGGATGGACCGGGAGCTTTTGGGGCGGCTTTACCGTTTCCCTACGGTAATGATGGCCCTGCATCTGATCCTGCTGATTATCCTGGCGGCCCTGTATCTGCTGGGCCTGGTTTATTAGGTCCGTTGATCGGCCGGTCTGGTAAGGCTGGTTTATTAGGAGGATGAGGAGGAGAATTTGGCGGATATACTGGAATATATGGAGAGTCGGCCGGAGTGGCTGGATGAGCGGCTGGAGCTTGCCAGAGGCAGGCTTTCTGCGATCCTCTCCGAAGAAAAAAACGGGCTATTGGCCAGGGCGTTCTGGGAGGAGACGGCGCTCTTTATGCAGGACGCTTTGCGGGTTTTTGACTTAAAGGAGGCGCAGATGCTGGAAGGCCTGTCCTTTGAGCGGCAAAGAGGCGTGCAGGAGCAGCTGGCCGCTGCCCCTGTCTGGCGGAGGCTGTACAGGGAAGAGGAGATTGCCGGGGAGGCGGAACTGGACCGGCTGCTGCGCACTGCCGCAAAGGAGTGGAAGCTGGCCGGGGGCTATGCTCTGTTTGGAGAAAAGCTGCCCCTGGTGATCTGCCTGGAGCTTTTTCTGCAGATTTACCAGCTTTTTGAGATGGAGAAACGGGGCGAGGAGAGTCGGGAGGAGCTGAAAGGCTCGGTGCACCAGGCCCTCTATTATCATTTCAGCGATTACTGCGACGTAACCACGGCCTTTGATTGGCGGGCAAGGCTCGTGCCGGGCCCCTACACGGAGGCGGTGGAAACGGCGGGGGCCGAGGACGTTTACGGTCTTTACCGCCTGGGTTGGCCGGCGGACGAAGGAGCGGTGCGGGAGGCAGAGCGCCTCGCCCGGTTTTCCGACAAAGAGATGGAACGGGAGGCGCTGGCCTGCTTGCAGGAGGCGGGATGGGAGGCCGGCAATCCGGCGGCGGGGATTTTCGGAAAGCTGGCCTCCTTGGAAGTCGTGCCGGGAATGGAAAGGCTGGCAAAGCGTATCTGCGGCCTGCTTCGCACCGGCGGGTATGAGCCGGTCTGCTTCCGGCCTGCCGGGACTCTTATGAACCGGGCGGCAGCGGGAGAGAGACCGCCGGAGCTTTTTCTTTTTTTGGATAAGGCGTTAAAGGAGAGGCGGGTGGCCGAGGAAAAAAACGCCTTGGAGGTATATAAAAAAGAAGCGTCCCAGCTTGCCCTGCGGATTCGGACAAAAATGAGACGGGATCCGGAGAGGAAGGGGGAGACAGAGAACGGGGAGCCGCAGGGAAAGGGCGGCCCATCCAGGCGGCAGGAGAGGCTGTACCAGGAATTCCAGCAGGAGCTGTCCGCCGTTCGGGAAAAGTTTTTCGGCGGATATTGACGGAAACCGGAAAATCCGCAATAATATGAGAGTAGACGGATATGTCCGCCGGTGCGTAAAGAAAAGGCGGGCGAAATATACGAAGAGAAGAGGAGCGTACTATGGCAAAAGTAGGTATTGTGATGGGCAGTGATTCCGACCTGCCTGTGATGAGTAAGGCGGCGCAGATTTTGGAGCAGTTCGGCGTAGAGTATGAGATGACGATTATCTCCGCTCACAGGGAGCCGGACGTTTTCTATGAATATGCCAAATCAGCGGAAGAAAAAGGATTTAAGGTGATTATCGCCGGAGCCGGAATGGCGGCCCACCTGCCGGGCATGTGCGCGGCGATCTTCCCGATGCCGGTAATCGGAATCCCGATGCACACCAAGTCCCTGGGCGGGGTGGATTCCCTGTACTCCATTGTCCAGATGCCTACGGGAATTCCGGTGGCGACGGTAGCCATCGACGGCGGCGCCAATGCGGGCATCCTGGCGGTTAAGATTCTGGCAACCTCGGATCCGGAACTTCTCGCGAAGCTCAAGGACTATATTGCCGGGCTTAAGGCCGGGGTTATGAAGAAGGCTGAGAAGCTTTCCGAGCTTGGCTATCAGAAATACATGGAGCAGAAGTAAATCAATCAATACATCAATCGATGGGGAGGAAGAAAAATGCTGGATTATAAGAGCGCCGGCGTGGATATCGAGGCGGGCTATCGCTCGGTGGAGCTGATGAAAAAGCATGTGAAGGAGACGATGAGGCCGGAGGTTCTGGGCGGCATCGGAGGGTTTTCCGGCGCTTTTTCCATGAGCGGATTCAAAAACATGGAAAAGCCTACCCTGGTCAGCGGTACGGACGGAGTGGGAACCAAGCTGAAGCTGGCTTTTCTGCTGGACAAGCATGACACGGTGGGAATCGACTGCGTGGCCATGTGCGTAAACGACATTGCCTGCGCCGGCGGGGAACCCCTGTTGTTCCTGGATTATATCGCCTGCGGCAAAAACGAGCCGGAGAAGATTGCCGATATCGTAAAGGGCGTAGCGGAGGGCTGCAAGCAGGCGGGAGCGGCCCTGATCGGCGGGGAGACGGCGGAGATGCCCGGTTTCTATCCCGAGGACGAATACGATCTGGCCGGCTTTGCCGTAGGAATCGTCGATGAAAAGGATATGATCGACGGTCATGCGGTAAAGGAAGGAGACGTACTGGTGGGTATGGCTTCTTCCGGCGTTCACAGCAACGGTTTTTCCCTGGTGCGCCGGGTGTTTACAATGACCCGCGAGGCTTTGGAGCGCAGCTATGATGAATTGGGCTGTACTCTGGGCGAGGCTTTGCTTCGGCCGACGAAGATCTATGTGAAGGCCCTGCGGGCTGTGAAGGAGGCCGGGGTATGCATCAAGGCCTGCAGCCATATCACCGGCGGCGGTTTTTATGAGAATATCCCCCGTATGCTGCCCGAGGGCGTCCAGGCGGTTATTGAAAAGGACAGCTATCCGGTGCTGCCGATTTTCCGGATGCTGATGCGGGAAGGCAAAATCGAGGAGCATATGATGTACAATACCTACAATATGGGGATCGGCATGGTCATGGCCCTGGATCCGGCCGATGCGGACAAGGCCATGGAGGCCATCCGGGCGGCCGGTGAGACCCCTTATGTGATCGGCCGGATAGAAGCCGGTGAGAAAGGCGTGAAATTATGCTGAGAGTCGGTGTATGCGTGTCCGGCGGAGGCACCAATCTCCAGGCCATCATCGACCGGGTGCAGGACGGGACGTTAAAAGACGTCTCCCTGGAGGTGGTCGTCAGCAACAATAAAAACGCCTACGCGCTGGAGCGCGCCAGAAAAAGCGGTATTGCGGCGGTTGCTTTGCCGCCGAGGGATTTTGAGAGCCGGGAGGAATTCCACCGGGCTTTTATGGAGACGCTGGACAGCTATCAGCTGGATCTGGTGGTGCTGGCCGGCTTCCTGGTCATCCTGCCGCCGCAGATGTTTCCCAAGTATCAGAACCGCGTGATCAATATCCATCCTTCGCTGATTCCATCCTTCTGCGGAACGGGCTATTACGGGCTGAAGGTTCATGAGGCTGCCCTGGCGCGGGGCGTGAAGATCACGGGGGCCACCGTGCATTTCGTGGATGAGGGGACGGACAGCGGGCCCATCCTTTTGCAGAAGGCGGTGGAAGTGCATGACGGCGACACGCCGGAAATCCTGCAGAGAAGGGTGATGGAGGAGGCGGAGTGGATTCTTCTGCCTCAGGCCATTGGGCTGATTGCCGCAGGCCGTGTCCGGGTGGAGAACGGCAAGGTACATATTCAGAACGAAGACGTTCAGGAGGAAGTCAGATGAAAGTGATGATAATCGGCAGCGGCGGCAGGGAACATGTGATTGCATGGAAGCTGTCCAAGAGTCCGAAGGTAGAGAAGATTTATTGTGCGCCGGGCAACGGCGGCATTGCTCAGATGGCGGAGTGTGTGCCCATTGGCGTTATGGATTTTGACAGCCAGGTGGCCTTTGCGAAGGAAAACCATATCGATATGACCATTGTAGCCATGGACGACCCGCTGGTAGGCGGGGCCGTGGACGCCTTTGAGGCGGCGGGGCTCACTGCCTTTGGCCCGAGGGCGAACGCTGCTATTTTGGAGGGCTCCAAGGCTTTTTCCAAGGATTTGATGAAGAAGTATCATATTCCTACGGCGGAATATGAGAATTTCACCGATGCGCAGGCCGCTCTGGAATATGTGAAGACCTGCCGCCTACCGGTGGTCTTAAAGGCCGATGGCCTGGCCCTGGGAAAGGGCGTCCTGATCTGCAATACCAGGGAAGAGGCTTTGGATGGGGTAAAGACCATTATGATGGACCGGAAATTCGGCGAGGCCGGCAGCTGCATGGTGGCGGAGGAGTTTCTGACCGGGCGGGAGGTATCCGTTCTGGCCTTCGTGGATGGAACCACCGTGAAGGTCATGAGTTCGGCCCAGGACCACAAGAGAGCCTTGGATGGGGATCAGGGGCTTAATACCGGCGGCATGGGAACCTTCTCCCCCAGCCCTTTCTATACGGAGGAAATCGACGAGGTCTGCCGCCGTACCATCTACCAGCCCACGGTAGACGCAATGCGGGCGGAAGGCCGCCCCTTCAAGGGCGTGCTGTTTTTTGGCCTGATGTTGACGGCGGACGGGCCGAAGGTGCTGGAGTACAATGCCCGTTTCGGGGACCCGGAGGCCCAGGTGATCCTGCCCCGGATGAAAAATGATCTGGTGGACGTCTGCCAGGCCTGCATCGACGGAACCCTCGATCAGATCGATCTGCAGTTTGAGGATAACGCCGCGGTCTGCGTGGTATTGGCAAGCGACGGCTATCCTGTTCACTATGAGAAAGGCTTCCTCATCGAGGGACTCGACCGGGTGGCGGCCCGCGAGGCGGACGGCTACTATGTCTTCCATGCCGGCACGAAAAAGACCGACGAGGGAATTGTGACAAACGGCGGCCGCGTCCTGGGCGTCACGGCCAAGGGGGCCACGCTAAAGGAGGCCAGGGCCAAGGCCTACGAGGCGACGGAGTGGATTTCCTTTGCCAATAAATACATGCGCCATGATATCGGCAAGGCGATTGATGAGGCGTGATGGCATCGCCAGTAACCGAGGGGCCGCCGCTTTTAGTGCGGCGGCTCCTTTCTGGTTGATATTCATCTGATTTTGGGGAAGTACATGCCTGGCTGAAATAGAAAAATTATTGTAAAAGCATTTCTGTGTGCAGGGAAAGGGGGACAGCCCGATGAAACCAGAAAAACCAGAACCGCTTCAAAGTGAAACTTCCTGCCAGGGCTGTGCGCCGCTTACGCAGGCAATGAGAAAGGCGGGGCGGGATCCCCATAAGGGATACGACGCGGTTATCCGGGCAGCGGCCGCTCTGACGGCGGCCGGTTCGCTGGAGCTTTTTGTCGGGGACTGTCCGCTGGAAGAAGCGGAAGAGGCGCTGAACAGTGAGCGGCATTACACGGTCTGCCATTATCTGCGGTGCCGGACCTGCGGGAGCCTTTATTTTGTCGGGGCCTGTGTCCGGGGAAGACCGGTATACCGCCGTGTGGAGGGTTGGCGGCAGGAGAATCTTGCCTTCCGCCTGTGGGGGCGGTGCGGCAGCTTCTTTGCGGGAAACGCAGAAAATGCAGAAAATGTATAGAGAAAGGGGAGACGAGGATGAAAAAGAATGTATTAAAGGCGCTGAAATGGCTTCTGTTAGGGGTCGTATGCGCCGTTTTGACGGTGATCTTTTTCCAGCTGGAAAAAGAAGACAGACGCCGGCGGTACAGCCTTACCGTGGGCTGCGGGATGCTGACCGTTCTGTGCCTGGCGGCAGCCTTCTGGTCGCTTACGGGGAAGATGGATGGGAGACCGGGAGCGCTGATTGTAGAGGATGTTTTTGGAATGAAATCGGGCGGCAGCGTTGTCGTGGGAAGGGTTCAGGGCGCCCTGGCTGCCGGACAGAGAGTCGTGGTGACCGCTAAGGATGGATCGAAGACAGAGACGAAGATTTACGCAATCGAGATAAATGGGCGCAAAGCCAAGACTGCGGTTGATTATCCGGCGGCCCTGTATTTGAAAGAGGTGGAGCCTTCCGGTATCCATAAGGGAGACCGGGTCAGCAGCAAGGAGGAAACCGGTGCTTGAAATTCGAGGAAAATATAATGAGGCAAAGATTTTCACCGATGTAGTGGACAACACCTCCATCGCGCAGGTACAGGAGCTGTGCAATCAGGAGTTTGCCGCGGGCAGCCGGATTCGGCTGATGCCGGACATCCATGCGGGGGCAGGCTGTACCATCGGTACTACGATGACCATCACGGATAAGGTGGTTCCCAATCTGGTGGGCGTGGATATTGGCTGCGGGATGGAAACCATTCGCATCCGCGAATCCCATATCGAGCTGCAGAAGCTGGATAAGCTGATCTATGAGAAGATTCCCTCTGGCTTTGCCATCCGGGACAGGGAACATTCCTATGCGGATGAGGTGGATTTAGACGAGCTCTGCTGCGCCGGCTATGTGGACATTCCGCGGGCAAAGAGAAGCATCGGAACCCTGGGAGGAGGAAACCACTTTATTGAGGCGGATCGGGATGAGGAGGGGAATATTTATATTGTGGTTCACTCCGGCAGCCGCCATCTGGGGGTGGAGGTGGCCGGTTACTACCAGGAGGAGGGCTATCGGGTGCTGAACCGTTCGGACGAGGCCTCCTTAAATCAGCTGATTGCCCAGCTGAAGGCCGAGGGACGGCAGAAGGAGATTCAAAAGGAGATAAAGAAGCGCAGAAATACGAAGCAGACGAAGATTCCGAAGGCCCTGGCCTATGTGACCGGCGAGCTGTTTGACCAATACATGCATGACATGAAAATCGTCCAGCATTTTGCGATGCTGAACCGGCAGGCCATGATGGATGAGATTGTCAGAGGGATGAAGCTCCATGTGGAGGAACAGTTTACTACGATTCACAATTATATCGATACGGACAGCATGATTCTGCGCAAAGGAGCTGTCTCGGCCCAGGCGGGGGAGAGGCTGCTGATTCCGATCAATATGCGGGACGGAAGCCTGCTCTGTGTAGGGAAGGGCAATGAAGACTGGAACTTTTCTGCTCCCCACGGGGCGGGCCGCCTGATGAGCCGGGCCCAGGCCAAGGAATCCTTTACCGTATCCGCATTTAAAAAGGAAATGGCCGATGTCTACACTACCTCGGTGAACAAGTCCACTCTGGACGAATGCCCGATGGCCTATAAGGGAATGCAGGACATTCTGGACAACATCGGGCCAACGGCGGAGGTGATTAAGATTATACGGCCGATTTACAATTTCAAGGCGGGAGACGGGGATTAAAGGAAACGGGCCCCACCGGCAAACACAAAAAGGAGGACAGACAGATGGGAGTAAACATCAGGGGAAGAAATTTTTTGAAGCTTTTGGATTACACGCCGGAGGAGATTCGCTATCTTCTGGACCTGGCGAAGCAGTTTAAAAACATGAAGCGAAACGGCGTGCCCCACCGTTACCTGGAGGGGAAGAATATCGTGCTTTTGTTTGAGAAGACTTCCACCCGTACCCGCTGCGCCTTTGAGGTGGCGGGGATGGATCTGGGGGTGGGCGTCACCTACCTGGATCCGAGCAGCAGCCAGATGGGAAAGAAGGAGAGTATTCCGGATACGGCAAGGGTTCTGGGCAGGATGTACGACGGAATCGAATACAGGGGCTTTGATCAGGAGATCGTGGAGGAGCTGGCCAGATACGCCGGGGTTCCGGTCTGGAATGGTCTCACCGACCAGTTCCATCCCACCCAGATGCTGGCGGATCTGCTGACGATGGAGGAAAAATTCG
Source organism: uncultured Lachnospiraceae bacterium (assembly GCA_944383835.1). Taxonomy (GTDB): domain Bacteria; phylum Bacillota; class Clostridia; order Lachnospirales; family Lachnospiraceae; genus RGIG7193. The sequence continues at coordinate 33,820 of CALWRE010000135.1, read as the reverse complement.
GCCGCCTGAAGGGGCTGAACTTTACCTTTATGGGCGACGCCCGCAACAACATGGGCAATTCTCTGATGGTGGCCTGCGCGAAAATGGGAATCAACTTTACCGCCTGTGCGCCTAAAGAGCTGTTCCCGGCCCAGTGGCTGATCGATGAGGCAAAGAAAATTGCAAAGGAAAACGGCTGCTTCATCCGCCTGACCGAGGATGTGGAAGAGGGAGCGAAGGATGCCGATGTGATCTACACCGATATCTGGGTGTCCATGGGCGAGCCGGATGAGGTCTGGGAGACCAGGATTCGCCTCCTGAAAAAGTACCAGGTGAACGCGGCGGTGATGAAGCTGGCAAAGCCTGCGGCGATTTTCATGCACTGCCTGCCCTCCTTTCATGACACAAAGACGACCATAGGGGCGCAGATCGCAGAAAAGTTCGGTTTAAAAGAGATGGAGGTAACGGACGAGGTATTTGAGTCCAAACAATCCGTCGTCTTTGACGAGGCGGAAAACCGCATGCATACGATAAAAGCGGTAATCTACGCTACCCTCTGCTGATGGAGAGAAAACAGCATAAAAACAGCCCGACAGAAACAAAAAAGTTCCTGCCGGGCTGTTTTCTTGGCTCAGGGCTAGGCTTAGGGCTGCAATGAATAATCGTACTGCAATGGTTCTGCGCCGATTATTTCACATGAATCTGGAAATAAACGGTCTTGAACTCGGGCATGGCCTTCAGCGTCTTTTTGGCGACGGCTGCGGCGGCCTCTTCGTCATCGCTGGTAAACTGCATTTCCATTCCCTTCTTGGCGACGAAGGTGATTTTGGGCTCGGGGATGGAAGTTACGGTTTCGATAAGCTTATCCTGCAGCATAGCGGCGTTAATAATGATCATGATTGTTTATCCTCCTTAATACAATTGGTTACATAGCTGGTGAGTAAATCTACAAAGATTATCGGGGCAACCTGGGCCTCCAGGTACTGCGGATAGCCCTGGTTTAAGTAGCTGGGCAGCCAGATGACCCGGTCGACCTTATTGCGGATCGGATGCTTGTCACTCTGGGTAATCAGTACGGTGGCAGGACGCTGGCCTTCTGGTTTTTCTAGGACAGCTTCAGCAGCATCGCGGTAGGCGTTGCTTCTGGCGGAAAAGAAGATAACCAAGTCGTCCCTGCCGGATCGTGAAACAATGGAATCGGTGCAGTCGGCCCGGACAAAAGAGGAAAGGATTCCCATCTTGCTTAAATTGATATCCAGTAACTGCGCCGGGAGCGAACTCTTATGGTAGCCGCAGACGGCGACGTACCGTGCGGAGACGATTTGCTCCGCCAGCGAGACAAATTCCTCCTCGCTCACCGCGCGGGGAATCAGAGGGATCAGCCTGCCGTAATAGTCGATGGCTGTGGCAATCTCGCCGGTCCCGCCTTTGCCCTTGTAATATTTGTAAACGTCAAATTTGAAATCATTGTAGCCCTGGTAGCCCAGCTTCTGGCAGAAACGTGTAATGGCCGGCTGGGAAACGTGGTATTTCTCCGCCATCGCTGTGGCGGATTCCCTGAGAATATCGTCAATATTTTCGGAGAAAACCTTATAGACCTCCATTTCCTTTTTGGTGAAGCTCATCTTCTTTAATTCCATCTGTTCAAAGGGGTTCATGCTGTTTCCTCCTGTCTGTCTGAATGCTTATGCGTTACAGTTTTCCGCCACCATCTCCTTTGCCTGGCTGATAACCTCGTCTATAAAGGCGTCTGCCTCTCCTCTGGCCAGACGGGAATTATAGGTCTCGAAATACTTCCCATATTCCTCTTCGGGCACCAGATAGTTGCAGTACGTATTACTATAACAGATTATCACAACATGGAGCGCAGGGAAAGCCTTTTTTATCCGGCAGCCAAAACCGCTCAGCACATCGCCGGGCAGGACGACAAACAGAAGGTTGCCGAAAAGCCGGAGCTGGGCGATAAGCTTCAGGTCATAAGCGCCAAAGGACTCCTTCATCCGCAGGCGGCCCAGGAAGAATTCGCTTTGGGGACTCTTGTCCTCCAGCATTTCCTTCATCATAAGGGCCCAGTCGGGATCGGTATGGGCGTCAAAATGGCTGACCATGGAAAAGGTACGGCTGGCGACAGGCCCCTCGGCCAGAGGAACGGAATGCCTCTTTGCCTGGAACTGATCAACGACGGCCTGGGCAGTGGTCTCCAGCTCTTCCATCCCGGAGGAATGGCGGTAAAAGCGGGTGCTGACGTCTCCGCAGCAGCCGTTGGTGATGGCTACGGGGCAGGAGAGCTGCTCCTGCAGCAGGCTGCGGATATGGCCCAGCAGGTCGGCGGAGAGGACGGTGCTGCTTCCGTTTAAGATGGTCGGGTGGGCGGAGATATTGAACAGGGCGCCGATCCGTTCGCCGGCATTATTATAGAAGGAAAGGAGGTAGACATGTTTGTCCTCCACCCCGCCTTTCACATTGCGGTTGCCGTACAGCCCTTCGATCTCGGCCTCCTCCAGCTCGGCGCGGCATTCGGCCAGGGAGGAGAGGGCCTCCTGCATGGCGGACGCGAGAGCGTCCTTGGCCTGGTTTTGCAGCTTGGTTTCCACCACATTGTCTTCAAAGGTCATCTTAAAAAAGGAAGGAGCGGAATGGGTGTGGATGGCGGATACGGTGAGATGCTCCGGGTCAACGCCGGTATCCTGTGCCACCTGCGCCGTAACCTCCCGGCAGAAGCCCCCCTCCAGCATAATGGAGTCCAGAATGCCGATGGCGTAAAACTTCCCCTGGATCTCGGCGGCGACGGCGTTGACCTCGATGGGATCCAGGACGCCTGTGCTGAGGCCGGGACGGGCATAGCCGGCCATATGGCAGGGTTCCTGCGGCGTGATATCTTTTTTGATAAATGCAGCCTTCATAATATACCTCCTTTTCATACTATGGGGTGCGGTTCGGTTCGCATTTCCCTTTTTCTTTGGAACCATTATAGCATAAATGATTCAAAATGGAAATAGGGAAAATGAATGAATCAAAGTTTTTTTAAATTTTTATATGAATGGAATGACGGGCAATATTTCCAAACATATTCGCCAAAAACCGGGAAAACGAAAAAAATATTGTGCAAAAATCTCAAAAACCCCCCAGATTTCACGAGTGTATCCAATGATAATCCTAAAATCAAAAAAATAACCCAATAAAAATCATTCAAAAATTTTAAAAACATATTGCAATTCCATTCAAAATGTGGTATGGTGTTGTTATCAATCATATAGGGCATTCAAAAAGAGGGATGCAAAGAAAGGGGTATGAATATGAGCGAAACGAAAACCTCCTTTATGGACAAGTTTCAGTCAGTAATGGAAAAGACACTCGTTCCCATCGGAATGAAAATTTCCTCCCAGCGCCACCTGGCGGCCATCCGCGACGGCCTGACCGTTATTATCCCGATGACGATCATCGGCGGCTTTGCCTGTCTGCTGGCCGTACCGCCCGTGCCTTCGACGGTTACGGAGCCCAGTAATTTCTTCTATGCCTTCCTGCTGGCATGGCAGTCCTGGGCGAATGCGAATTCGGCGATTTTGATGACGCCGTACAACCTGACCATCGGCATTATCTCCATCTACGTGGTGGCCGGCGTTGCCTTCCAGCTGGCGAAGCAGTACCAGATGGATCCGATTAACAACATGCTGTCAGCTTTGTTCGTTTTCCTCTGCGTCAGTAACGCCATCGATTTCAGCACCAGCAGCATCACGATCTCCCGTCTGGGGGCAGGCTATATGTTCGGCGCTATGATCATGGCAATCCTGGTGGTAGAGATCAACCGCTTCTTCATTAAGAAGAACATCGTGATCAAGCTGCCCGCTACCGTTCCTCCGAACGTTGCGGCTCCGTTCAACGTGCTGATTCCTCTGGCTGTCAGCGTAATCGGCTTCAGCCTGCTGAATGCCCTTTGCACCTCCCTTACCGAAGACGGACTGACCGGCCTGGTTTACCAGATCTTCCAGCCTCTGATGAGCGCGACAGGCTCCCTGCCGTCCATCCTGTTAATCAACTTCCTGATGACCACCTTCTGGTTCTTCGGTATCCACGGCGCGAACATGGTAGGCGTTGTTACAACCCCTATCACCACCGCCGCCCTGGCTGCTAACATGGAAGCCTACATTGCCGGCGAGCCGATGCAGTACATCTTCGCTGGTTCCGTAAACAGCGTATTCGGCAACTGGATTACATACACCTCCATGCTGATTGTAATCTTCACCGCCTGCAAGAGCGCCCAGCTGAAGTCGGTAGCCAAGGTTGCTATCGTGCCCAGCATCTTCAACATCAACGAGCCCAGCATCTTCGGTATCCCTACCGTGCTGAACGTTTACACCTACGTTCCGATGCTGATCTGCAGCTTTATCAACTTCAGCAGCTATTATCTGTTGGCCAGCTCTGGTATCCTGGGCAAGTTCTTCGTTACCCTGCCCTTCACCGTGCCGGGCCCTCTGGCTGCTTTCCTGGCTACGATGGATGGAAAGACCGTTATCCTGTGGGCCGTCCTGTTCGTGGTAGACTACTTTATCCTTCGTCCCTTCATCACGACTTATGATAAGCAGCTGGTGAAGCAGGAGAGCGAAGCGGCTGAATAATCTTTGAAAACAGAAGGCTGCGGCTGGGGATGCTCCGGCTGCAGCCGCCTTTAGTACAGACGGTTTGTTTCATAAAATGGAGGAAATTTGTGATGAAAGTAGTTGTGAACGCGGACGATTTCGGCTATACTAAAGGAAATACGGCCGGTATCATCGAGGGGTATCGGCGGGGAATCATCCGTTCCACCACCGCCCTGTGCAATATGCCTTATCTGGAATGGGGAAAGAAGCTGGCGGAGGACTGCATGGACTTAGGAATAGGCGTACATCTGACGCTGACCCTGGGCAAGTCTCTGACAGGCGTGAAGAGCTTCACGGATGCGGAGGGGAATTTCCTGTCGAGGAAAGAGATCTATGCGGCCGAGCTGGATATGGATGAGGTCTATGCGGAGTGGAAGGCCCAGATCGAGCGCTATATCGAGGTGTTCGGACAGCTGCCCACCCATCTGGATTCCCATCACAGCGTCCATGACTTTAATGAGAAGCAGAAGGCAGTGGTGCTGCGGCTGGCGGATGAATACGGTCTGTATGTGCGCCGCTACAGCCCCTTTACCTATGTCTCCGGTTTTTATGGCCCTACGGCTACCAGGGAAACCTTGATCCGGCTGCTGGAGGAAAATAAAGACAAAGACATTGAGATTATGACCCACCCCGGTTTCTGCGATCTGGAGCTGTACCGAGAGAGCTCCTATTCGACCCACCGGGTCCAGGAGTTAGACGTCCTGTGCTCCGAAGAGGTCCTGCATTATGTAAATGAGAGCGGCATTGAGCTGGCTCATTATGAAAGGAGATAATAAAATGAGAAAAATCGTATTACTGTGCGCAGCGGGAATGTCCACCAGCCTGTTGGTAACCAATATGCAGAAGGCTGCTGCTGAGATCGGCTATGAGACGGATATCGCCGCCCATCCCCTCAGCGAGGCCCATCTGTACTGCGGCGACGCGGATATTATCCTTTTAGGGCCGCAGGTTCGTTTTGAGCTGCCTAAGATCCAGAAGCAGTTCCCCGATAAGAAGATTGAGTCCATTGAGATGCGCGCTTACGGCATGATGGACGGCAAGGCTGTGATCGATCATGTCAAGAAGGTAATGGGTGACTGATATGGATGAGATGGAGATGTGCTGCTGCCGTGTAATCAGCGCCGTGGGTTCGGCCCGCTCCTGCTATGTGGAAGCGATACATAAGGCCAAGGACGGCGATTACGAAGGCGCGAGAAAGCTGATTGAAGAAGGAAAAGAATGCTTTATCCAGGGACACGACGCCCATCTGGAGCTGTTTCAGAAGCAGGGCGAGGGCAAGCTGGATTTCAATATGCTGATTCTCCATGCGGAGGACCAGCTGATGAGCGCTGAGGCCTTTGGCATTCTGGCCGAGGAATTTATCAGCGTATATCAGGCCATGGGGAAGTAAAGGAAAATGGATTCAGCAATTACCTTATTTAACCAGATCATCAAGATGTTTGTGATGATGGCCGTGGGCTATGTCCTCTACCGCAGAAAAGTGGTGGACGACAATACGACGGCGAAATTATCCAATATCCTGCTGATGGTAGCCACGCCATGCACGCTGATTACCTCCTTTAACCAGGAGTATTCGGCGGAAAAATTGTCGGGGCTTTTACTGGCCTTTGGCCTGAGCATAGCTATTTATCTGCTCAATATTGTGCTGGCAAGCCTGCTGTGCAAAAAGGACGATCCGACCGGAAGATTCTGCGTTATTTTTTCCAATGCAGGCTTCATAGGGATACCGCTGGTGACGGGGATGTATGGGATTGAGGCGGTTTTTTACCTCTCTCCTTATATCGTATGCTTCTATCTGTTCGTATGGACAGTGGGAGTGATCCTGATGTCAGGGAAGAAGGAGGAGGCTTCGCCCAAGAAGCTGGTGACCAATCCCTGCATCTGGGCCATGCTGGTGGGAATTATCGTCTTTTTGCTGCCGGTTAAGCCGCCGGCGCCCATTATGGACGCCGTGTCGATGATGGGAAATCTGAATACGCCGCTGGCCATGCTTGTGCTGGGAGCCTACCTGGCCAAGACCAACCTGTTGGATATTTTCCGCAGCGCAAAGGCGTATCGGATCAGCTTCTACCGGCTGCTTCTTCTGCCGGGCGTGGAAATGCTGCTGCTTTCCCTGCTGCCGGATGCGTATAAGCAGATCGGCATGATTATCCTGCTGGGGGCTGCTGCCCCTGTTGGAGCCCTGGCCCCGGTGTTCGCGCAGATGTATAACCGGGATACCAACGAAGGGGCGCAGATTGTCAGCCTGTCGACGATTCTCAGTATTATTACAATGCCGCTTTTGATTATGGCGGCGGAAATTCTATAAACACAAGTCTGTGCTTCTGCCTTGGCAGAAGCGCAGGTTCTATTAAGGAGGATTTTATGAGCGTATTTCGCGATGATTTCTTGTGGGGCGGAGCCTGTGCGGCGAATCAGTTTGAGGGAGCCTGGGATGCGGAGGGAAAGGGCCCCAGCGTGCCCGATATGTGCACCAGCGGCAGCCATACTACGCCCAGGCGCGTGACCCGCACCATTGAGCCGGGCGTGTTATATCCCAGCCATGAGGCGGTTGACTTCTATCATCATTATGAGGAAGATATCGCCCTCTTCGCCGAAATGGGCTTTAAGGTGTTCCGCACCTCGATCAACTGGACCCGTATCTTCCCCACCGGAATGGAGGAGGAGCCCAACGAGGCGGGACTGGCCTTTTACGACCGCGTGTTTGACTGCTGCAAAAAGCACGGGATCGAGCCCCTGGTCACCATCAGCCATTACGAAATGCCTTATGCCCTGGTTGAGAAATACAACGGCTGGGAAGGCCGGGAGGTAATCGACCTGTTTATGCATTACTGCCAGGTTATTTTTGCCCGCTACGAGGGAAAGGTCCGCTATTGGCTCACCTTTAATGAAATCAACAGCGGGACGATGCCCTTTGGCGCAGTGCTTTCCACCGGAACGGTGAGAGGCTATGAGGGGCCGATGTCGGTGGACCAGCTGCCGGACAATCCCCAGTCCAGGTTCCAGGCCCTCCATCACCAGTTCGTAGCCAGCGCCAAGGCAGTCAAGTACGCCCACGAGCACTATCCGGATTATAAGATGGGCAATATGATCTGCTTTATCACCTCCTATCCTTATACCTGCGATCCGGCGGATATCCTGGCCTGCCAGCAGCAGATGCAGATGATGAACTGGTTCTGCTCCGACGTCCAGGTGAGAGGGGAGTATCCGTACTACAGCCAGCGCTATTTCGATGAGCACGGCGTCACGATCCATAAGGAGCCCGGCGACGACCAGATTCTGAAGGAAGGGGTCGTGGACTTCTATACGTTCAGCTACTATATGTCCAACTGCATTACCACCCATAGGGATGTGGAAGAGGTGGGAGGCAATGTGACCCGCGGCTTCAAGAACCCTTATCTGAAGGCCTCCGACTGGGGATGGCAGATCGACCCCAAGGGGCTGCGCTACACCTTAAATGAGATTTACGGCCGCTACGGCATCCCGATGATGGTCGTGGAAAACGGCCTGGGCGCTTACGATAAGCTGGAAGAGGACGGTTCCATCCACGATGATTACCGGATCGATTACCTGCGTCAGCATATTGAGGAGATGCGCGAGGCGGTGAAGGACGGCGTTGACCTGATGGGCTATACCCCCTGGGGCTGCATCGACCTGGTAAGCGCCTCCACCGGCGAGATGGCAAAGCGCTACGGCTTCATCTACGTGGACAAATACGACGATGGAACCGGCGATTTGAGCCGCCGCAAAAAGGATTCCTTTGCTTGGTATAAGAAGGTCATCGCCACGAACGGAGAAGATCTGGACTAATTTTGTAAAAAAATTGTTTAAAATATGGATTGAGAGGACGGCCGGTTTGTGATACGATAAACATGTTCTCAATTGTATGCGGAGCAGGGCAGGGGAAAAAGTCCTGCTCCCGCTAATTTCATTCAAAAATGGAGGATGAACATGGAAAAGTTTTTCAAACTGAAAGAAAACGGCACCACTGTGGGAACGGAGATCGTAGCAGGCCTGACTACCTTCTTTGCGATGTCCTATATCATTGTGGTAAATCCCAGCGTTCTGTCCCAGTCCGGCATGGAATGGGGAGCGGTATTCCTGGCGACCATCATCGCGTCGCTCATCGGCACCCTGGTGTTGTGCCTGGTGGCAATCGTTCCCTACGCCCAGGCGCCCGGCATGGGTCTGAACGCTTTCTTTGTCTACACCGTCTGCTTCGGCCTGGGCTTCACCTGGCAGCAGGCCCTGTCGATGGTCTTTATCTGCGGCCTGTTAAACATTCTGCTGACGGTGAGCAAGCTGCGCAAATACATTATCAAGTCGATTCCCCTCAGCATGCAGAACGCCATCGGCGGCGGCATCGGCATCTTTGTGGCCTATATCGGCCTTCTGAACGTGGGCATCGTCAATTTTGACGGCGGGGTTCCGGCCCTGTCCACGCTGAACCAGCCTCAGTTCTGGGTGTTCCTGATCGGCATGGCATTGAGCGTCGTCTTGTCGGTGAAGAAGATCAAGGGAGCGATCCTGATCTCCATCATCCTGACCACTCTGATCGGCATCCCCTTCGGGGTGACGACTCCTACCGATACGGTCAGCTTCACCGAGGCCTGCCAGGCCCTGCCGACGACCTTCCTGGCCATCTTTAAGGAGGGCGGCATCATGAGCCTCTTCTCCGATCCGGCGAAGCTTCCTCTGGTGCTGATCACGATTTTCTCCTTCAGCATTTCCGACACCTTTGATACCATCGGCACCTTCATCGGTACGGGACGCCGCAGCGGCATCTTCAGCGAGGAGGACGAGAGGATGATGGAGAGCGGCTCCGGCTTTAAGTCCAGACTGGACAAGGCCCTGTTCGCCGACGCGACGGCCACCTCTATCGGCGCACTGTTCGGTACTTCCAACACGACGACCTTCGTGGAGAGCGCTTCCGGCATCGGCGTGGGCGGCCGCACCGGCCTGACTTCCGTGGTCGTGGCCATCTGCTTTGCCCTCTCTGCCTTCCTGGCGACCTTTGTCAGCGCCGTGCCCTATGCGGCCACGGCCCCGGCCCTGGTCCTTGTGGGCGTGATGATGACCTCCTCCTTTAAGGAGATCGAGTGGAATAACCTGGACGAGGCGATTCCCGCTTTCTTCGCCGGCATCTTCATGGCTCTGTGCTACAGCATTTCCTACGGCATTGCAGCCGGCTTCATTTTCTACTGCATCGTCAAGATCTGCAAGGGCCAGGCGAAGGAGATTCACCCGATTCTGTGGGTCTGCACCGGCCTGTTTGTTCTGAATTTCGTACTGCTTGCCATCTTATGATGCCGTCCGACATTATGTAAGGAAGGAGGGGCTGAACAGCCCCTCCTTTACCGTTGGTAATTGGTTATAAGCGAGTTTTTGGTACGGACAATCCGTTTGGCCTGCCCTCTGGTCAGCCTTCTGGTCTGCCTTTTAGTCTGCCTGGAAAGGAACCACGTCTTTGACGGCCTCGCTGGCAGAGATTACCGCGTCGCCATGATCGATATCGATCAGCTGATAGCGGTCGTTGCCCATGCCCAGTTCCTTCATGTAGGTCAGCTGGCGCAGGCCGTGGCGGCTCTCGATGCGCTCCACCAGATCCTTATGGTCCTCTTCCTTCATGGCGTAGACCAGATCGACGCAGGCCTGGTCAACGGCCAGGATATCCAGGGAGGCCAGGATGCCGACATTGGGGGTTACCACCGGCATGGCGGCCGTTCCTTCGCAGTCGCAGGAAACGGACATATTGCGCATGACGTTGACAAAGGCGATATGCTCGCCGAAATGATCGACGGTGGCCTTGGCCGATTCGGTCATTCTCTCCATGAATTCTTCCTTGGCAATATCCCACATGTCGTCGGAGCCGGGGGTGGTATGGATCATGGCCTTGCCAATCCGTCCGTCGGCGCAGCCGATGCCGATATTCTTATTGGAGCCGCCGAAGCCGCCCTGGGTATGTCCTTTGAAATGGGTCAGCACGAAGAGGGAGTCGTAGTTCAGAATGTTCTTGCCCATGGACATTTCGCTGAACCACTTGCCGCCCTTCACCGGCAGCATCACGGTGCCTTCCTCGTCCATAATATCCACCGGGCAGAAGGTCCAGCCGTTGACCTCCAGGGTTTCCCTGTGCTGCGCGGTCGTGTAGCGGTCGCCTTCGTAGTAGGTATTGGTCTCCACGATGACCGCGTCCGGCAGCTTTTTTTTAATCAGATTCTGCACCCAGGGACGGGGGATGATGTTGGGGCCGTGCTTTTCGCCGGTGTGCAGCTTGACGGCTACCTTCCCGCTCAGAACCTGGCTGATGCGCTCATAGATTTTCTGCAGCCCTTCTGCGGACAGGTCTCTGGTGAAATAGACGATGGACTGTGCGCCGGTGCGTTCCTCGTAGGGAATGTAGTGATTGCCGCCGGTTCCTGATGTGATGTTTTGCTTTTCCATATGTGTCTCCTTTCTGTGCGCCGCAATGGTTGCGCTCCTATCTATAGAATACTCCATAAAGTACACTTGAAGTCAAGTCTAAATTGCAAAAAGACATTTTTTTGGTATAATAAAAGAGACAGATGGTTGAGACAGGCAATTCTTTTTTGATTCCAACGCATGCTGCTGCAGCAAGGAGGCGCAGATGAAGACGATTATTGTGGGAGATATTCACGGATGCTTCGCGGAGTTTGAGGAAATACTGCGTAAAACCGAGTTAGATGAGGCCGGCGACAGGCTGATTCTCATCGGGGACGTTATTGACAGGGGGCCGGATTCGCGGCTGGTGCTGAACCGGATCTGGGAGCTGCACCAAAAGATGGGGGAGCGCTTTGTCTATTTGATGGGCAACCATGAGGACCTGGCCGTGGAGGCATGGCGGATCGGGGACCGGCATCTGTGGGACGCCAACGGCGGGGCGAAAACCCGGAAAAGCTTTTACCGGGCGGGAGACCGTTTTGACCGCTATCTTCCCTTTATCAGCGAAAGGCCCCTGTACTATGAGGCGGAGGACTATATCTGCGCCCATGCGGCCGTGGACGCCGCCGGGCCGGAGCATACGCCCCGGCATACCTTCATCTGGGACCGGAATATCGCTTTCGGGGTTCCTTATGGAGGGAAACTCCTGATTTATGGGCACACGCCGATGAAGACGGTTCTTCTGCGGGACGAGACGGGGCGGGGAGAGGCGGTCCCCGCGGGAGAACCCCGCCCCCTGCCCTCCGCCGGCAGCATCTGCATCGATACGGGCTGCGTCTATGGCCGCAGCCTGTCAGCCCTGGTGATCGAGGATGGGATGTTCCGGGTGGAGGCCGTGGACCAGGGGAGGGTGCAGATATAACAAAATTCAGGTAACAAAATTTACCTGGAATTGTTGATGCAAAGAAGAAATAAGCGTGATAGAATAGTAGATGAACGGCAAAGAGTATGCGCCGGAGGAAGGGAGGAACGATATGAAAGTCTGCGTGTTTGATCTGGGCGGCACCTTTATCAAGGCCGCGATGATGAATGAAAAAGCAGAGATCCTGGAACGGTGGAAGACGCCTTCTCCCACGGCGGACTGGGAGAGCCTCGCGGGGGCGCTGGATGAATATGTCCGCAGGCATATCCATGAGGCGGAGGGGATTGCCATCAGCATGCCCGGCCGGATCGACCGGGAGAGGGGGATCGCCCATACCGGAGGGGCGTTCCAGTTTATCCGGGAGCTGCCGGTGGTCTCGATTCTGGAAGAAAAGTACCATCTGCCCGTGGCAGTGGACAACGACGGAAAATGCGCGGCAAACGCGGAGAACTGGCTGGGGGCCCTAAAGGATGCGGCGAACGGCCTGGTCTATGTGATCGGCACCGGCATCGGCGGAGGCATCGTGCTGAACCACCAGGTGGTCCGAGGCGGACATTTTGCCGCCGGGGAACTGAGTTGTCCTATGCTCGATATGGCGGAGAAGACGACCCTTGGCAATTCCGTGGCTGCTCATCTCGGAACAGGGGCCCTGCTGCGTGGCTACCAGACGGAGAGCGGTTCGAAAGAGGAGATCGACGGAATTGAATTTTTCCGCCGTGCGGGAGAGGGAGACGAGGCCGCACGGAATGTCCTCCGCAAGTTTTGCCGTTTAACGGCCAACTATCTCTATATGCTGCAGGCTGTGCTGGATGTGGAGAGGGTGGCCGTCGGCGGCGGGATCAGCGCCCAGCCGCTGCTCTTTGAGGTGCTAAACGAAGAGCTGGACCGGGCCTTTTCCGGCTGGGATTTCCCGATACCCTGCATACGGCCCGAACTGGTGCGCTGCCAGTACGGCAACGACGCCAATTTAATTGGGGCGCTGAAAAATTTCATCGATCAGAAAGCTTGATCAGAAGGAGGAAAATATGCCATTACCTAAAAATTTCCTGTGGGGAGGAGCAACTGCCGCCAATCAGTGCGAGGGAGCCTATGCGGAGGGAGGCCGGGGTCTGGCCAACGTGGATGTAATTCCCTATGGAAAGGACCGTTTCGCCGTGGAGAGCGGCATGCAGAAGATGCTGGAACTGGATGATGAACATTTTTACCCGGCCTGCGGCGCCATAGATATGTACCACTGTTATAAAGAAGACATCCGTCTCTTTGGCGAGATGGGTTTTCGGGTATACCGCCTGTCCATCGGCTGGACCAGAATCTTCCCCAACGGAGACGAGGAGGAACCCAACGAGGAGGGCCTGCGTTTCTATGAGGATCTCTTCCGCGAGTGCCATAAGTATGGCATTGAGCCGCTGGTGACGATCACCCATTTTGACTGCCCGATTCATCTGATTAAAGAGTACGGCGGCTGGCGCAACCGGAAACTAGTGGATTTCTACGGCAAGCTGGTGCGCGTTCTGTTTGAGCGCTACAAGGGCCTGGTGAAATACTGGCTCACCTTCAATGAGATCAATATGCTGCTGCACGCTCCTTTTATGGGGGCCGGCATCGTCCTGGGGGAGGGCGAGGACCGCTTTGCTACCCTGTATACGGCGGCACATCATGAGTTGGTGGCCAGCGCCCTGGCGACGAAGATCGCTCATGAGGTAGATCCGGAGAACAAGGTGGGCTGCATGCTGGCGGCCGGGATGTATTATCCCTGCACCTGCAAGCCGGAGGATGTGCGGGCGGCGCAGATGAAGGGCCAGGAGAATTATTTCTTCATTGACGTACAGTCCCGCGGCTATTATCCGAACTATGCCAAGAAGATGTTTGAGCGTCATGGCTTTACCCTGCCGGAGCTTCCGGGGGACGCCGAACTTTTGCGGGAGAATACGGTGGATTTCATTTCCTTCAGCTATTATCAGAGCCGGACGGCGGCCGGACAGGCGGAAGGGATGACGATGGGAGGGGGCAATGCCTTTGGCGGACCCAAGAATCCCTATCTGAAGGAGTCCGAGTGGGGCTGGCCTGTGGATCCGCTGGGCCTGCGCAATTCGATGAACGAGATCTACGACCGCTACCAGAAGCCCCTGTTTATCGTGGAAAACGGCCTGGGGGCCAGGGATGAGCTGATTCCCGACGGAAAGGGCGGCTACACGGTGGAGGACGATTACCGGATTGCCTATCTGCGGGATCATATCCGGGCCTTCAAGGAGTGCGTGGAGGAAGACGGGGTGGAGCTTCTGGGCTACACCACCTGGGGCCCCATCGACCTGGTCAGCGCCGGTACCGGCGAGATGTCGAAGCGGTACGGCTTCATCTACGTGGATCGGGACGACTTGGGAAACGGCACCCTGAACCGCTACCGTAAAAAATCCTTTTACTGGTATAAGAAAGTAATCGAATCCAACGGCGAAGATCTGGATTGAGAGGAGGAAGCCTATGGCTCTGCTTCAGGTAAACTTTATGTCGCGCACCCTGATGCGGACGGTTCCTGCCCATGTGATTCTGCCGGTGGACAAGCTGACTCCCCCCGGCATGCCGGAGAGGGAGGAGAGGCCTTTTCCGACCCTCTATCTGCTGCACGGGATTTTCGGCAATTACACGGACTGGGTCAGCGGTACCTGCATCCAGAGATGGGCGGAGGAACGGGATCTGGCGGTGGTAATGCCCTCCGGTGACAATGGCTTTTATGTGGACCGGAGAGCGGAGCAGAACCTGTATGGAGAGTTTATCGGCAGGGAACTGGTGGAGATGACCCGCCGGATGTTCCCGCTGTCGCGCCGCAGGGAGGACACCTTTATCGCCGGCCTTTCTATGGGAGGCTATGGGGCCCTGCGCAACGGCCTTTATTATCGGGATACCTTCGGCTGCATCGCCGGCCTTTCCGCCGCCCTGGTGACCGAGGGAATTGAAAAGCGCACCGATGACAACCCTTCCTTCCTCACACGGAGGGATTATGCCGAAAGCATCTTCGGCGACCTGGCAAAGGTGAAGGGCAGCGATCTGGATCCGTTCTGGCTGGTGCGCCAGGCCGCGCAGGAGCAGGAGAACCGGCCCCGCCTGTACCTGACCTGCGGGACATGCGACTCCCTTCTGGGCGTAAACCGCCGCTTCCGAGACTGTGCCCGGGAGGCCGGGCTGGAAGTGACCTATGAGGAGGCGCCGGGAGGCCATGACTGGGATTTCTGGAACAGCGGCATCCGCCGGGTTCTGGACTGGCTGCCTCTCGAAAAGGGAACGGCCGGGATAAACAGCGGCCATGTGGAATAGGCGAGCGAAAATAGGCGAGAACGCAGAGGGGAGAGGACAGAAGACATGAAGATGATGATTCAGGCGGACGACTATGGGATTACCACGGCAGTGACTGACGGGATAGTCGCCTGTGCAAGGGAAGGTGTTATGACCCAGACGGGCTTGTTTACCAATATGCCGTGTACAGAATATGCGGTGAAAAGGATTGCCGAATATCCGCAGGTTCTTCTGGGGATTGACCTGAACCTGAGCACCGGCTCCCCGGTCACGGAGCCGGAGAAAATCCCTTCCCTGGTGCAGGAAAACGGGGCCTTCCTGACCAGCGGCATGCACAGGGAGCGGGATAAGACAGACAGGCATCATGTCCGTTATGAAGATGCTTTCCTGGAATATGACAACCAGGTCAAGCGCTTTATCGAACTGGCAGGGCGCAAGCCTGGCTATGTGTGGGGCCATGCCTGGTCCAGCGAGGAGACGAACAGGGCTCTGGACGACATCGCGGAAAAATATGGCCTGTTCAATGTGATGCGGGAGACAAACGTCACACTGGAGGAGGATCTGGAGTCCCAGTGGGCGCGGCCGGTTGTCGGCAAGGACGGGAAGATGGAATTCAACGTCATGACGCAGATCGAAAACGATCCGCTGCAGATGTTTATCGACGGCAGGCTGAAAAAGCTGGAGGAGGCCCTGCATAAGGACGAGCTGTTTTTGTTGCATACCCATGCCGGTTTCCTAGACAGAGACCTGCTGAAGATTTCTTCCTACAATATGCTGCGGGCAATGGAGGCGGGATTCTTGATGTCCCAGGAATTCAAGGCCTGGCTGAAGGATAACCAAGTCGAGCTGGTGACATACCTCGATGTGTACCGGCAGTAAAAGAGAATGGAACGATTTCAAAAAGAGGGCGGATCTGCAATGTGGATCCGCCCTTTCAATAGGATTTGCAGGCATTGTATGCTGCTCTCCAAACTCTATGTTACTCTTCAAATTATCTATGTTACTTTTCAAAATCTATATTACTCTTCAAACTCCAGAATAACCTTGATGTTCTTATTGACCTTGTAAGCGGCCGCCTTCATGGCATCCTCGAACTTGTCGAAGGGGAACTTGGCCGTAATCACATCCTTAACGGGAGTACGCGCATTTTCAATGTGATCGATGACCTCGTTGATGGTCGCGTTGGTGTATCCGGCGGAGCCGCGGATAATGGGCTCGGACATGAACATGCCGCCGTTTATCGGAAGGTTCTCGGAATATACGGAGACAATGGAGTACTTGGTGCCTTCCGCGCACATGCCAAGAGAGAGCATCAGGAGTTCTTTGGCCCCGGCGCAGTCCACGTACAGGGACACATTGGGAGTCCGTGCGGTGACGCGGGCGGTGGGATCCATGCCTGCTTCCGCTGCCATCTCCCCGATTACCTGGAACAGCGCGGGATCCACATACTGGGGATTCATCGTGGATTTCTTGAATTCGCCGCAGATTTCAATCAACCGGTCGCAGACGTTCTCCGTCTTGGAATTGATGGTCTGGGCGCCAATCCGCGCGGCGATCTCCAGCTTCCAGTCGTTGCGGTCCACGACAATGACCTTTTTGATGCCATGATTGATCAGGCCGGCAGCGGCGCACAGGCCGATGGTGCCGGCGCCCAGCACCACAACATAGTCGTCGGGGGAAGGATTCATGGACAGAGCGCCTCTGGTGCCAACGCTCAAGGGCTCGATCAGGGCCGCGGCGTCCAGGTTGATATCGGGACGAAGCTTATAGACATTGAAACCGGTTTTGGCGTTCTCAATGGAGACATATTCGGCAAAACCGCCGCAGACATCAGCTAAGAACATGCCGCCTCTTTTGGATTTGGTGGGGTCTGCGAAGATCAGATCGCCAACCTGGATATCATCGCCCACATTTGCGCCTTTTTCCACTACGCGTCCGACGAACTCATGGCCGAATACGCAGCCTTTATATATGCCGTAGCCCAGGCCGCCGTGCAGATAGGCCCCGGTATCGGAACCGCAGATGCCGGCCCGAAGAACCTTGACGAGAATATCATCGTCTGTGATCTGGGGGATGGGCCGCTCCTCCAGTTTTACATTTTCTATGCCGTAGAATACGCCGGCTTTCATTGTGCCTTTCATGTTGTATTTCCTCCTCAGCTGCTGTTGAATATTGTTAAATATTTTTCAAACATAGAAGAGTATAGCACATATGATGGAAATATGGTAATATAAATTCGCTATAAATAACAAAAATTAGTGAAATGAGGCGAGACCATGAATCCTTCGGTACTACAGGCACTGGATTATCTGAGCTGCATGGACGAGATTCCTTACGCGGTTTACGATGGAGGCCGGCAGCTGCGCGGCTTTTGGGGAGAGGAGAGCGCAGGGATGGATATTCTGCGCCGGCTTTTCTGGGAAGAGCATGGGGCCGGGTTTTCGTCCTATTCTGCGGTACCGGTTATTTTTGGCTCGCATCAAGGGCTGACCTGGATTGGCGTCCATGATCGGGAGGAGTTTCATGTTTTCGGGCCCTTTGACAGCGGCGGTTTTTCGCATCGGATATCCGCTGCCGTGCGGGAACCGGATTCGGTTGCGGAACGAAAAGCGCTGGAGGAGGCGGCGGAACGGCTGCCGCAGCTGCATACCGGAGTGATTGTGCGTTATGCCCTGATCCTCTATTACGCGCTGACGGGAAGGAAGGCCGGGATAGAAGAGCTTTATTTTGAAGGAGAGCGGAAGGCGGAACACAAGGAGGAGCGCAAGGAGGAAGATTCGGCGGATACCGCCGTTAATTTACAGAATTGCTGGATCTGCGAAAAAGAGCTGTATGATTCCGTGGCGCGAGGGGAGAGGATCCGTTTTGAATCCAGCTTCAAGGAGTATGCGAAGCTGGATATCCGTACGGTTTATGCGGGGGACGTTCTGCGCAACCATAAAGATTTGCGGCTGTTTTTCCTGGGAATGATTACGCATGCGGCAATGGAAGGAGGTCTGCCTGCGGCGACTGCTTTTTCCATGCAGGCGCATTATACCGGACAGATTGAGAACGCCAGGGATACGGTCGCCCTTCAGGCGATAAACATGGAGCTCTATGAGGCTTTTATCGAACAGGTCCGGCGAATCCGGGCACGGTCAGGCGGGGCAAGCCGCTTTGTGATTCAGGTGGAGGAATATCTGCGCCTCCATATCTATGAGGAACTGTCACTGGAGGAATTGGCGGCAGTCTTTCATTATACGCCCTATTATCTGTCGCGGAAGTTCCATAAGGAAAGCGGTATGCATATAGGAGAATGCCTGCAGCGGGAGCGAATCCGACAGGCTGCGTTTTTGCTGGAAACCGGCTCCGTCCCTGTGGCCGCGATCAGCGAACTTCTCCATTTTTCCTCCCCCAGCCATTTTACGCGCCGTTTTCGGGAGGTTTATGGCGTTACGCCTTCCCAGTACCGGACCCAAGTCCCGAACCCAGTATCGGAATAACCGGTATTGGAATAGCCAGTATCGGAACAGTCGGAATAGCCGGTATCGAAATGGAGAATTGCGTATTTACAAAAGCGAATGCTGGTGCTATAATACGGCTGGGAATGAAGTTCTCCCATGGGAAACCTAAACCGCTTATAAAGCTGATGACTTCTGTGATTATATTGTCGCAGAAAGGCATCAGCTTTTTTGCGTCTGTTTAAGGAGGAAAACTATGTTAACATCTCTTGCGTTCATTTTTCTGGTGGGACTGGCGATGGCGGAAATCTGCCAGAGGGTAAAGCTGCCCCGTATTATCGGTATGCTGCTGACGGGCATTCTTTTAGGCCCCTATGCCCTTAACCTGCTCGATACTTCGATCCTGTTTGTTTCCGCCGACCTGCGGCAGATGGCGCTGATTATTATTCTGCTGAAAGCGGGCTTATCCCTCAATCTGGCGGATCTGAAAAAAGTGGGGCGGCCTGCCGTCCTGATGTCTTGCGTTCCGGCCAGCTGTGAAATTTTAGGCTTCTTTATCTTTGCCCCTTCGATTCTCGGCATTACAAGAATCGAAGCGGCTGTCATGGGGGCCGTTCTGGGAGCCGTCTCTCCGGCCGTCGTCATACCGCGGATGGTGCAGCTTATGGATGCAGGATATGGGACGGACAAAAGCATCCCCCAGCTGATTATGGCCGGCGCCTCCTGCGATGATATTTTTGTTATCGTGCTGTTTTCCACATTTGTGACCATGGCCCAGGGCGGCAATGCCAACTGGATGGATTTTGTGAATATTCCCATTTCCATTGTCCTGGGAGTTATTCTGGGGGCAGCCGCAGGGTATGTTCTCAGCCTGCTGTTTGAAACGGCGTATGCGCGTAAGCACTATGTCCGAAACAGCATGAAGGTTATTATTGTCTTAGGCGTATCTTTCCTGCTAATGGCGATTGAAACCTGGATGGAAGGGATTGTATCCGTATCCGGCCTTCTGGCCGTTGTGAGCATGGCCTGCGTGATAAAGATAAAAAGCGTCCCCTCTGTGTCGGGACGCCTTTCGGAGAAGTTCGGAAAACTATGGCTCGCTGCGGAAGTGATATTGTTTGTGCTGGTCGGCGCAGCCGTTGATATCCGCTATACGTGGAATGCCGGTATCGCCGCCGTTTTGATGATATTTGTTGCCCTTGCTTTCCGGTCGGCCGGCGTTGCGCTTTGCCTTTTGGGAACATCCCTGACAGGGAAGGAGCGTCTTTTTTGCACCATCGCTTATCTCCCAAAGGCGACGGTGCAGGCGGCAATCGGTTCTGTGCCGCTGGCAATGGGCCTGCCCTGCGGGCAAATCGTCCTTTCCGTAGCGGTCCTTGCCATTTTGATCACGGCTCCGCTGGGAGCTTTGGGAATCGATTTAACCTATAAGCGGCTTCTCCGGAAAGAGGAGAGGGGGCAAGGCTAATCGGCCCGCTCCCCGCTCATCGTCTGCTCGATGATACTGTCCATGATCTCTCGGGTCAAGGCCCCCTGCGCGTAGCCAAAGACGTTTCCGTCCTTGTCGATCATAAAGGTGGTGGGGTAGGCGCGGATGCCGTACAAGTAAAAATACAGTCCTTCCTCGTCCATGACCACCGGGAAGGTGTAGCCGTTTTCGTCTAAAAAGGCGGTGATGTCCTCCACGCTTCCCTCGCTGCCGATATTGGGGCCGGCTATGCCCAGGACGACCAAATCCTCTTCATTGTAACCATAGTCCTCATACAGCTGCTGGATATCGGGCATCTCCATCTGGCAGGGGCCGCACCAGGTAGCCCAGAAATTCAGGAAAACGGTCTTGCCCTGGTAATCGGAGAGAGTGTGTTCGTTGCCGTACTGGTCCGTCAGGGTGAAATCAGGAGCGGGAATGGGTTCGGGTTCGGTCTCCGTTCCGGCTTCGGGTTCCGCAGCCGGAGATTCTGCTTCTGTTGCTTCTGCTTCTGTTGCTTCTGCTTCTGTTGCTTCTTCTTCCGCTGCAGCCGAAGTCTCGGTCTCTGTGCTGATTTGCGGGCCGCTAAAGCGGGAGAGATACCCGGTGAGACCGTTCATAAAGCCGGTCAGTGTCATAACGCCCATCAGAATCAGCAGGGCAGCCCCCATTTTTACCGTGTAGCGCACCACATTTTGATGTTTTTTGAAAAAGCCGAGTACCGTTCCGGTAAAGAGGCCGACTGCGAGAAAGGGCAGGATAAAGCCGGCCGTATATACGGCGATCAGCAAGAAGGCCCTGCCGGAAGAGGAGGCAGAACCAGCCATCAGAAGGACGCTGCTTAACGTAGGGCCTACGCAGGGGGTCCAGGCAAAGCTGAAGGTGAAGCCCAAAAGAAAGGCGGGAATCGGCCCCATGCTCCATTTCTGCAGAAGGAAAGGCAGGCGATGCTCCTTCTCAATGGCGCGGGAACGGCCGAAGACGCCCAGCTGATACAGGCCGAACAAAATCATAATGACGCCGCTGATGCGGGCGAAAAGCATTTGATTGCTGTTGAAAAAGCGGCCCAGGGCGGTGAAGCCAAAGCCGAGCAGAAAGAAGGTGAAGCTTATGCCCAGCACAAAAAATACCGTATTGATGAGAATACGGCCTCGGGGATAACGGATATTGCCGTCTTCATCCACGGATTTTGCCCCTCCGGCCAGATAGCTGACGTACAAAGGCACCAAAGGAAGGACGCAAGGAGAAAAAAAACTCAAAAGGCCTTGCGCAAAGACGGTTAAAACGGGTATACTGTTCTCGATGGAAAATCCCATAAACGACTCCTTACTGCGATTGAATAAATAACTGCAGGAAATTACGGCCGTCTTGGCCGGAAAATGGGCTGCAGCAGTATAAACATAGCATAGAGGAGCCGGGATTTCAATCAGAAATTATTCGATCAGATCCTCATAGGATATGTCGAGGCATTCTTTGATTCCTTTGAGCTGAGATGCTTTGATGTGCTGAGCGCCGCGCTCGATTTTGACTAGGGTTTCTCTGGTGATGGACACGCCTTGCAGCTGCAGCAGGCGGACCAGCTGGGTTTGGCCGATGTTTTTCTTCAGCCTCTGTTCCCGGATCCGTGTTCCAATGCAGATATTTTCATCGTTTTTGATCTTGCCATCCATCGCCGTACTCCTTCCAATGTCTGCCGGTCAGTCATGCCAGTTGTCCATTCGTATCCATTTGAGGAAAATGATACCATTTTAGTGCTTTGCCTTTATCTTAGACAAAGCTTGTGCTATAATGGGACTAAAATGAGTCCTAACAAGAAAGGGGTGTGGGTAATGAGGGTTTATGATTATCGCATCTATGTAAAGGAAGAGAACCGGCAGGCGGAGATGCCGGCCCATTTTCGGGATTCTCTGGAGAACGCTGTGCGGAATCGGAAACCTCATCCAGAGCGTAAAGAGCAGTTTGAACAAAAGTTGGTTCCATTGATGCAGGAGCTGGCCAAGCGCCAGAGAGGGATCTTGTATTTGGACGTCCGGGAGGAGAGCGCCTGCGCCCGCATCCTGATTGACGGAATGCTTGTCCTGGGGAGCAACGACATGGAACTGGTGCAGGAGCTGCTGCCTTACGAGATCATTATCAGCGAACAAAACGGCGTGGTTTCGCTGGAGGTCTGGGTGGAATTTTGGGATATTGCCGAATAAAAATTGCATAAGAAAAATCCATTGACGATTTCCCAAAATCATATTATAATAGCAAAGGTCAGCGCCGCAAGGCGCTAACGCCTGGAGACGTATCGAAGTGGTCATAACGAGCTTGACTCGAAATCAAGTTGTCGGGCAACCGGCACATGGGTTCGAATCCCATCGTCTCCGCCTCACTCCCTCTTTAACACAGAGGGAGTTTTTTGTTTTCCGTTTTCTGACGGCTGCTCAAATATTTGCTCAAATACGGATTTTCCCATAAAGAAAGCCTCCTTTGATACCCCATGGCACCAAAGGAGGCTTTGCGGACGTATGATTTTTAAGTTTCGGAAGGGTTATCACAGGCGCTTTACTGCATCCTGCTCATAATGTCCTTGTAACACACCAAAATGACATTTCCCATCCCCCTTGCCCGGTCGATGCATCCCTTTGTGAAGCCTGATTTTGCAAAGAGATAGAAGTATGTTTTCTGGTAAGAAAACAGCCTGCTGCGTTTTACAAGCGTTTCCAGAACGCCGAGGTCGACTTTTTCATTTGTCCATTTACATTCCCCAAAAAGGGCTGTGTTTTTATCCTGTTCCGCAAGAATATCAATCTCCGCCTGCCTCTTTTCCCTGGGATCGCTGCCCCACCAGCGGCCGAGAGAGGAAAATGCAATCGGGCATTCCCCGGCGAGGAGCAGTTTCCAGAGATATTGCCTGCAAATGTCCTCAAACACTTTGCCCATATAATCGGGCAAAAAGGGTTCAATCCGCTTGTAAGCGAGGTCGGCGGCTCCGCGGGCGATGATGGAGGCGTTTTCCGGCACAAAGCGATACCAAAAGCGAAACATATTGTCTGCAATCGAATAGATCGCTTTCCGAGACGCTTTTTCACCATATGGAGTCTCTTTCTCTATAATGTCAAGCGATAAAAGATTTTTCACATAAGCGGAGCAGGTATTTGTGTCTTCGCCGACTTTGCCGGAAATTTCCGACATGCGGGAAGCGCCGGCCGCAATCGCTGTGATGATCGCATTGTAGAGCGCTGGTTCACGTACCTCCTGCTTGAGCAGGTTTTCCGGTTCTTCAAACAAGATGGAGTTGGGGTTCAGATAGGTGTTTTTAATATTATCCTCAATGCTCAGCTTATCGCTCATCTGAAGCAGATACTGCGGTGTGCCGCCTGCGATTCCGTACACGTAAGCCTTCTCTTCATCGGTGAAATTCTTGTAGTAATGGCAGGTTTCTTCAAAGTCGAAGGGAAGGATTTTCATCTGCGCTGTCCGTCTGCCGTAAAGCGGCGCCTTATAAGCGAGTACATGATCTTCCATATAAGACATGGAGGAACCGCAAAGGATCAGCATTAGTTTGGAAGTATCCTTATATTGGTCGATTAAAAACTGAATCGTCGAAGCAAGGCTTTTCGATGAGCGGGCGACATAGGGATATTCGTCGATTGCCAGAATAATCCGTTCCCTCTCAGAAAGCTTGAATACATATTCTAAAGCTGCTTGGAAAGACAGGAAAGAGGTACCCGAATCTATTCCGGTATGGTAACTCATAATGCTTTTGCTGAAATTTTCAAGATTCTGCTTCGCATTGCTCTCGATGCCGATAAAATAAACCGCATTTTTCTCTAAAATAAATTGATTGATCAGCGCCGTTTTGCCAACCCGGCGGCGGCCGTATATTACGACAAATTCAAACTTGTCCGATGCGTATAGCTTGTTCAGTGCTGCAAGCTCACGCTCTCTGCCGATAAACATGATTGCATCCTCCTGTCACAGTGCGCGCATTGCTCTTACCGCAATTGTCCGCTACAGCATAAAGTATAGCACAAAAACCAAATTAGTCAAGTACGATTTGCCAAATCGTACTTGACTAATGTTCCGGTTAATTTCCTGGTTAATCTCCCGCCTAATTTCCCGGCCGTTTTCCAGCGGTAAAGGACGGCTGTGCAGAGAAAAGACCTGTCAAGAAATGCCCTGCCAAGAAAAACGCTGCGCAGGATTGATATTACGCCGCGGATTTGTTACAATCAATAGGGAAACATTTTGTCAGAGGATGTTTTGACTAAGAATAGTCCGGGAGTAATGAAGATGAGAATGGATTGGAAGATAATAAAACAGTGGTTTTTGCTTATTGCCTTCGGTATTTTCCTGTACTGGGGGCTGAATCATCTGGACGTGATCACCGGCGGGGTGGGGCGGCTTCTGGGGATGGTAACGCCGTTTTTGTTCGGCGCGGCGGTGGCCTTTATCCTGCGGCGTCCCTTGGCTCGGATCGAGTCGCTGATCCTGCGGCTTGCCTCGCTGAAAGGATTTGGATTTCTAAAAAAAGCCAGCCGTATGCTGGGGATCCTGCTGACCTTCATGCTGTTTTTGGCTGTGGTGATCCTGGTGATGTTTCTGGTGATCCCGGAGTTTGTGCGGGCGGTGAGCATCCTGATCAGCAGCCTGGAGCGCTTCATCCGCCAGCTGCAGGAAAGCAGCGAGGATTGGGGCTTTTTGTCGCAGCAGATCATTGACTGGATTGACAGCCTGCAGATCGACTGGGCGTCGGTGGGAACCGAGGTAAGAAACTGGCTGATCAGCGGGGCGGGAACCGTCCTGGGCGGCACCGTAGGGGCGGTAAGCGCCGTGGTGGGCGGCGTGGTCGACACATTTATGGCCCTGGTGTTCAGCATTTATCTGCTTGCCCAGAAGGAGAAGCTGGGGCGGCAGTTTACCCGCCTGTTCTATGCGGTCCTGCCGGAAAAAAGGGCAAAAGGGCTTTTGGATGTCCTGGCTCTGGCGGGGGATACCTTTTCCAATTTCTTCTCCGGCCAGTTTACGGAGGCGGTTATCCTGGGCAGCATGTTCTTCGTCTGCATGAGCATATTCCGCTTCCCTTATGCACTGGTGATCAGCGTGCTGATTGCGGTCCTGGCCCTGATTCCGATTTTCGGCGCCTTTATTGGCTGCGCCACGGGAGCCTTCCTGATCCTGATGGAGGATCCGCTGAAGGCTCTGTGGTTCGTGATTATGTTCCTGGTGATTCAGCAGATCGAGGGAAACCTGATCTATCCGCGGGTAGTGGGAAGTTCCGTCGGCCTGCCGTCCATCTGGGTGCTGGTTGCCGTCACCGTGGGCGGCAGCGCCATGGGCATTATAGGTATGGTTTTGTTCATCCCTCTGTTCTCCGTCTTTTATAATCTCCTGCGGGTCTGGACCGGCAGGAGGCTGGCCTTGAAAGAGGCCCGGCAAAGGGCTGCGTCCGCCGATGGGGACGAGGACAGGGGAGAGGACGGTTAAGGAGCGGTCAAAGGAAGGCCATAAGAAAGAAAAGCCCCCAAGGGAGAAAAGCTTCCAGGGAAGAAAAGCCCCAGAGGAGAAAAGCCCCCAGGGGAGAAAAGCCCTGGGGGCGGGAATCCGTGCTGAAATTACAGGGGAAGGAAGCTAGGCTTTCTGCCGGCAAAGACGGCATAGTAACGAAAGCCCAGGGCTTTCAGCTTTTCCCCTGTCGGGATGAAATAATCTCCCAGATGGTCGGGGGTGTGGGCGTCGGAGCCCAGGGTGATGAGCTCTCCGCCCAGCTCCCTGTAGCGCAGAAGCAGGTTGTCATGGGGATGCTGAAAGGGGAGGCCGCTCTTGATGCCCCCGGTATTGACCTCCAGGCCGATCCCTTTTTCGATCAGAAGATGCAGAATCGCATCCATCAGCTCCGGCCACTGGCTCCAGGCGTCTGTGATGGAGCGGTCGCCGCAGCGGAAGATGTAGTCCAGATGGCCCAGGGTGTCAAAAATGGGATCAAAGGTTTCCAGGCAGGAGAGTATGGCTTCAAAGTAGGAGCGGTACGCCTCTTCGACGGTGCGTCCCTCAAAAAAATCCTTATGATATGGATCCAGCCGTCCGACCAGATGGACGGAGCCGATCGCAAAATCCCAGGGGTAGGAGAGGATATACTCGCTTATCTGTTTTTGATAAGCCGTTTCAAGGCCGATTTCCACACCGGAGCGGATCCGGATTCTGCCCTCGTATTCCCTGCGCAGCTTCTCCATAAAAGGAAAGTAGGCCTCCTGGTCGAGACGGAAGGAGAGCTTGTAGCGGCTGGGATAGTCAAAATCCATATGGTCGGTAAAGCAGAGAGAGTCCATCTGAAGCTGCAGGGCGCGCTCAACATGGTCCCTGGGCTCCGTCTTGCTGTCCGAAGAAAAAAAGCTGTGTACATGGCAGTCGGAATAGTACATGAATAGCCTCCTTTATTCATCGCTTGCATGGTTTGGCCCGCCGGGCAGAAGAAATGCCCGCCGCGGCCTTCTTTTATTGTAGCGGATAAAAAGGCAAAGATCAAACGAAAGCTTCGGGAAATGCAAAATGGAAATGCAAAATCCAGGTAAAAGTTAAAAATAACACTTGCTATTTTTGGACAAAGTGGTTAGAATAAGATTGATTGGATAAGTGATACATCTTATTACAATAACATTTAGGAGGAACTATTATGGCAGTAAAAGTAGCAATTAATGGTTTTGGACGTATTGGCCGTCTGGCTTTCCGTCAGATGTTCGGCGCCGAAGGGTATGAGGTCGTTGCGATTAACGATCTGACCAGCCCTAAGATGCTGGCTCACCTTCTGAAGTATGATTCTTCTCAGGGTAAGTACGCTCTGGCTGATACCGTTACCTATTCTGATAATTCCATTACCGTAGATGGCAAGGAGATCACGATCTACGCTGAGAAGGATGCTGTGAACCTGCCTTGGGGCGAGCTGGGCGTTGACGTTGTTCTGGAGTGCACCGGCTTCTACACCTCCAAGGAGAAGGCTTCCGCCCATATCAAAGCCGGAGCGAAGAAGGTTGTTATCTCTGCTCCTGCCGGCAATGACCTGCCTACCATCGTATACAATGTAAACCATGAGACCCTGACCAAGGACGACACCATCATCTCCGCCGCCAGCTGCACCACCAACTGCCTGGCTCCTATGGCGAAGGCTCTGAATGACCTGATCCCGATCAAGAGCGGCATCATGGTTACCATTCATGCTTACACCGGCGATCAGATGATCCTGGATGGTCCTCAGAGAAAGGGCGACCTGAGAAGATCTCGTGCTGGCGCTGTGAACATCGTTCCCAACTCCACCGGCGCTGCCAAGGCCATCGGCCTGGTTATCCCCGAGCTGAACGGCAAGCTGATCGGTTCCGCTCAGCGTGTTCCTACCCCCACCGGCTCCACCACGATTCTGACCGCTGTGGTTGAGGGTTCCGTGACCAAGGAGCAGATCAACGACGCTATGAAGGCTGCTGCGAACGAGTCCTTCGGCTACAACACCGATGAGATCGTTTCCAGCGATATCGTTGGCATGAGATACGGCTCCCTGTTCGATGCTACCCAGACCATGGTTCTGCCTCTGGACAACGGCACCACCGAGGTTCAGGTTGTTTCCTGGTATGACAATGAGAATTCCTACGTGAGCCAGATGGTTCGCACCATCAAGTATTTCGCTGAGCTGGCTTAATTGTCCGCTTGGTTTGGCAAGTTAAGAGACTTGTAAATGACCTAAACGGGTCCGGTCTTGTGGACCGGACCCGTTTTTAATGAAAAAATACGACCTTATCATCAAGGAGGCTTTTTTATGCTGAACAAGAAAACGATTGACGATATCGATGTCAAAGGCAAGAGAGTGCTGGTGCGCTGCGATTTCAACGTGCCGCTGAAAAACGGCGAGATTACCGACGAGACCCGCATCGTCGCCGCTCTGCCTACGATCAATAAGCTGATTGAGAACGGAGCAAAGGTGATTCTCTGCTCCCATCTGGGCAAGGTAAAGAACGGCCCCAACGAGGGCGAGTCCCTGGCTCCCGTGGCGAAGAGACTGTCGGAGAAGCTGGGCAAGGAAGTGACCTTTGTCGCCGACTACCATGTGACCGGCGAGGAAGCTACCAAGGCCGTGGAGGCAATGCAGCCCGGCGATGTGGTCCTTCTGCAGAACACCCGTTTCCGCGGTGGCGAGGAGACCAAGAACGGCGAGGAGTTCTCCAAGGAGCTGGCTGACCTGGCTGACGACTATGTCTGCGATGCTTTCGGTTCCTCCCACCGCGCCCATGCCTCTGTGGCCGGCGTTACCAAGTTTATCACGGCGAAGGGCGGTTCCAACGCGGTTGGCTACCTGATGGAGAAGGAGATCAATTTCCTGGGCAACGCCGTTGAGAATCCGGTTCGTCCCTTCGTTGCCATCCTGGGCGGCGCTAAGGTGGCGGACAAGCTGAATGTAATCAACAACCTGCTGGAGAAGTGCGATACGCTGATCATCGGCGGCGGCATGGCCTACACCTTCTTAAAGGCCAAGGGCTATGAGGTCGGCACCTCCCTGGTGGACGACGAGAAGATCAGCTACTGCAAGGAAATGATGGAGAAGGCGGAGAAGCTGGGCAAGAAGCTGCTTCTGCCGGTTGACACCACCATCGCTGCCGCTTTCCCGGATCCCATCGATGGACCGATCGAGGTGAGCGTGGTTCCTTCCAATGAGATTCCGGCTGACAAGATGGGCCTGGATATCGGACCGAAGACCGCCGAGCTGTTTGCGGAGGCGATCAAGTCGGCGAAGACTGTGGTTTGGAACGGGCCGATGGGCGTGTTCGAGAACCCGACCCTTGCCAAGGGCACCCTGGCTGTGGCCCAGGCCATGGCGGATGCCGACGCTACCACGATTATCGGCGGCGGCGATTCTGCCGCAGCGGTGAACCAGTTGGGCTTTGGCGATAAGATGAGCCATATCTCCACCGGCGGCGGAGCCTCCCTGGAGTTCTTGGAGGGCAAGGAACTGCCCGGCGTTATGGCAGCCGACGACAAATAAGCGTTAAAACATTCTTTGACGCTTGCATTATAATGTGAAACCAGGAGGACAAATATTATGGCAAGAAGAAAGATTATTGCCGGCAACTGGAAGATGAATATGACGCCCAGCGAGGCGGTCGCCCTGATTGAGACGCTGAAGCCTCTGGTGGCCACCGACGAGGCGGACGTGGTATTCTGCGTGCCGGCCATCGATATCATCCCTGCGATAGAGGCGGCCAAGGGCTCCAATATCTGCATCGGTGCGGAGAATATGTACTTCGAGGAGAAGGGAGCCTATACCGGCGAAATTTCTCCGAACATGCTGGTGGACGCCGGCGTGAAATACGTGATCATCGGCCATTCCGAGAGAAGAGAGTACTTCGCGGAGACCGACGAGACGGTCAATAAGAAGGTTCTGAAGGCTTTCGAGCATGGGATTACCCCGATTATCTGCTGCGGCGAGACCCTGACCCAGAGGGAGCAGGGCGTGACCATCGATTTTATCCGCCAGCAGGTGAAGATCGCCTTCCTGGGCGTGACCGCAGAGCAGGCGGCTATGGCTGTGATTGCTTATGAGCCCATCTGGGCCATCGGAACCGGCAAGGTAGCCACCACCGAGCAGGCGGAGGAGGTCTGCAAGGCAATCCGCGCCTGCATCGCTGAGATTTACGATGAGGCGACGGCCGAGGCCATCCGCATCCAGTACGGCGGAAGCGTATCTGCCGCCAGCGCTCCTGAGCTTTTCGCTCAGCCCGACATTGACGGCGGCCTGGTAGGCGGCGCCGCCCTGAAGCCGGATTTCGGCAAGATTGTGAATTACAACAAATAAAGATAGGAATGCTGGACGGGGGCAGGTAGTATTATCTGCCCTCGTTTCGGGTTCTCGAAAAGGAGAATTTGTAAGATGGACAAGAGACAGAAACCTGTAGTCTTGATGATTTTGGACGGGTACGGCCTCAACGACCGCAAGGAGGGAAATGCGGTTGCGGAGGCGAATACGCCGGTGATGGACCGCCTGATGGCGGAGTACCCCTTTGTCAAGGGCAATGCCAGCGGCCTGGCCGTGGGCCTGCCGGACGGACAGATGGGAAATTCCGAGGTGGGACATATGAATATGGGCGCCGGACGGATTGTATACCAGGATCTGACCCGGATTACCAAGGAGATAGAGGACGGAGATTTCTTTGAGAATCCGGCCCTCCTTGCCGCGGTGGAAAACTGCAAGAAGAACGATTCCTCCCTGCATTTGTACGGCCTGGTGTCCGACGGCGGCGTTCACAGCCACAACACCCATATCTATGCTTTGCTGGAGCTGGCGAAGCGCCATGGCCTGGAGAAGGTTTATGTGCATTGCTTCCTGGACGGCCGCGATACCCCTCCTGCCTCCGGAGCCGGCTACGTAAAGCAGCTCTGCGATAAGATGAAGGAGATCGGCGTCGGCCGCGTCGGCGTGATCAGCGGCCGCTATTATGCGATGGACCGCGATAACCGCTGGGACCGCGTGGAGAAGGCCTTCCGCGCCCTGACTCTGGGAGAGGGCGTAAAGGGAACCGACCCGGTGCAGGCCATCGAGGATTCCTATGCCCAGGGCGTCCATGATGAGTTTGTCCTTCCGACCGTGATGATGGACGGGGATAAGCCGGTTACTACGATTCAGGATAAGGATTCCATTATCTTCTTCAATTTCCGCCCGGACCGCGCCAGAGAGCTGACCCGCGCCTTCTGCGCTGATGAATTCGACGGCTTTGACCGGGGGGCTAAGAAGGAGCTGACCTATGTCTGCTTCACCGAGTACGACGCAACGATTCCGCATACGTTAGTCGCCTTCCGCAAGGTACAGCTGACCAATACCTTCGGCGAATTCCTGGCGGCCAACCATCTGGCCCAGGCCCGCATCGCCGAGACGGAGAAATACGCCCATGTCACCTTCTTCTTCAACGGCGGCGTGGAGGCCCCCAATGAGGGAGAGGACAGGATTCTGGTCAATTCTCCCAAGGTCGCCACTTACGACCTGCAGCCGGAGATGAGCGCTCCCGAGGTCTGCGACCGCCTGGTGGAGGCGATCCAGGGCGGCAAATACGACGTGATCATCGTTAATTTCGCCAATCCCGACATGGTGGGCCATACCGGCGTGGAGGCTGCGGCCATCAAGGCCATCGAGGCGGTGGACGCCTGCGTGGGCAGGGCGGTGGAGGCCCTGAAGCAGGCGGGAGGCGTGATGTTCCTCTGCGCCGACCACGGCAATGCGGAGCAGCTCATCGACTATGAGAGCGGCGAACCGTTTACGGCCCATACCACGAACCCGGTTCCTTTCATCCTGATCAACGACGAGAAGGGAAGGAAACTGCGCGAGGGCGGCTGCCTGGCGGATATTGCCCCGACCCTGATCGAGCTTATGGGAATGGAGCAGCCGAAGGAAATGACCGGAAAGAGCCTGCTGGTTTGAACCGGCGGCAGTCCCCGGCTGGACGGCAAATAAAATAAAAGAATAAAAAGAGGTCCCGGCGGCAGGTCTGCACGGATAAGGAGCAGGCCGCCGCCGGGACCTTTTACCGGCGGGAGGTTAGAGAAGATGGGGCAGACACTGCCGCAACTTATGAATCTATGCAAAAAATACTGTAATATGCTGGACCGGGAGGGGATTGGTTCCCAGGATGAGACCCTTTCCATGTGGCAGATCTGCAAGATCGATTTCCTGCAGTTTTTGGCCCATATGGCTTCGGGGGACGGGGGCGTCTGCTACCGGGAGACGATGTTTATCCGGGACACGCTGGGCTTCCGCTTCACCCCGGATCAGCTGACCATGTTCAAATATCAGAGGAATCTGGACAGCGAGGCCTTCCGCGGGAGGATTCCCACGGCGGTCACGTATTTCGCCAATGCGGATATCAACGCCCCGGAGAAGCTGCAGGGAGTTTCCACGGCGATAACCAGAACCCTGGTTGACACCTACAGGCAGCTGGGGGAGGAATTCATCGCCTGCAACAGCCAGGTCAGCGACCGGGAACTGGAGGATTTTACCCAGTATATGGCCCTTTTGGAAAATTATATGAAGCTGAAAGGGATCCGGGACCACATTCGTCCGGACGGGAAAAAGCCTAAGGCGAAGGACCGTCCGCAGTCCGCAAAGGAAACGGCGGATGAAAAAACGGATGCGAAGGCGATTGATTCGGGACAGGAGGAACCGGAGCGGACGGCGGAGGATTACCTGGCGGAGCTGAATTCCCTGACCGGCCTTTATGCGGTGAAGCAGGAGGTAAATACTCTGGTAAACCTGATCCGGGTGCGCCGGATGCGGGAGGAGAGGGGATTGAAGCCGCCGTCGGTTTCCCTGCACATGGTCTTTTCCGGCAATCCCGGCACAGGCAAAACAACGGTGGCCAGGCTGCTGTCCGGCATTTATAAGTCGCTGGGGCTTTTATCCCGCGGCCATCTGGTAGAGGTGGACCGTTCCGGCCTGGTCAGCGGCTATATCGGGCAGACGGCGACCCGTGTGCAGGAGGTCGTAAAAGAAGCCCTGGGCGGGGTGCTGTTCATCGATGAGGCCTATGCCCTGACCGCGGGAAAGGGGGAGGGGGACTTCGGCCAGGAGGCGGTGGATACCCTGCTCAAGGCCATGGAGGACCATCGGGATGAGCTGGTGGTCATTGTGGCCGGATATCCGGATCTGATGAACGATTTCCTGAATTCCAATCCGGGCCTGCGCTCCCGCTTTAATAAGTTCCTTTATTTCGAGGATTATAAGGCGGAAGAACTCCTGGAAATTCTGAAGGGAATGTGCGAGAAGGCCGATTACCGCCTGACACCGGAGGCAGAGGCCTTTGCCCTGGATTTCTTTGCCCGCCGGATTGAGCAGAAGCTGCCTAACTTTGCAAATGCCCGTGATGCGAGGAATTTTTTTGAAAAAGCAGTGGCCAATCAGGCGACCCGTATTGTAAATTTGCCTGAAGTTAATGAAGATGTCCTGCAAATTTTACAGATTGATGATTTACAAACGATTGAAATATAGGTATAATAGGATAGAATACCGTACCGGTTATGCCGGAGAGAAGGAGGGAACAACCAATGAAAAAAACAATCCGACTGACAGCTTTGCTGTTGGCGCTCTGCTTGCTGCTTAGCGGGTGCAATGCTTTTGGCGGAGAAGAGACGGCTGCGCCGGAGCAGACCGAGGAGACACAGGCTGTGCAGATTGAGGAGACCGAGGCGCAGGAGACCGAAGCGCAGGAGACCGAGGCCGTGCAGCCGGAGGAGACAGAGCAGGCGGAGGAGGAGGATCCGGCGGGATCGCTTTTATCCGATCTGTTTTCCAACCCGGAGCAGGATTACGGCGACTATGTACAGAGCCTTTTGGATGTGGAATATAAAGGGATTACCGACACCTATATGGAGCTGACCGGGGATACCCAGGAGAATTCCGATGCGTTTTATCCGGCCTGCATGCGGTACTGGGCCTATATTTTGGCGGATTATTTCCTGATTGTGCCGGATATCAGCGCAGAGGTGGAGGAGAGGCTGGTTTCCCTGACGGAGGACGTCTTCTCCCATGTCCGGTATGAGGTGGCCGACGCCGTGGAGTCCGGCGATTATTACACGGTGGAGGTTACGGTTTATCCGATGCTGTTTGTCGACGCCGCCTACGATGAGGTCGTAGCCTATGCCGATGATTTCCAGGCCAGGAGCGACGCCGGCG
>CALWRE010000134.1 GCA_944383835.1 uncultured Lachnospiraceae bacterium | reverse complement strand
TAAATGATTCGTACCATTTTTCAATGGCCTCAATCATTATAAGGTATCTGCAGATTTCAATAGATATAGGTTAAGTCCGCTCGCTCCGCATCGCGTCCGTTTTGCTCCGCAAAACCGTCTGTTGGAGTCCGCTGATTGCACTGGAAATTCCACTATGAATTTTCCTTATAATTTCATCGATATTCTCACAATCGCTTGTCACAATATCAAGAAGCATTCCCATATTAAAACCAGACACCACATGAATTCTATCATCCTGCAATCCCAATTCTACAGTTACATTTGAAGGTGTCCCGCCATACAAATCACTCAAAAGTATGAATTCTTCACTTTTGTGCTCATTCAAAATTATTTGTATTTCTTTTTTCAAATCATCCTTCCCCATATTCTCATATAACCCTATTGGAAACATGTTCTTTATTTCTCCGGTAATCATTTCAAGACTTCTTTTAGCTGATTTTGCATAGTCTCCATGGCTGACTAATACAATAATCATTCTTCATACCCCCTTAAAATTCTATTTGATCATGCCCTTTGGGCAAAAACCATCTTAATAGCTTCTCTAACACAATCTTCACACAAATCCAATGCCGACTTTGCTTCTTCTATGGTACTCTTTGTTTCATGCATGACAATTGCGCACGCAACATTATATTCACTTTTTATAAAAAGCTCTTTTGCTTTTTCATAATCTAAATTTGTGACTTTTTGAATAATATTTATTGAGCGACATAAAAGTTTTTCATTTGTTGCCTGAACATTTACCATATAATTTTTATATACTTTTCCTAGCCGAATCATAAGAGCGGTAGATATTGTATTAACAACAATTTTTTGTGCAGTACCAGCTTTCATTCGGGTTGAACCTGAAATTACTTCTGGTCCTACTATCGGCACAATGGATAAATCTGCAATTTTTTCCATTTCGCTCTTATTATTATTCGTAATCGCAACTGTTAAAGCCCCCATCTCATTCCCATATTCTATAGCCGCTTTACAATATGGTGTTTTTCCACTTGCTGCTATAGCAACTAAACTATCCAAACCATTCAATTCAATTCTTCGTAATTCTTCAACCGCCTCCTTCTCCGAATCTTCTGCTCCCTCTATTGCTCGAAACATAGCTTCCTTACCACCAGCTATAAGTCCAAACACTCTTTTCGGCGATACGTTATATGTAGGAGTCAGTTCCACAGCATCCAGAATCCCGATTCTTCCAGAACTGCCTGCACCAATATAAATCAAGCGTCCACCTTTTTTGTATCGTTCTGCAATAGCGTCTACCACTTTTATAATCGTTGGAGTCACCTGTTCTATTGCCTGCGGTATTAGGCGATTCTGATTATTTATCAATTCTATCAAAGATGCCGTATCTAATTGATCCACGTTTTCAAAATCCGAATTCGTTGATTCTGTTATCAAAATATCCCGCTTCATACTATTTCTCCGTTTTCATTTTCTTCACTAATTCTCTTGTCTGAATCAAACCTTCTAATGTATTATCAAAATTTCCTTGAATACTCTTTAAATATAAGATTGTGCCAATTGTCATAGATGTCTGAACTGAAGTAAGTGCAGCGATCCTCGATGTATGCTCTTGATCCGGCACATACAGTGCAATATCTGCCAATTCGCTTAATGGCGATATTCTCTCCCTTGTAATTGTTATTATCTTTGCATTTCTCTCTTTTGCAATTTCCACTGGATAAATAATTTCTGTAGATTCTCCACTGTACGAAAAAGCAATAACAACATCTTCTTTATTTGCATAATTTATGAATTCAACAGTCATATGTGAATCAAAATTATAATATGCCGTTTTATGAACGCGATTGAATAAATGATATAAATTATAAGCTGGAAGACCGCTTGCTCCTATGCCTAAAAGATATATATGTTTTGATGAAGCAATGTAAGAAGCCGCCTCCTCAATCCCTTTAATATTTAAGTTAGAATATAATTCATTATTTGCACTATTTACCATATTAAACACTTTGCTGCACAATGCCTCTGTACTATCATCAGATGTTATAAATGTATCTAATACTTGACTATCCTTTTTTACCTGCTTAGCCAATTGTATTTTAAAATCCATCAGCCCATCAAATCCTAACATCTTTACATACCGAATAATCGATGCGTTAGATGTATTACATATTTCTGCCAACTCTAATGCATTATGGTTTAAAAAACTCTCCCGATCATTTAAAATCAAATCTGAAATCCGCTTGTTAACAGGACTAAAAGATTCATATTGTTTTTTAATCTCAAACTCAATATTCATATATATGCTCCTATTTCATTATTCCATCTGCTCGCATTCAGTATAACATACTGGTAATAAAATTACAATATGTTTTTATATTTTTCTTTTATTTTGTAATTATATTACTTTATTTATTTTCAGCAACCGTAAAATACAACGATAAAAAGGATTTCTGTCACCTTACGATAACTCAGAAATCCTTTCTAATATGAGCACCTATTTAATTTATAGCACTTATTTATTCCTCTTTATTCCAGCCTCCTGCGGCGAAGTCCCAGCCCGCACAGGGCGCTTGCCAGAACAAAGATAAGCGCCAGCGCGGGCAGGCTCCCCGCAGGATCCAGGCCGCCGGCCCCCTGGGCCAGCAGGCGGTAGCCCCAGGCAGCGGGGAATATCCGGCCCAATTGCTGCAGGAACTCCGGCAGAAGGTTGGCCGGGAACAAGATCCCGGACAGCATGATGGACGGCAGGAAGACAAGCTGGGAAAACATCGTCAGCTTTGCCTGGTCGCCGACCCAGACGCCCAGAGCGCAGGCCACGCTCAAAGACACAAGGAGAAACAAAGCCAAGTTCCCTATATATCGGGGCATATCCGCAGGCAGGGACGCCCCAAAGGCAAAAGGCGCCGTCACGCAGATAATCCCGCTCATAATCATCAAATGGGTAAACGCGGACAGAGCCGCCGCAATCAGGCCGAAGGCCAAAGGCACCCCGCCTGCCCGGTACATCCGCCGCACGTTCGTCCCATAGATTTCCGCCAGCGTGGGAGGGACGCCGATCAGCGCCCCCAGGGAGACGCCCATGACCGTCATAGACTGGATCAGCGTATCGCCCACCTCCGGCATAACCGAGGTAAAGATTCCGCCCATGAGCGCATAAAACAGCAGGGGCACCAGATAACAGGTAACGAGTAAAGATTTGCTGCGCAGATCCAGCCGAAATTGAAGTCCGATTCCATATGCCAATGCTCTCATTTGTCATGCCCCCTTTGCCATATCCATAAAATGCTGCTCCAGTGTTCCGCGGCTGACCTGGATATCCAGCACCTGCCTCTGTCTTTTGCGGCAGTCCTCCAGGATCGCAAGCATCGTATCCCCGATGTTTTCTGCGACGCAGGTTTCCTCTCCCTGATCCGTCACCACCTTGATGTTGTAGCATTTCTGCACCTTGTCCGCCAATTCCTTCGTCGTCCCCAAAAAGGCAATCTGCCCATGGCTTAAAATCAGAATGCGGGAGCACAGGGATTCCACCTCCGCCATATCGTGGCTGGCCATCACCATTGTGGTTCCTTCCTCCCGCAGGCGGCGGATCTGCTCATGCAGCGAAAGCCGCCCTTCCACGTCAAGCCCCGCCGTAGGCTCGTCGAGGAACAGGATATCCGGCCCGCCAATCATGGCTAAAGCCAGATGGAGCCGTCTCTTCTGCCCGGTGGACAAATCCGTATACCGCTTGGCGGCGAGTTCGTTCATTCCCAGAGCCGCGAGCAGCTTTGCATCCGGTTCCCTCTTCTTCCAGCCAGCAAAAAGGCGCACCGCCTCCATGGGCCGGATATAGGCCGGCAGGGAAGCGGACTGCAGCTGGACGCCGATATTTCCCTCCACCGTGATCCTGCCGCTGTCATAGCGGCGAAACCCCTCGATGCACTCCAGCATGGTGGTCTTTCCTGCCCCGTTGACCCCCAGGATGCCGAAGATTTCTCCCTGTTCCACCTCGAAGGTCAGCCCTTTCAGCACCTCGTTGTTTCCATAACTCTTTCTTAGGTTTTCCACTTGGATTGCGTATCCCATGACGATCCCTCCTCAGACGGATTTTGCAAAGGGGTCTGTCCCCTGCTTCTCGAAATACAGGCCCAGGGCCGGCTGCAGGTATTCATTGATGCTGTTCTGCCGCCGGATCCATGCGGACTCAATCTCCTCGGATCCATTTTCAGACAAGCGGCCGAATTCCATCAGCTTAGGCAGCATGCTCATATCGCCGCCGGTAAACTCCTCCACCAGCCGCCAGAACTGACCGGCCAGAGCCTGCGTCCTCTCGTCATCGGGGGCGGCCCCCTCCTTCTGCAGGGCCAGGGCCTTGTCGCCGAGCCGATTGAACCTCTCTATAAAGCGCAGGCCGCTCTCCTGGTCAAAACGGCTGCGGACATGGTCGAGCATATCCTCGTCGAAATGCTTGATCAGCCAGTAATATTCGTTGTGCATCTGCAGATTGACGATGATGTCGGCATATTTTTTAAAATCCACTTCGCCCATCTGCATCACCTCGGCCCGCAGCGCCTCTATCTCTTTTTCCGTCTCCTGGAGGCTGACAATTTTCTCCCGGATCGCCTGCGCCTGGCTCTCCAGGACAAAGGCCACCTCAGCCGGCGTATCCAGCTCGATCAGCCTGTTCTTGATATCATCCAGGGAAAAGCCCAGGGATTTGAGCGACAGGATCTGATGGAGCCGGATCATGTCCCTGTACGTGTACAGCCTGCGCCCGCCCTCGCTCTGGGCACTGGGGACAAGAAGCCCCTCGCGGTCATAATACTGCAGGGTGCGGACTGTCGTCCCCATTTTCTTTGCCAATTCCCCGACTGTCATATAGCCTTCCGGTATCGCCCGTTCTGTCTGCATCTATCGCTTCCTCCTTACTGTCGTCCTTTCGTTTTATATTTTAAATTTTAGGTCTTATGTCCTATGACTTCCCCAGTATAGCATGTGACGCAAGGTAACGAGCAAGGGAAAATTTTATATTTTTTCTGCTAAACGTCTCGATTTTCTTTCCGGACGCTTCATTCATCCAAAGCAGTGGTATAATCAGAATGTTCAAAAATTTAAAGCAGTGAGGGTTACAGAAATGGATTTATTGCAAGCAATGAAGGCCCGGCATTCTGTCCGGTCTTATACCGACCAGCCGATAGAGGGAGAGGCAAAAGAAAAATTATTGTCCTTTATCGAGCAATGCAGCAGGGAAAGCGGCCTGCATCTGCAGCTCGTTTTAAACGAGCCAAACGCTTTCGACGGCTTTATGGCCCATTACGGCAAATTTTCCGGCGTCCGGAATTATATCGCCCTTGCGGGGAAGAGAAATGCGGATTTAGAGGAAGCCTGCGGCTATTACGGGGAGAAAATCGTTCTCTTTGCGCAGACGCTGGGCCTTAACACCTGCTGGGTCGCCTTGACTTACAGCAAAAAGAAAGCAGGTTTCCGGCTTGCCGAGGGAGAAAAGCTGTATCTTGTCATAGCAATCGGCTATGGAACAACCGGGGGCGTCCCCCACAAATCCAAGCCGAGGGAGAACGCAATGCATGTGCAGGGGACGCCTCCGGACTGGTTTATCAAAGGAATTGACGCAGCTTTGCTTGCACCCACAGCGATGAACCAGCAGAAGTTTGTTTTTTCCCTCAAGGATTCTGCGGTGACAGCAAAAGCGGGGCTTGGCTTTTACAGTAAAATTGACCTTGGCATTGCCAAATATCACTTTGAACTGGGAGCCGGAATTGAAAATTTCAGATGGGAAAAATAGAACCAAAAGACGGGACAGCAAAGAAAGCGGCATAAAGCCGCCGCAGCGGGAGGGCAGATATTCTGCCCTTCCGTTCTTATCTGGCCCTTTCCCGGAAAAACGCTGCCGTCCGGTACAGATACACCCACTTCATAATGGACACCACCGTCATAACGAGCGTGCCGCCCAGGGCAAGCAGCGCACCCAGAGAGCCGCTGATGGAGGCCAGCACACTGCCGCCCAGGATTGCGATAATGGAGCCCAGATACCATCTCCAGAGCCGGGCCCATCTCTCCGAAAGCTCCCGGAACAAACCGCCCAGAATCGTCTCATGCCCTTTATATTCATTGTACTCTCCCACCAGGCCGATAATCAGCCCCGGCAGGGTAAAGAGCAGGGCGAAGGACGCCACAGCCAGGTCTGCATTTGTGGAAACCAAAAGCTCGGAGGCCACGGAGAAGGCCACGCCCAATAAGGTGCAGATTCCGGAAGTGCGGTAGAAAGCGCATTCCGTCCCCAGCTTAAAGAGGATGGCTCCGTAAGCCGCCGATGAAATGTATTCCAGAATTATTCCCGGCAAATACAGCTGGGGATAAGTCGGCAGCACCATGTCGCTGGTCATCACGCTGGCTATAAGCCCCGGCACCAGCAGCCAGAATAAAATCCACAGCCATTTTCCATAAAAACTATCTTTTTTCATTCCTTTCTTCCTCGCATGTCAAGATGTTTGGGACAAAAGGTGTTTTGCCCCTGGTATCATATCGAATCGTAATCGTGTTTTACAGTATACCACATCTGTCTCCGTTATTCTACTTCTTTTCGTGCCAGTCCTGCTTTCTGTCCTGCTTCCCATTCGTGCTGCCGTTGTTAAACCATTCCATCTCGTTTTCCTTTTTTGCAAACCCCCGCCTGCCGTACAGTTCCTCCCCCTGTTCGCTGCTGTTCAGCCACAGCCTTTTGATTTGGTTGTCTTTCGCAAATGCAATTATCTCATCCAAGATCGCGTTGGCGTAGCCCTGCCTGCGAAACAAGGGAGACGTGTATATGTTCAAAATATAGCCCTCCTGTCCGCTCAGGTTTTCCGCATAGGGCAGGCGGAAAAAGAGGCAGAGAGAGCCTGCGGCAGCCAGGCTTCCCTCCTGAAATATCCCCCAGCCTATCAGATCCTTATTGATATGCGACCGATAATATCGCTCTGTCGCCTCCTTCAGTTCGGAAACATCCTGATTTTCCAATATTTCCCCCAGTTCTGCAAACAGCTCCATTCGCAGCCTGCAAAACGCTTCTGCCGAACTTTCGTCCAGCCGCAAAACCTTATTTTCTTTCATCCCAATACCGCCTTCTTTCCGAATGCCGTCCTGTTTTTTGCCGTCCTGTTTTTTTGCCGCCCTGCCAAATCCGTATCTCACAATTCTGCCATACGGGTGCAGAGCTTTTTGAGAAGCTGGTCGCTGTGACTTACGATCAGCAGGCCCAGAGACCGGTTCTTTGCCTCCTCCAGAAGGAAATCCCAGATCTGCGCCTGGGTCACCAGATCGAGCATGGCCGAAATCTCATCGCAGAGCAAATAGCGGACCGACGGGTGCAGGGCCCTGGCCAGGCAGAAGCGCTGCAGCTCGCCGCCGGACAGCTCCGCCGGATAGCGGGTAAGCCAGCCCTCCTCGATATGCAAAGCCCTCAGAATGCGTGGCTCCACCGGCCCTGCCTCCTCCAACGTCTTTCCCAGCGGCAGAAGGGGATCCACCACCGTCTCCGAATGCTGCCAGATCATCTGCACCGGACAGACACCGCGAAAGGAGGTCACCGCTTTTCCATCCAGCAGCACCTCCCCGGCCTTGGGCCTCTCATATCCGGCCAAAAGCCTGCACAGGGTCGTTTTCCCCCGGCCGCTCGGCCCTTTTAGGCCTACCCTCTCCCCCGGCGCAATGGTCAGGCTGACGTTTTCCAGCACAGGGGCCTTCTTTCGCCCCCGATAATAAAAGGTTACTTCTCTGGCCTCCAGCATCTATGCTTCCTCCTTTCTCGGATGGAGACAGCGCACCAGGCCTCCCCGAAACGTGCGCAGCCCGATCTGTCCGGCCCGGCATTCATCCGTACAGTTAGCGCACTGGCGGGCAAAGGGGCAGCCCTCCTTCATCTCCCCCGGATAGGGCTGGGCTCCCGTGATCGGACGAAAACCGTGCTGGGGCATGGCATTCCACAGAGCTTTCGTAAAGGGA
Organism: uncultured Lachnospiraceae bacterium; assembly: GCA_944383835.1. Taxonomy (GTDB): domain Bacteria; phylum Bacillota; class Clostridia; order Lachnospirales; family Lachnospiraceae; genus RGIG7193. Next base: position 4,887 of record CALWRE010000134.1, on the reverse strand, counting down.
TGGCGCAGAAGCTCCTCCGAGGCAAAATCTCCGGCCGCCGCTTCCTCGATGGTCTCCCCTGCATAAAAGACTGCCACCCTGTCCGCAATTTCCAATGCAATCTCCAGGTCATGAGTGATAAAAAGCACCCCTGCCCCGCCCTCTGCCAGCTCCCGGAAATGGGCGAGAATGCGGGCCGCAGCCTGGGCGTCCAGGCCGGGCGTGGGCTCGTCGGCGATGATGAGCCGCGGATTTTCCGCCACCGCCGAGGCGATCAGCACCCGGCGGGCCATGCCGCCGGAAAGTTCAAAGGAATAGAGCCCCTCCGTCCGCTCATCCAGGCCATAGCGCACAAGGGCATCCCGATATTTCCTTCTTGTCTCCCCGTCGCGGCGTCCCCTTCGCAGCTGCGCCCCCACCTTCATCAGCGGATCCAGATAGGTCACACCCTGAGGCACCAGAGCGATCTCCTTTCCGCGAAGCTTTTCGGCCCGCTCCGGCGTCAATTCCTCCCCATCGTAGAGGATTTTCCCCTTCCTGCGGCTGTTGTAGGGCAGAATATCCAGAATCGCATGGGCCAGCAGGCTTTTTCCGGAACCGCTGGCTCCCACGACGGCTGCCACCTGCCCCGCCTCCACCGTCAGGGACAGATCGCGGATCACCGGCAGAACCCGGCGGCGCAGCCCCCTTTCATACTGGATAAAATCGATGGACAGATGCTCTATGGCTAGAATCGGCTTCATTGCAGTCCTCCCGCTAAGTCTAAAATACAGCAAGACAAAAATCCCCGTTCCTTCTCTTTGCGGCTCCGCTTCTTCTCCCCGCAGCCTTTACGCATGGACGCTGGCCGGATCCACCAGGCGGCGCACCCTCTCTCCCAGCATGGAAAACAGCAGCACCACCGTCACCAGAGCCAGGCCCGGAAACAGGGCCAGCCACCACCGTCCGGTCGTCAGATAGCTCATGCTCTCGGACAAAATAACGCCGATGGCCGGCTGCTCCGCCGGAAGGCCGAAGCCCAGAAAGGTCACGCTGGCCTCATGGAGAATCGCGTGGGGAAACAGGAGAATCAGGCCGGTGAGGAACTGCGCCCACAGGTGGGGAAATATGTGGCGGCAGGCAATGGAAAGCCGGGACGCCCCCAGTTTTCCCGCCGCCTGGATATAGGGCGCCTGCTTCAGCTGCAGCACCTCCCCGCGGATCACGCGAGCCAGCGACGTCCAGTGGCTTAAGGCCACTCCGGCCACAATCCCGGCAAAACCCCTGCCGCAGGCGATGGAAATCAGCATTACCAAAAGGATATGGGGAATTCCCATAACCAGATCGATCACCCAGGAAATCACCGCGTCCGCCTTTCCGCCCAGGACGGCGGCCCCGGTTCCCGCCGCCAGCGCGATAACGGCGCTGACAAAGGCAGTCAGAAGGCCGATGCGGATACTTAAGGACAGGCCGGTAAGCGTACGGGCGAACATATCCCGCCCCATCCAGTCTGTGCCAAAGGGATACGCCAGGCAGGGGCTTATATTGCGGCGAGTAAAATCCGTCTCCAGGGCTGCGTCGGAGAGAATCACCCCTGCCGCAGTCACAGCCGCCAGAATAAGGATCACGGCAGCGAGAAAAATCAGGGTCCTTCTCCTGCCATTTCTTTCTTTTCTTTTCATTTACCTGCCGCCCCCCTTCGGATCTTCGGGTCAACCACGCCGTAGAGAAGATCGGCGATCAGATTGCCCCCAAAAACAATGGCCGAGGTAATGAGCGTAATCCCTAAAAGCAGGGGCATATCGCTGCCCAGACCAGCCTGAACCGCCGCCCGGCCCAGTCCCGGATAGGAGAATACCTGCTCCACCACCACCGATCCGCCTATGATCTCGCTGATGGAAGAAAACTGCAGGGTAATGGCCGGCAGGGCTACGTTTCGCAGGCCATGGCGAAGGGCGATGGACCAGACAGACTCTCCCCTTGCCCGTGCAAATAGCACATAGTCCGATTCCAGGACCTCGATCATCTTCTCCCTGGTATGCAGGGCAATATTGGCCACGCCGGTAATACAGAGGGTAAGGGCCGGCAGCACGGCATGGCGGAGCCGGTCGGCCAGGGTCACCATATCGGCCTCCACCCCGATGGGCACCGACAGGCCGATGGGAAACCATCCAAGCCAGACCGAAAAGACGAGAAGGAGCAGCAGAGCCAGCCAGAAGGCCGGCGTGCTGAGGATCAGGGTGCAGTAGCCCTGGATCAGCCGGTCGGGCAGGCGATCCCTGCACACGCCGGATACGACGCCCAGGATAAGGCCCAGGCAAAGAGCAGGAGCCATACCGAGCTCAAAAGCCTCTGGCCGATCACCGTAAGAACCGGCTGCCGGTACAATAGGGAGACTCCGAAATCCCCCCGCAGCACGTCGGAGAGCCAGCCCAGATACCGGGTAAGCGGCGGCGTCCCCACGCCCCAGTAGGCCTCCAGCTTCTCCACCTGTTCCGGGCTCATGGAGCCCAGCGCCACCTGGCCGATATTGGTCTCCAGAGGGTCGAGGGGGGAGGCGGACATCAGAAAGAAAGTCACCAGACTGACTCCCAGAAGCAAAAGCGCCATCCGCAGCAATTTTTTTAACGTAAAGAAAAGACGATGTTTCACCGCTGTCACTCCCAGCTCCACTGACCTCCATTGTTGACGACGGCCCAGCCGTGGCCATGGGGATGAATCTTTTGATCAGCCACCTTAAGTCCGTCCCTCACCCAATAAAGGTGATCCACGTTCACCAACCACACCCAGGGAATATCCCCCTGCTGCGTCACCCCGGTGGTTCCATTCCACTGGGCCTGCTGCCAGAGCACATAAGACTCTTCCAGGTTGCTTTCTGCCAGGGCCTGGTCCATCCGCTCGTCCACCGTCTCATTGGCATAGGGCGAATACTGGGCGGAACCGGTCTCCCCCGTGGTATGATAAATATTGTAAAGTTCCATCGGCGTATGGGCTCCCCAGCCCCAGACCAAAGGCTCTGAAAGGGCCCTGTCATAAGCCGTATCCCAGCCTACGCCCTCGATGGTGCAGCGGATGCCCAGCTCTCCCAGCTGGTTTGCTAGGTCGGCGGCCAGGACCTGCCGCACCGAATCCCCGTTGGCATAGAGAAGATTCAATTCGGCCTCCGTCCCATCCTTTTCCCGAACGCCATCGTCTCCCATGATCCAGCCGGCCTCGTCGAGGAGGGCGGCCGCCCCTTCCGGGTCGTACTCCACCTCCGACGCCTCGTTATACCAGGGCAGGCCGTCGCAGACGCTGTAGGCCGGCGTGCCATAGCCGTTCAGCACATGGTCGATCATCTCCTGCCGGTCCACGCCGATATTGATGGCGCGGCGCACCCGCACATCGGCCGTAAAATCGTTGCCGACCGCCTGTCCTTCCGCATCGATGGACGCCGGTACGGCGGGCAGATTGACGCCCCGGTTGTCCACGCTAGCATAGGCCGCCAGGCTGTAGCCCTCCACGCTCTGGTCGGAGTAAGTAGCCGAGGTATAAGCCAAATCCACCTGTCCGGCCTGCACGGCCAGGAAGGCGGCGTCCTCCTCCATAAACAGAATCGTCACCCTCTTGATCTGCGGCTCTTCCCCGTAGTAATCCGGATTTGCCTCCAGGATTACCTGCTGCCCCCTGTCCCACTGCCGCAGAATATAGCGACCGGAACCGATGGGGTTGGAGCCGTAGGTGGCGCTGTCATAGGCATGCTCCGGAACAATCCCCACGATAGCCATCGTATAAGGCCAGATGGAAAAGGGCCTGCTCATATGAAAGACCACGGTTGTCTCGTCCGCAGCCTCCGCATGATCCAGCATCGTAAAATCATTGACGGAACTCTGTTCCTTCACCGTATTGTAGGTAAAGGCCACATCGGAGGCGGTAAGCTTCTCCCCGTCGGTAAAATAAGCGTCGTCCCGGATGGTCACCGTCCAGGTCAGCCCGTCTGCGCTCGCTTCATACGACGTCGCCAGATCATAGGCGATGGTCAGATCCGTATTGGTCACCGTGAGAGTGCTCTGGATCAGCGGCTCATGGACGTGCTCGCCCGCTCCCCAGCCGTAGGCCGGGTCAAAGCCAGCCTCCGGCTCAGAGGTCGGACCCATGGCGATCACCACGGAATCCCGCTCCCCGGACGCCCCGGCCTGGGAATCGTCCGTCTCCTCAGACTGCCCGCCGCCTTCCCCGCCGCAGCCGGCAAGAACCAGGGCTGCAAGAAAGAGAGCAAGCACCCGTCTCCAGGCAGATGGACGCCCCGGAAGGAAGGCCCTTTTTTTCCTGCTTTTTGTCCTGCTTTTTGTCTCTCTTTTTGTCTCGCTGTTTCTCCTGTTTTCTGTCCCTGTTTCTGTCCCTGTTTCTGTCTTGATTTCTGCCCTTTGCGTCAATGGCTTTCCTCCTCCGCAAGCAGGCGCAGCACTTCCTCTGCCACCCGCTGATAGGGTATCTCCTTCTCTGCGGCGATCCGGGCCACATCGTCATATTCCGGCTTTCTGTGGGATACGCCGTAGCCTTCTGCAGTCTTGACCCGCACCGGTCCCCATTTCGTATCCGCCTTCATTGAGCCCGGCGTCAGGAAATACTTGGCGCAGCGGCGGATGCGCAGGCCGTTGGTCGTCGTCTCCCGAAGGATATGGCGCGCCATCTCCCCCTCCTTTTCCGGTGCGCACAGCACCGTCAGCACATGGCCGGAGCGGCCCTTTTTCATCGTTCCTGCCACGGCATATACGTCCAGGGCCCCCAGGACAATCAGCCGGGAGCTGGCATAGGCCAGGGCCTCCGGCGTCATATCGTCGATATTGCAGACCAGCTCCGAGATAGCCCCCTGGGCCGCGTCCTCGCTCTCCCCCAAGAAGGAGCGGACACAGTTGGCCTGGGCAAAGACCTTCGTGCCGATGCCTA
>CALWRE010000133.1 GCA_944383835.1 uncultured Lachnospiraceae bacterium | reverse complement strand
AAATCAGTCGATGACGCGAACGCCTTCTACAAAAATATTGATTTTTTCCACTTCCACGCCGGTGAACTGCTCTACTTTATATTTTACGTTCTCGATCAGATTATCAGAGACAGCGCGGATGCTGACGCCGTAGACGACAATCACATGGAAATCCAGGGTGATCTTGTTCTCATTGATCGTCACGCTGATGCCATGCGAGAGATTATCTTTCATCAGAAGCTTTACGAGGCCGTCTTTCATATTAACTGCCGCCATACCCACGATGCCGAAGCACTCGATGGCTACGCTGCCGGCATATTTCGCAATCACGTCCGTGTCAATCAGAATCGTACCCATCTGATTGTTAATCCGACACTTCATAGTTTCTCCTCCATTGCTGATATTTTACAACCGGGCGGTCATAATCAAACTATATTATAACCGTACTTTACCAAAAAAGGAAGGGGGAATTTACATTATTTTTCGGGCGAAAGCGCATATTCCGGCATGCATTGTCCCGTACAGGATAATTTGGCAGCATGGAGACAAAAGGGATTTTGGGATTTTGACCTTTTGACCCTGGTATTATAATATATAAAAACTGAGAGATGTTGACGAATCAACATCTCTTCAAAAACATCTTATTATTTTATTTACTCTCCGCCCTCTTACTCTTCGTCTCTTTTTCTCCGCCTCTCACTCTCCGCCTCTTTGCCCGAGCTTACCGCACCGTGTCCGCGGGCGACGGCCAGCTTTCATAATCCTCCAAATAATAGCTTTCATGCGTGTCCCGGTAAACGATCGTTACATAGAAAAGCTGGTCCGGATCCTCCTCCCAGTTGGAAGGCACCGGACAGCCTACGCTGTATGTGTACGGTTCTTCACCAGAAGAAAAAGGCTTTTCCATGAGGTAAATGACATAGCCGCATACATCCCCGTTCGTCATAACGCTTTCTTTTCGGCCGTACAGCAGGGTTCCCTCTTCATTTGTAAAATACAGCATCCAGATAGGCTGATCGGCTCCCAGATATCTTGTCTCCAGCATTTCCATCGTCACCGATATATTCTTAGAGGAGGCCGGTATCCCGGAACGCCACACATAGATCAAGCCGCCGCAGATAAGGGCGCTGACTAATACGGAAAAAACGGATATCAGGAAGAGATTCTTCCTGCGCAGCTTTTTTTTCAGCTTTTTGATCGCAGCTCCCGACTCCGACGGATCCGGCGCAGCCACAGGCGCCGCCTGCTCCAGCTTTTCTTTTTCCCGCCTGCATTCCTCGCAGCCCTCCAGATGTTCTTCCACCAGTCTTTTGCTGTCCTCGCTGACCACCCCGTCGATGTCTAACGGCAGAAGATCCCGGATCACATTGCAGCTCACCTTACTCATTTTCCGTCACCTCCATATAATCTATGATCTGGCCCTTGGCCCGATAGTAGACCACTCTGGCCCAGCCGGCGCTTTTGCCGAAGATCTGCCGATCTGCTCAAAGGAAAGTTCCCCGAATACCCGCAGACTGAATACCTCCTTGTATGGTTCCTTCATTTGATGGAGGAAGTGATGGATCCGCATGGCGCTCTCCCGGTCGGCCAGCCGCTGCGCAAGCCTCTGCTCCGCCGCTGTCTGGTTTTCGTCCATCTCGCCGTCTGCATGGAACTTCTGCCTGCGGTGCCAGGAATAAAAGGTATTCCGCGCTATGGTAAACAGCCAGGCACGGATATCCTTCGTCCCGTCAAAACGGTTGATATTTTTCAGGGCCTTGAAAAAAGTCTCCTGGGTAATCTCCTCAGCCACATCCTCCCTGGCCGACAGGCTGCGGATAAATGCATATACGTCCCGGAAATACAGCCGGTAAACCGTCTCGAAATCCATCTTCCTCACCTCCCTCTCACCTTATTAACGCATGAGCAGGCGCAGCGTTACAAAAACTGCCGCATATCTTTTCCGGCCGGACGGCCTCATGATATGCGGCAGCTTTTACATGCAACTTTACATACAGCTTTTACACGCAGCTTTTATGCGCGATTTTTACGAACGTTTTTAATCGATGGAAAACCAGCGGATCTCATTGGCCTCCAGGGAGAGGGGGAAGCTGCTCCCGTCGCCCCGGTAAACGGTGGTGGACTGGGGTTCGTAGGTGTTGTTGACCACGCAGAATTTTCCATTCTTTACATAGGCGTGGACCTCCACCTTTTCATTTTCCGAAAACCAGCAGTGCAGCAGTTCCTCCCGGTGAGCGCTCCACAAAATCGCCCGGTGCAGGATGCGGTTGTTGGCAAAGCTGTAGGGAAGACCGGAGATATAGACCGTGCGGCCCTCGCCGTAGGCATTGACCGCCATCTGCACTTCCTTCTCCCTCTGCACCAGGATTTCGGTCCCCTCCAGGGCATAGATGGACTTCTGCCCCTCGCCGAAATCCACTTCTCCGGCGCAGTCCGCCAGGATAAAGTGATCCCTGTGCTCCTCCCAGTTGTACTTGTCGTAACCCAGGGTAAAGCCGGTCTCCTTCTCCACCCCCAGGGCGCAGGCAAGCTGCAGATCCATATAGGGCTCGGCGCCGATCCAGTGATCGCCCAGGAACATCATCGCCTCTTTTCCCAGCTCATGGGTCAGATCCACCAGTTCCTTCACCAGGGCTGCCACCTCGCGGCGCTGGAAGACCATAAAATCGAGGTATTCCCGGCTGGACTCCCGGTACTGATTGTCGTAATAGCCCT
>CALWRE010000132.1 GCA_944383835.1 uncultured Lachnospiraceae bacterium | reverse complement strand
AGAGCTGGAAGACTGTGCGAATCAGGCTGGTTTCCGGATCGTTTCCGCCGTCGCCGCCATCGCCGAGCATTCCATTGCCCGCCAATTTGCGGCAGGCCGTCCCGACGGGCAGGATGAAAGGCGTCTGGAGAAATTTGCAGAGAAGATCCAGGCGAAGCTTCAGGCAGGGGATGTGGCCAAGCCGGATATTCCCGGGAACCGCCCCTACAAAAAGAGCGGCGGGGGAGGGATGGTGCCCAAGCCCACGAAAGCCTGCGTCAAGTGCGGACTTTGCGCCGCGAAATGCCCCGTTCAGGCGATCGATAAGGACGACCCCAAAAAGGTAAACGGCGACGCCTGCATTTCCTGCATGCGCTGCGTTGCGGTCTGTCCCCATTCTGCGCGGAAAGTAAACGGCGTAATGCTTGCCGCCGTCGACGCCATGCTGAAAAAGGCATGTTCCGTGCGGAAGGAATGCGAATTGTATATTTGACGGATGAACAATCCCGCCGCAAAAGTCCCGGACGGCTTTATGCCCGATCCGGGACTTTTCGGTCGAGGAGCTATTGCAGAGACAGCGTCACCAGGTAGCTGCGGACTTGATTGGGAAGGAGGTCATATGCGACCGGTAGACGGTCGCTCTCCCCATCCTTCGAGGCCTCGGCCGGAGAAAGGGGCCTTTCCAGCAGATCGGTTTCCACCGCCTGGATCAGAGGCCCAGTCAGAGACCCGGCATAGTCTGAGGCGGGAAGGAAGGAAAAACGTTTTGTCTGCTCGCAGGGATTGAATACGCGCACCAGAAAGCCGTCCTGTTCTTCCGCCTTTTTGACGGCCGACACCTGCACCTCCCCTTCGATCCGGAATAGGCCGAGCTGCGGCGGCGTGCGCACCTCCTTCTTATTTAGAAAGAATTCCGGATGCTCCGCCTGGTGCCAGCTGAGGATCGGCCAGTGATAGAGGGCGGAGGCTTGGGCGCAGCTTTCGGCGGGGCGGCTGGCGTCCGTCAGCGACAGGGCAAATTCCTGGCGGTATTTTCCGTGCATCTGGGAATCCGGCGTAGGCAAGGCTATGCCGGATAGCCGGCCGGGACGGCGGATCAGATTGTCATTGCCGCACATTCCGATGGAACTGAGGACAGTGAAGGCGATGGTGTCATGGCTTTCGCCGACGATCTCATACTCCCGCCCGCCCCGGGTGATCAGGCCGAAGGAGACCTCGCTGTCTCGCAGATAGACATAGTCGATCATCGGATAGATGCCGTCGGGCCTCTCCTCCCACTTTTCCTTCTCCCAGATATCCAGGGCAGGATCCCTTACCGGGCGGACGATTTCCCCGAAGGCCTGGGAGGCATGGGAACAGTCCGCGGAAATTCCGGTGGGAAAGAGCAGGCGCAGCCGATGGTTATCGGCCTGGTTGGAAATCTCCGTCTCGAAGCGGATCAGGCCGTCCCCTTGCAGGCGGACCGTACAGCCGATGGAGAGGGGAGCACAGCCCTGGCGCAGGGGCATGGAAAGCTGATAGTGCAGCTGGGAGACCAGGGGGCCGGGCTTGGCATGGCAGGAGAGGAGATGCACCTCGGTCAGCAGCCGGTCCTGTTCCGGCGGCGAGTAGTCGTATTCATCCCCCGCGTTGATGCCGTCCTCCCAGCTGGCAAGGCCGGGATACAGGCGGCCGGTGCCTTTGTCCAGAATATCCAGGCAGCCGTCTTTTCGCAGCCGGACCCGGTAGAAGGGATCCTCGATGCAGGGCTCCTCCACGGCGAAACCGGCGTCCTCTGGGGATTCGGACCGTGTATCGGGAACGGGGCTCTTTGAATCCGCCGCAAAATCCAGGTATAAGGTCTCATAGCCGAAAGCAGGAAACGACCTTTTGACTGCGATGGTATGGCGGGTGAAAGGGGCGAGGTTCCCGTCGGCATCCCGCCGTTTAAACTCCCGGAAAACAACGGAGGCGTCCACGGGCTCCTGGCCCAGCAGCTGATAAGGAACGGGCATGCCGTCCTTGTCCCGCAGGGCGAAGGAAGAATGGCGGGTGGTTACCTGGGTGATAACCGTCGTTTCGCGGTTCGCAGGCAGGGTATTGAACAGAAGGAGGCGCTCGCCGGACAGCTGTGAAACGGCAGGGGGGAGCTCCTGGTGGTCGGCAATGAAGCGCATGGCGTATTTTGCCAGCATGGCGGACCGCAGTCTTACCTCCTCATAGCGGGAGGCGATAATGCGGTGGACCTCGTCGCTGCAGCAGGCTCCCATGGAATCATGGGCGTGGTTTTTCAAAAGCTCTTTCCACAGCTTTTCATAGAGGCCGGCGGGATAGCCAAAGCCCAGCTGCCAGGCCATGGCGCCCAGGGGCTCGGCCCCATGGGTGATAGATTCTTCCAGGCGGGTGTTCTGTACCTTTAAATCCATCCGGGTGGAATAGATGCTGCGGTGGACGCGAGCGGTGGCGCCGTCCAGGAATTCCCCCTGTATCACAGGCAGGCCGGTCCGGCCTTCCTGCAGGCGGCATACGTTTTCGTAGCTGTCCAGGACGAAATTCCAGTCGGGATACCAGCTTCGCAGCAGGGAGAGCACTTCTTCGATATTTTTCTGCACCGGCATCTGGTCAAAACCGTTTGGCAGGACAAAGTCGGTGCAGCCGGGGGAAGCGCTTTTTTCCAGGAGGGAAAGGGTCATGTCCATCCGCTTTTTCAGGCTCGCGTCGGCAGGCAGGAACCGTCCCAGGGCATAGCACAGGGGGAGCTGCTGCACGGTAACCCGGCTGTGATCGCTGCTTTCCCAGATAAACTCGCTGCGGACTCCGTGGCGGCTGCTTATCCCCCTCCAGAAGACGCTGTAAGGGACGTCGGCCTGGCGCAGGATCATCGGCATCTGGGCGCACTGGCCGAAGGAGTCGGGCAGGTATCCCACCGGCATCCGATAACAGGGGCCGTCAGGACTGCCTTCGATGGACTCGGCAGACTCGGCGGACTTGGCGGACTGGCTGAGCCTGCGGCAGTCGCGGTATCCCCAGTAGAGATTGCGGGAGATGGATTCCCCGCCGACAGCCATCTCGTCGGTCTGGGTATACCAGGGGCCAACGGACAGCCGTCCCTGGCTTATCAGGGCGGTGATTCTTTCCCGGTCCTCGGGGGCGGCCTCCAGATAATCTTCGAGAAGGCTTGTCTGCCCGTCCAGGACGTAATGGGGATAGTCCGGACAGCCTTCCATAAAAGCCAGCAGGTCTTTCATGTGCTGGTATAAAAGAACTTGGGATTCTTCGCAGGTAAAATACCATTCGCGGTCCCAATGGGTGTGAGGGATGATATGCAGTGTCTTCAAATGTCTTTCCTCCCTTGCGCAGTGATTTTGCAAAAGGCTGCGCACCGAACCTGGCAGGACGGCGCACAGCCTTTTATCAGACGTAATTATTTGCGGTAAACGTCAGGGAAATGCTTTTTGGCGCAGCTTATTTCAGATCCGGCCAGTATCCCTTGTTTGCCTCGATCATGTCGTCCAGGATTTCCTTGGCGACCTTCATGCTGGGAACGGTCTTGTTCAGGGTGAAGGCCTTCAGCACCTTTTCATAGGAGCCTTCGATGCAGCCCTCTACCAGGAGCTTCTCGCAGTTGAGCTGCTGCATAATCATGCCCTGCTGGAACAGCGGGATGTTGTCCTGGGCAATGACCTCCGGTCCCTTCTTGCCGATGTAGGCGGGTACTTCCACCATAGCGTCGTAGGGCAGGTTCGGGATAGCGCCGCGGTTCTCGGTGATAACCAGGAAACGGGCCTTGGTGTCGTTCATCAGGGCAACGGCCAGATCGGAGATCCAGTCGCCGTGGCTGCCGGCATAGAAGACGGACTCGTCGATTTCACCGGTGGCCAGGTAGCGGTCGATGCCGTCGAAGAGGTTCTTCTCGCGGGTCTCCATTACCTCGTTGGCACGGGTGTGCTCCGGATTCGAGTGCTCGACGAATTCCTTGCACTGCAGGTAGTAGTTCAGGTAGGTGTTGGGCAGAGTTTCGGGGAAATTCTGCATGATCTCATACACGCCCTTCCAGACATAGTACCAGCTGCCCTTGGTGTGGCGGTTCTGCTCGGGATTGTCGTTATTGCTGGACATCAGGGCCTGCTTATCCTTTAAGTAGGCAGCAGGAAGCAGAATCTCATGCTCCATGATGTAGTCGCGCAGTTTAGGCAGGATCTCCTCGCCCTTGTACTCGATGGAGGTGAACCAGCCAAAGTGATTCAATCCATAGTAGTCGTAAACAATATTCTCCTTGTCTTTGATGCCCATGGCAGCGGCAACCACATCGATGATGGCGATGGGCATATCGCAGATGTTGATGATGCGGGCGTTGGGACGAAGCTTTCTGCAGGCCTCGGATACGACGGAGGCAGGGTTGGAATAGTTCAGGATCCAGTGGTCGGGCTTGGCGTACTTGGCGGCGTCATCGATCACCTTGATCATCGGGAAGATGGTGCGCATGCCGTAGGCAAGGCCGCCGCAGCCGCAGGTCTCCTGGCCTACGCAGCCGTGGCGCAGGGGAATCTTCTCATCCAGCTCACGCATCGCGTATTTGCCGACGCGCATCTGGGCGAACACAAAGCTGGCATCCTTGTACGCTTCCTCTACGTCATAGGTGACCGTCAGCTTGATGTCGGTCTTCAGGTCGTTTTCCAGAATCCATTTGACCAGAACGCCTACCTTGTCCTGGCGCTCCTTGTCAATGTCGAACAGGCGGATCTCGGTGAGTCCCAGATCCTCGCGGCGCAGGGCCACGGACTTGACAATGCCGGGGGTGAAGGTGCTTCCGCCGCCAACAATGGTAATAATCATGTTAATTCCTCCTATCAGTTCTTGTTATGGCAAAAGATGAATGGTTACAGTCCCAGGGTTTCTTCGACAGCCTTCTTTACGGCGCCTACCTGCATGCCGTAGATGATCTGGATATCGTTGCCCTTCTTTACAATGCCGCTGCAGCCGGTGGTATTGATCACATCGTCCTTAAGCAGGGAAACATCCTTTAAGGAAACCCGCAGTCTGGTGAAGCAGTTGTCTACGGACAGGATATTCTCTTTTCCGCCCAGGCCTTCGATAATGGCAGCCACGGGAACCTCGGACTCCGCAGCGGGAGCGGCTTCTTTCTTGGCTTCCACAGCGGGAGCCTTTGCGGAAGAAGCGTCGGCGCCTTCATCGCCGGCAGCCTCGCGGCCAGGCGTCTTCAGGTTGAATTTCTTAATCAGGAACACAAACGAGAAGTAGGTGACCACGATCACGACTGCGCCGACCACGAACATCAGATACCAGTGAGGGACGGCATAGCTGCCGACCAGGTTGCCTAAGATGGCGCTGATAATACCGCCGCTGGTGGCAACGGGCAGGTTCAAAAGCTTCAGGGCTACCATGGACAGACCGGAAATCACCGACAGGACCACGAACAGCAGAGGAGCCGCAAAGCAGAACAGGAAATCAAAGGGCTCGGTGATGCTGGCAACGATCACGGTGAAGGTCAGGGGAATCAGGGTTGCTCTGACTTTCGCCTTGTTCTCCTTGAACGCGGTCTTATAGAAAGCAAGGGCAACGCCGATGTAGCCGAACAGGTTGATAAAGGTGAAGCTCATCCAATAAGAAGCATCCGACAGCGGAAGCCCTGCGGCCAGCTCGCCGGTACGTACGGCATATGCGCCCTGCAGGAGCTGATCGCCCAGCTGCAGCGTTCCGCCGATCTCGGAGAACATGAAAGGCGTATAAACCAGATGGTGCAGGCCAAAGGGAAGCAGGAGCTTATTCAGCACGCCGTACAGGAACAGGCCGAAGTTGCCGGAATTGGCGATAAAGCCGGTCAGGGCAGAGATAACAGCCTGCACGTAAGGCCATACGAAGGTGGCGCCCCAGCCCAGAATCATGGCGAGAAGGGCCATGATCAGGAAGGGGAAACGGGTGCCGGAGAACATCTGCAGAAAGCCGCCGAACTGCTTGCCGCTGTACTTATTGAAGATCCAGCCGGTCAGGCAGCCCAGGATAATGCCGCCGAAAACGCCCATGTCCAGGACCTGAATGCCAAAGACGGTAGCCTGGCCGGTGCCGGTCAGACCCAGGGCAGTCATCTCAGCCAGACGGCCGGTGCTGCTCAGTGTGACGTTGTTGGCGTTCAGGAAGATGAAATAAACCATGAGGGCGATCAGGCAGGCATGCTGGCGGGAGCTCTTGGCGATAGCGCCTGCGATACCTACGCAGAACAGGATGCTCAGGTTATTGATGACGAACATCAGGCAGGTGTAAATGATCTGTCCGATGAAGGGCAGGGGGCCCCAGCCCAGGAAAGGCAGAGCCTGTACCAGGTTCTGGTTGGTCAGGACAATGCCCACCAGCATTACGATGCCAACCACAGAAACATACATCAGAGGTTGTACCATGCTTTTGGCGAATTTAGCCAATGCATCTACAATTTTTGTTTTCATACTTACTCTCCTTAAAAATTTGTTGCTTGGTTCCTTTTGGCTGTCGGGAAATTTTGCGGCCGCTGTTTCCCCGAATTGCTGCCGGTACAAAAAAGCAGGCAAGATCTAAATGCAATACAAACGCATGTATTGCAGATAGGTCTTGCCTGCTTTACCAGTAACAATCCTTTTTACGCTCCGAATTATAAAACCATTCGGTTGGTTTGTCAAGGGGTTTTGTGAAAAAACTTTATTTTTTAATGGAAGCGACGACGGTATTCCGTCTTTCTGCCGTGGAACCCAGGTTTTCCTTGGAAAGTTCCTGGTAATCATCGCCAAGAACCACCACCGGAACAACCATCTCGATGTTCTTTTTGCTCATCAGGTCCATGTCTACCCGCAGGACCGGATCCCCTGCCTTTACCTTCTGGCCGGCTTTTACCAGAACTTCAAAGCCCTCGCCGCCCAGTTCTACGGTTTCCAGCCCTACATGGACCAAAAGCTGCACGCCCTCGGGGGTGGTAATGCCAAAGGCATGCTTCGTCTCTGCGATTAAGGTCAGTTCTCCGTCCACCGGGGCGCATACCTCGGAACCTTCCTGCCAGATGGCGATGCCGTCGCCCATCATTTTGCCGGAGAATACCGCGTCGGGCACCTCCGTGATGTCGACGATCCGGCCGCTGCAGGGAGCTACCACGCGAATTCCGTCCTCGCTTTTTTCATTGCTTTTCTTTCCGAAAATCCCAAACATTGCAATACCTTCCTTTCCGTTTTGTCGTTTCCTGTCCGCATCCGGCGAAGAGGGGAACTTATGCCGGATAAAAAAAGGCATGAGTCCCCTTTCGGTAACTCATGCCTGATTGAACAGTAACATTGTCACCGTCATTCTACACACAGGGCCAGCGTTTTGTCAAGAGGAAAAAGAAAAAATTTTTATTCCAATTTTTATCCCTAGATATTGACAAGGCGAATGAATTCCACTATGATTAGAACAGAGACAGATTGAAAGATAAAGGATTGTTACTGGCTGGCAGGCAAGACCTAACTATGGGACCGCGCAGGGGTCTCCTGGTTGGGCTTTTTTTATAATTTTAAAAGATGGGGTATAGGCGGGAGAAGGATATGAAAGTTATTCGGGTATTCAACAACAACATCGTTTCTACGATGATGGACGACCAGAAGGAGGCCATCGTACAGGGTTCGGGAATCGGTTTCCAGAAGAAACCGGGGGATTCCATCGATGCAAAGAAGATTGAGCGGGTGTATTATATCCGGGATGAGCACAAGGCCAAATTCCACGATCTCCTGGACGAGACGCCCATCGAGTATTTTCAGATCGCAGAGATGATCATGCGCCGGGTGCAGGAAGTGCTGAATGTGGAACTGAGCGGACAGATCATCATCGCCCTGACCGACCACATCCATTTTGCCGTGCAGCGGCAGAAGGAAGGAATCTATCTGCCGAATCTTCTGACCGGCGAGATCCGCGCCCTTTATAAGGAAGAGTACAATATTGCCCTCTGGGCGCTGAAGGTGATCCGGGATTTCACCGGCGTGCAGCTGCCGGAGGACGAGGCGGGCTATATTGCCCTGCACATTGTCAATGCCTATATGAACATCGGCACGGAAAATACGGCCAACACCGTGATCCTGACAAAGGGGATCCTGGATATCATCAAGGAGACGCTTCATGTGGAATTCGAGGAGGATTCTCTGGACTATACCCGTTTTCTGCTCCACCTGAAATTCCTGGCCCGGCGGATTTTCAATAACCAGACCGATGAGCTCCTCAATATGGATGACATTTATACGGCCCTGCTTGCTAAGGATTCGCGGATGAATGAGACTCTGGCCAAGATCCATAAGTTTGTCGAGAAGAAATTTTCCTATTCCCTGTCCCGCAACGAAGAGCTCTATCTGATGGTGCATCTCCTGAAAATCATGCAGAAAAATTAAAAGTTTGAATTGCAAAAAGGGAGGTTTTGTAGTATCCTCTAGTTAGTAAACACTAACAGCATTTTATTGCAGAGAGGTTAGATTAAACTAACCAAAGGAGGAGAGAGAATGATTCAGTACACGGTGGATGTGGAAGGAATGGCCTGCTCCATGTGCGAGGCCCATGTCAACGACGCGGTGCGCAAAGCGTTTTCCGTCAAGAAGGTGACCTCTTCCCACAGCAAGGGGCAGACCCAGATTCTGTCGGAAAAGGAGCTGGATGAGGAGGCTCTGCGCCAGGCGATCTCCGCGACCGGATATCGGGTTTTGGCCATCCGTTCCCAGCCTTATGAGAAGAAGGGGCTGTTTTCCTTCGGGAAGTAGGTCTGTGCGGGAGGTCTGTCTATCCTGGCCCGGCTGGTCCTGCGAACGCCTGCCCGTAGACGGCGCGGCTGTGTGGCGGCTCGACGGCTGGCC
>CALWRE010000131.1 GCA_944383835.1 uncultured Lachnospiraceae bacterium | reverse complement strand
CGAGGCCGGCCATGGTTTTTTCGGCAATCCAGGCCACTATGCCGTCAAGAATCCCCATGTCTCACCCTCCTTCGTTGTTCATGGCTCGTACCAGCGGGTTTCTCCCCGCCAGCGATCCGCCAGTTTGCCGCTGCGGACGCAGTTGGCACAGAGGCTCTTGGCCGATGAATTCTCATAGCCGCAGCCGGCACAGTCCATATTTTGATAACGGAGATTGCGGTGGACAAGGACATCTGCTAAAATCCGGCATATCTGCAGGTTTTCCAGGGTGGGGAACTCGTCCACCCAGCCTTGGTTAAAGGTGATATAGCCATTCAGCCTGTCCGTCAGGACAACCCATTCCCACCAGGCCCAAAAATTTGCTTCGGAAAGGAAAACCCAATCATCCAGTTCCACTTTTCGTTCGATTGTACCCAAATACAGGATGTCGAAGCGCCATATATCGATGTCTACTGCCTCTTCTGCTCCGTCCGGTTTCCGTATCCGGATGATATTTCCGGTATCGGGAATCTCCGAAATTTTGGCTGTTTCCAGCCGGATATCCTTTACTGGGAGATCCGGCGCGTTGCCGGGAGCTATATATACGGTTTGCCCGACAGACAATTGGCGGATAACCTGGCGGATTTGTTCCTCATGTGTTGTGTTCATAGCCATTCACCTGCTTAACGTGTATTAAGGCGTCCATTGCCCGCCGACGAAGAAGGGGGTAATGTAGCTCATGATAAATCCCAGGCCGTTCAGGATCGCCCAGCTGACGATAATCCGCTTGAGCCAGGCCCTGCTTTCGCCGACCGTCCGATCGTTTTTGCTGAAGTTCATGAGCAGCAGGGCGATGGAAGCGGCGACGATCCCGGCGATGGTGGAAATGCCGAGGATCTTGTTGTAAATGTCCTGCATAATGATTTTTGCCTGATCCCATATAGTGGGCGTGGCCGGGGCGGCGCTTGCCGGCAGGCAGAACAGTATGGTCATACAGAGGACAAGTACAGTGACGGACAGACGCTTTCTCCATTTGGAACGGCTAAGGGAAGGGGTTGGTGGCGGCTGCGGATGGCGGACTGGCTCTTTCAAAGCGATAACCTCCCGGATAGTCTGACGGCAAGGCATGTCCAAAAAGAAAAGGCGCCTGCAATAAATGCGGGCGCCTTGCTGACGGTTCGACACAAAACCGCCTTGTGAAAAGGCGGTTCCGGTTGCGTATTCGTTTTTGGATATACCTTGAAGCGTATTCAGTATAGCATGGCGCCTTGTACGGGGCAAGCGCAAAACCGTATCGATTCCGGATTTTTCCGTGCCAATTTCATGCCAGGTTTGTGCCTGCTTTTCCATGTCCCTCTGGTATCGTTCAGCCTATGCAGGCTAATGAAGATCGTAACGATTGGGGTACTTTCTTCTCAACATGTGCTATAATAAAAGAAGCGTCATGGTAAAGCACATGGTCGAACAGATAAGGGAATTGGTTATGGAACGGCTGATTTTTCATGTAGATGTGAACAGCGCCTATCTGTCCTGGGAAGCCGCCCGGCGCGTTGCTGCAGGGGAAGAGGATCTCCGCCTGCTTCCGTCGGCTATCAGCGGCGACCCGGAGAACCGGACAGGCGTGATCCTGGCAAAGTCTATCCCGGCGAAAAAGTACGGCGTCCGCACGGGAGAGCCTGTGGCGATGGCTTTGAGGAAATGCCCGCATCTGGTTTTAGCCCGGCCGGACTTCCGGTTATATGAGAAAAATTCCCGTGCTTTTATGGCGATCTGCGCCCGGTATGCGCCGGTGGTCGAAAAATTCAGCATTGACGAATGCTTTTTGGATATGAGCGGCACACAGGCCCTCTATCCAGACCCGATACAGATTGCCCATACCATGAAAGACAAAATCCGCGAAGAATTGGGCTTTACCGTCAACATAGGAATCAGCCGGAACAAGCTGCTGGCGAAAATGGCGAGCGACTTTGAAAAGCCGGATAAGGTGCATACCCTTTTCCCGGAGGATATTCCCACAAAGCTATGGCCGCTGCCTGTCCGGGAATTGTTTTCGGTGGGCGGCGCCACCGCAGACAAATTGGAGCGTGCCGGTATCCGCACCATTGGGGATCTCGCCGCCGTCAGTCTTTCCTATGCACAAACTTTGCTGGGTAAAAAATCCGGGAAACAGCTCCACGACTATGCCAATGGGATTGACCCTTCCCCGGTTTTGGCTGAACCGGAGGAAGCCAAGGGGTATAGCGTTTCCACGACGCTGGCGCAAGATGTCACCGATGCAGACACAGCACACAAAATCTTGCTGGAGCTGGCGGACAGTGTGACGGCCCGGATGCGGGCCGACCATATCAAAGCCTATTGCATTGGCGTTTCCATCCGGAGCCGCGATTTTAAGAACCGCTCGCATCAGCGCCGGCTGCCGGACGCAACCGATATAACCAAAGAGGTCTATGAGGTATCCAAGGCTCTGCTGGCTGAAGTATGGAAGAGCCGTTTTCCTTTACGGCTGATCGGCATCTCTTTGACGCAGCTTGTCCATGAGGACGCCATGCAGTTAAGCCTGTTCCGGGATGAGGGAAAGGAACGGGCACGGAAACTGGATAAGGCTTTGGACGACATCCGGGGACGGTATGGCCTTGACACGATAAAAAGAGGCTCCACCCTGCACTCCTCTCAAAATGTTGGGAAGAAGTATCGGGCGCAGCTTGCGGAAAAGGATGATGAAAAAAAGCGATAACCTTCGGTGGGTTTCCCCCTGGTGTTGAAAAGCGAGAAACGGCGGCCTCTATAACCACCGTTCCCCGCTTTCTGAATTTCGCTTCCTGGTATGTTTTCTACACACCGGGGCCCTTCAATAAGTCGGTTCCGATCGGCCACGGCAACGGGGAAGCTCGGTGGTTTTTGTTCATTCGGTTGTGTTATCTGGGAAAAAGTGTTCCAGCAGCTCCATGCAGTCCTTAGACGTATAGCCCCATAGGACGCTACTGAGAGCCTCGATGGCCTCGCGGCGATACCGATAATACGTCCGGTAGGAAATATACTTCACATGCGGCCGGATCGCTTCGATGATGTCCAGCACGCTTCCCACTTCCTGCGGGGAGAGATAGGTATAGTACAGAACCCAGTAGAAGGTTTCGCCGTTCTTATGTTTGTTTCGTAGAAGTTCGATCGAGGTATCCACCAGCTTGAGCATTTTGTTGGAACGCTCGATGCATTTAGCCTGGTATTCGATGTCCGTCCCGGACAGTTCGACGCCGGCCAGATAGATACTGTCGAGAAATTCATCGATACTGGTGCCGTATTCGATTTCAAAGCTTCTTTTGACCTGCTGTACCGATAACTCCAGGCTCCAGGTTACGTCCCGGTACTTGTTTAAAAGCTTCCAGGTATCATGCAGCAACGGATTTTCTTCCCGATTGGTGAATTCCCTGTCGGTGTGTGGCGCTTTCATCGCCGAACGCCCCCTTCCTGCTGGACAGTCAGGTTTAGCTCAAAACGGTATAAGGCCGGGCCATCTCCGCAATGTATGGTAAGCTCCAGCTTATTCTTATTCCTGCAGGCGTCCGGATAACGATATAACTTATACCGGGAATTTCGGCATCGGCAGCACGGGATCCCTTGTGAATACAGGACTTCCGCCACTTTAGAAAGAATAACGGGGATGTGCGATTTTGAAACGCTAGGGATCACGCCTGAAACGCTAATTTGATCTTCCTGTACGAGTTGGTTTTGACCGTCCGATTCCTTTGGAACCTGAATATGAAAGCAAAGAGACATGGCGATTTCCTCCTTGTCGATTAAAACATCTGAGATTTGGAACATGGTGGACAGATAGTTGTTCAGGTAAATGACGCTGCCCTTTTTGCCGGTTCCGGCTATCAGGGTCAAATGGCCATGTTCGGCCAGCTTGTTGAGGGTACGGCTGACAGTGGAACGGGAAACACCCCAACGCTCTGCCAGCTCGGTATAGCTGACAAAGGGCTCGCCGGT
>CALWRE010000130.1 GCA_944383835.1 uncultured Lachnospiraceae bacterium | reverse complement strand
GGATTTTCCCGATTTAAAGAAGATGGGGGTCGTGCTGAAACGGGCCCATTATTTCATCACCTGCAGCGGGAGGATGTACCGCCGGGTTCGGCTGGAGGAGGGCTTTATCGCTGCCTGCCTGGCGGACCAGGACCGGCAGAAAAACTGGAGGGTGGAGCACGGAGGGGAAAGCTGGCGTCAGCTCTCCCTCTTTGACGACATGCATCTGGATATGGCGCCGACGGTGGAGGACTGCCGGTCCAGCCTGACCGGACAGCTGTGAGATAAGGAGGATGTGGATGGGGGATTACGGATTAGAACAGAGGAATTTATGGGGAGCAGGCGGGAGGGTGATCTTTACCTGCGGCCCCGAGCCGGAGGATATTTTCAGCGCCGTGTACGAGGCCTGCCGCCTTTCTGCGTCCGGGGAGGGAGTCGCTCTGGTGATTGAGGAAGAGAGTTTCCAGCCCGATCTGTTTTCCAGCTATCGTCCTGTGAAACGGGATGGGGAGAAGGCGTACAGGCTGTCCCAGGCAGTCCGGGAGAAAATTTCGCCTGCCGCCTGGAGGGAAATGTACCAGGCCGCCCTCTCCTGGCAGCCGGACCGGGCGGACGCGGTCTACCGCTTTTTCTGTAAGGGGCTGGCGGTCGGCCGGGACATTACAAACCGCCTGCAGGAGCCGGCGGCCAGCCGTCTGTTTGAGCTGAGCCGCAAGGCGGCTAATGAGAGCCATCTCTTTTTAGGCTTTACCCGTTTTATCGAATGGGAAAACGGGATTCTTTTTGCCAGGATCGCACCGAAGTGCCATGTGCTTTCCCTGGTCGCTCCCCATTTTGCCGACCGGATGCCCGCCGAGAACTGGGTGATCTACGATGAGGGGCGAAAAAAGGCCGCCGTCCATCCGGCCGGAAAAGGCTGGTATATGGTGGATACGGCGGAGAGCGGCTGGGAGGAATGGGTTTCGGGACAGGGGAAAACCGGGGACTGGGAGGAGCTGTGGCGCACCTTTGTAGATCATATCGCCATTGCCTCCAGGGCCAATCCGGGCCTTCAGAGAAATCTCCTTCCTCTTTGGTACCGAAAGAACATGACGGAATTTTTGCAGTAGCCAGGGGCGCATAAATCGTGTATAATAGACCTTGTGCGAGACAGAATAATCATCATGGAGGAAACGGTGATGAAGAGAGTTTTTTTGATTGTGCTTGACAGCGTCGGCATCGGCGAGCTGCCCGATGCCGCCCTGTATGGAGATGCGGGAAGCAATACGGTGCGGGCGGCGGCTTCGAGCCCTTATTTTTCGATGCCGAATATGCGGCGGCTGGGGATGTTCAATATTGACGGGATGGACTGGACGCAGCCGGAGCCTGCCCCCGCCGGAGCCTTCGGCCGCCTGGCAGAGAGTTCCAAGGGTAAGGATACGACGACGGGGCATTGGGAGATCGCCGGCCTGGTTTCCGAAAGTCCGATGCCCACCTTCCCCGACGGTTTTCCAGATGAGCTTCTCGATGAGCTGAAAAGGAGGACGGGCCGGGAGATCCTCTGCAATAAGCCCTATTCGGGTACGGAGGTGATCAAGGATTACGGCGAGGAGCATGTGCGCACCGGCGCTCTGATCGTATATACCTCCGCCGACAGCGTCCTGCAGATTGCGGCCCATGAGAAGGTGATACCGGTGGAGGAGCTTTACCATATCTGCGAGATCGCCAGGGAGATCTGCCAGGGGCCTTATGGGGTGGGCCGCGTGATTGCCAGGCCCTTCGAGGGGGAATATCCCTTCCGGCGTACTTCGCGCCGCCATGACTATTCCCTGGTTCCTCCCCGGGATACGATGCTCGATTATCTGGCGAAGGCTGGCCTGGAAACCAGGGGAGTCGGAAAGATATACGATATTTTCGCCGGCAAGGGAATCAGCTCCACGGTCCGCACCGCCGGCAATGCGGAGGGTATAGACCGGACCATCGAGCATATGAAGGATTCCTTCGAGGGCCTGTGCTTTACCAACTTGGTGGACTACGATATGCTTTACGGACATAGAAATGATATAGACGGATATGCCAAGGCGCTGACCTATTTTGACGAAAGGCTGCCGGAACTCCTCTCCCTGCTTCGCGAGGAGGATATTCTGATGGTGACGGCGGATCATGGCTGCGATCCCTCGACTCCTTCCACGGATCATTCCCGCGAATACATCCCTCTGGTGATGGCGGGAGCGCCGCTGGCGGCAGGGAGCAATATCGGGACGAGGCCTTCCTTTGCCGATATTGCCGCGACGATTCTGGCCTATTTTGGGGTGGAGGGAGCTGTGGATGGCAGCAGTTTCCTGAATCAAATCGTCTGACCCCTTGCCAAGTGCGCAGAATTGTTGTATAATCAGGTAGAGTTAAAGAAAGGTTGCATGGCAACCTGGGATGTTCGATACCCCTGTTTTTTTGAACCTACAGTTTGACATAAGGGATTCCTATATCTTTAGGCGGATGTCAGGCCTCCGTACGAGTGGAAGGCAGAAGTCTATTTGCGGAAACCCACCTGGCGTTTGTGCTAGGCGTCAAAACGCAGGGACCGGCATTCTGGGGCTATGCAAAAGATAAAGAGGCAGCAGTGATGCTGCCTCTTATGCTTTAATAAGAAGGCAATTCGCAGGGCTTTCATGGCCATGGATGACGGCTGGGAAAGCCGAATTATGAGCACAGATGGAGGAATAGATGAAAGGAAACGCAAAGGGAAAAAAAGCAGGCCTGGCGGCGGTGTTTTTTCTGGCGGTCATGGGGATCCTGCTGTGGATTCTCTATTTCCCCTCCGGGGAGAGCGGGGATACGGAAATCATGACGCAGGAATATGCGGCTAAGGCTGCGGCCAGTCTTTTGACGGATACGGCGAAGCGGGCGGCGGACGAGGATCTGCCGGACCAGGGGGAAGGAGCCTGGTACAGCCCCTACATTGAATACCTGGCAAGCCGGGGATACTGGGAGACCAGAGAGGACGGCTATGGAGAGGAATGGGCTGGGAGCAGCCTGACCTGGAGGCCGCTGCGCATCCTGACCGAAGGTCTTATAGCGGACGGCCGCCTGGACGGGCAGAACGTGCTGGAAGCGGAGGCCGCCTCCGGCGAATGGGACGAGCGGGAGGTAACCCGGCAGGAATGGTGGGATTTTTTCGAGACCCTGTCCGAGGCCCTTGGCTGTGAGAGCTATCAGCTGACCGAGGTGACGGTATACGGCACCGATCAGACGGTGGACATTGCGGCGGGCCGCGTTTCCACCAGCGTGGGTCAGCTTTTCTACGGAGGTTTTTCCATGGAAGGATACATAGATAAGACCGTGCGGGTGCGGCTGCTTGGCCGGGAGCTTCTGGATGTGCTGGAGGTAACCCAGACCACGGTGGTCTATGAAAATGTGTGGCTGAACGGCTGCACGCAGGAAAACCTCTCCGTCTTTATGGAGGGCTTTCACCGGGATTTTGCGGTGGAGGGAGTAGCCGGGGACTATCAGAGCGTCCTGGCGGACCTGACGCTGGAAAATGGGCAGGTGACCCATATCGCGGTAAAGCGGGACCGAATCTCGGGGAAGGTGCTGACGGTTCGCTCCGATTATATTGAGATCCAGGGCTATGGGAACGTCCCTCTGTCCGACGCGGTTCGGGTGTATAAGGTGTACGACGGAATCGAGCTGCGGTCCTTGGCGGACATTGTCGTGGGCTACAGCGTCTATGAATTTATTGTGGCGGACGGGGAAATCTGCGGCGCTCTGGCACAGCAGAATATCGAGGTGGAGACGATCCGCGTGCTGATTTCCAACAATGGCTTTAACGGCAGCGGTCACGATACCGTTTCCCTGGCAAGCGACGCGCCGCTACGGATTACCATCGACGGGGAAACAACGGAGTGGCCTGCCGGCACCGATTTCACCGTGACGCCGGAAAGCGCGGAGTTTGAGAAGGGAAGAATTATAGTGGAGTCCGACGCCCAGATCCGCATTACATCCCTGGAGAGAAGCTATGGAGTGCCCAGCTACAAGGGCAGCATAGAGCTTGCCGTCGATAACGGGCAGATTCTGGTGGTCAACGAGGTGGGCCTGGAGGACTACTTATGCCGGGTGGTGCCCAGCGAGATGCCGGCGGGCCACGGCCTGGAGGCATTGAAGGCCCAGGCGGTCTGCGCCAGAAGCTACGCCTACAACCAGATCCGGGCCAATGCCTGCCGCGACCGGGGCGCTCATGTGGACGATACGACGCGGTATCAGGTCTACAATAACTCCGATGAAAAGGAGCTTTGCTCCCAGGCGGTCATGGAGACAGCCGGAAGGGTGCTGACCTACGGAGGGGATGTGATCACCGCTTATTATTCCTCCACCACCTGCGGCAGCTCCACCGATACGACGATCTGGGGCAGCTCGCCGGCGGAGTACCCTTATCTGGTGGGCCGTATGCTGAGCCTCTCCGATGAACAGCCGGATCTGACCGATGAAGAGACCTTCCGTGCCTTTATCAAAAATCCGGATTACCAGACCTTTGACACGGATTTTGCCTGGTATCGCTGGAACCTCTATGCAGATCTCACCACTCTGTCGGGTTCCGTCAATGCGTCGCTGGCTGCCCTGGGGGAAGAGGGGAGCGCCTATGTGCTGGTCCTAAACGAGGACGGCGAGTACATCCAGCAGCCCATTTCCTCCATCGGGGCGGTAACCTCGATCACGGTGACCGCAAGGGGAGCCGGAGGGGTTGTCTCGGAGATAATCATCGAGGGGACCGAAGCGACGATTAAGCTTCTGCGCCAGGGAAACGTCCGCTCCTTCCTGGGCAGCCGCGACTATGTGATTACCAAAAAGGACGGCTCCACCGTGGACGGAATGAGCTCTCTTCCCAGCGCCTTTATCTGTCTGGAGGAGGTACGGGAGGGGGAGAACCTGACCGGGTATCAGATCTATGGAGGCGGCTACGGCCACGGCGTGGGAATGAGCCAGAACGGGGCCAAGACCATGGCCTCCCAGGGAATGACCTTTGAGGAAATTCTGCAGTTTTTCTATCCGGGAACGGAGTTAAAAAGCATTTACGAGGGATGAGACCACTGCTGCCGGTAGCGGGAGGGGGACTGCCCTTCGGATTTTTTGAAAACCTTGTTAAAGTAGCTGCTGTCGCCGATGCCGCAGGCCTGGGCGACAGCCTCCACGCTTTTGTCGCTGAAGCGCAGCAGCTCCTTGGCATAGGTGACCCGCTGGGTCAGG
>CALWRE010000129.1 GCA_944383835.1 uncultured Lachnospiraceae bacterium | reverse complement strand
CTGCTCGAACTGCTCTCTGGAGTCTTTGTACTTGTGTACAGCTCTCAGAATCGTGACAACTTCCTTCTTCGTGGGCAGCGGCACGGGTCCGCTCACCTTGGAACCTGTCTTCTTTACGGTGTCGATGCTCTTAGCCGCGGACTGATCCACCAGCTTGTGATCGTAAGCCTTGAGGGTGATTCTCATTACCTGATTTGCCATAAAAAAAGTCGCCTCCTTTTCGCACTTTTGATTGAAGTACGACAAGCGGTGACTGTACACTCTCCCGTGTGTTTCCTATACGCACACGTCGTCTCTGCCTCCTTGGCAGACAGTTTACCGAATCTGTACAGTGACTTGTCGTCAGTTTCCTAACATGACATTCGCTCCACGGAAAACCTGCCAGATCCTATGGCGGGGAACGGCAGCAACCTCACGCTTCATAGCTATCAATGCCACAGCAAGAGACAGTATACACTATCCATCCAGGAAATGCAAGGGTTTTTTTGATTTTTTTCGCGATGATACGCACGGCAGCGTTGTACGGGGCAGATATCTTTATTCGATGGCGTTCAAGCGCCCTGCGAACCTTCCTTTTCCTCCCCTCTCTTTTCCTCCCCTTCCTTTTCTTCCCGGAGGATTCCGTAGAGATACAAGTCGGCCCACTCCCCCGCCGGATTTTTCACCTGGCTGCGCTGCAAGCCCTCGCGCTTCATCCCCAGCTTTTCCATCAGCCGCACCGACCGGCCCGCGTCGATTGTCTCGGCAAAAACCTTGCGGGCCCTCTTCCGGCCAAAGGCATAGTCGAGCAGCGCCCGGCAGACCGCCGCAACGCCCCCATGGCGGCCGATGCAGAAATCCGTCAAAAACTTCTCCGTCCGCACCATATCATAGACGGGCTCACAATATTTCATCGTCTCCTCGTCTCCCAGGATCTCATAGAGATCCGCTGCGTCCTCGGGGACAAAATCACGGAGGAGCAGCCGCTTTGTTTCCACCTGCATGCGTTTTCCCTTTCTTCCTAGATATAAGCCGGAATACTAAATACAAACGGCGCGTTTGATAAGCAGCAGAGCTTTATCTTCCTATTATATTCTCCGACGGATTCTCCCCCGTCAAAGGCATTGAGAATTTATAATGGAAGTTATGCATTCCCTCCCGCAGATAAAACCGGTGCGTGTCCGTTCTCAGCTGATTGCTGGCCGCTTCAATCTGAGCGCAGCCAAAACGCCTCGCCACCCGGCAGGACTCTTCCAGCATGCCCTTGCCGACCCCCTGCCCTCTGCAGGCCGGATCAACGACAAATTCCATGATTTCCGCAATGCGCTCCGCGTGATGCAGCTGATTTTCAAACCGCAGATTCAAAACCCCGATTACCCTACCCTCCTGTTCACAGATAAGACAATAGTAACGGCTGTCATTTATCTGTTCCTGATATATGGCATAAAATTTCTCAGCCGGCAGCTCTTTGCACTCCAGCTCGCATATCAGCTGATATACCCTTTCATAGTCATCCAATCCTGCTTTTCGATATCGAATCATCCCGCTCTTTTCCTCCTGTTTCGGGCCGCTCCGTCCAAAAAGTTAAAAGCACTCCGTCCGGGCTCGTCCGGAACGGTTAAAAATTTCTTGAAACCCGGCATCAACTATATTATAGTATTTATAGCAAGGAAAGGCCAGAGACACACGGCCTACCCCCGCAAGGCGTTATGCCGCTATAAACGGCCAGCCGTCACTATTGGTGGTAGTTGGCGGCTATTTCTTTTCCTTAAAAATCTGATATAACAGACTGATAAGGGCTACAATGAGTATACCTATTTGGCAGGCCGCCTTCATGCGCTCTGGACTTCCCATCAGTCCACAAAGGAATGGCTCAGGATATAAAACTCCTCCTGACTGGGCCTCCACTCTTTCGCAAGGCTCTCCAGGCTGTCGTCGTAGCGCTGCGCTTCTTTTGCATCGATATCCATCGCCGGGCTCTCCCGGTAAATCCACCTTCTCCCGTCCAATGCGCCGGGGTTCAGTTCCTTAACCAGCATAGCCGCTGGGAATCTTCCGTCCTCCGTGCAGACATTATATTTTCTGCAGCTTTTAAAGCCGCTGCTCACATAGTTGGACGGACTTCCCAGGATAACAATCACATCATACGAAAGCTCCGCCGCCCGGACGAAAGAATGTTCCATCAGAAGTTTCCCATAGCCCTTCCGCTGATATTCCGGCAGGACGCTGAGCGGCCCGAAGGTCAGCACCGTTTTCTCCGTGCCCGCCTCGTCCGTCAGCCGTGCTTTTGTATACATAATATTTCCCACGATCTTTCCGTCCAATTCCGCCACAAAATCCAGTTCGGGGATAAAATCTTCATGGCCGCGCATCACACGGACCAGATAATGCTCCATGCATCCCGGCGCGTATACATTGTAAAAAGCCTTTCTCGTCAGATTTTCCACTGCAGCGTAATCCATTTCCGTTTCATTGCGAATCAGCAGCATTGTTTCTCTCCTTTCTCCTGATCAAGCTCCTTCTATCTCTATCATCCTGCCAAAACCTCATACGGCCTCGGTTCCCATATAAAGCAGCATGCCGTCCTCCCGCCTGGAAAACCTGGAGAAGAACAGGTCGTAGGTGATCCAGCTTTCTCCCGGATAATTGGCATGCCCCATATCTTTTACCGTTCCAACGGTCAGCATCGGCGTGCTTTTGGAATTCCGGTATATATAATAGGTGATCTCTCCGCAGGAATAACTCTGCGGCACAGGGTTCAAATCGTAAACTTTCATCAGATACCGCAGAAATTCCGCAATATTTTTTTCCGCATGATATTCCAATTCCCCGTTTTCTCTCGCCGCGCACAGCCAATCGTGATCTCCGAACAGGAACAGGTAAGGGATTTCCGGCCGAAGTTTTTCCGGCAAGACCCACTCCTGAGCCGGATCAAGGATGGCTGACCAAGGCGCCACCGCCGCGAATACCCTGGAGGCGCGCAGGGCCAGGGCTGAGGACATCATGCCGCCGCTGGACTGGCCGCAGGCGTAAATCCTCCCTGCATCGATGGGGTAACGCTTTTTCACATCCTCGATCATAGCCAGGAGGAAGGATGTATCGTCGATCGGTTTCCCCAGATAGCTGCCGTCCCAGATGGAAACATTAGGTACGCCGCCCGGACGCTGGGAATGGATGCCTGCCTCGGGAAACAGCGCAATAAATCCTCGTTCCTCTGCCACAAGGTTCATATTGGAGAGATCCATAAAGCTTTGGGCGCTGCCGCCCCGTCCATGCATGGCGATCACCAGCGGCACTTCCTTCCCTTCCTTTTGAACCTTTTCCGGCACGTATTCATACCACTGCCGGGTGAGGCCTCCGCTTTCCATGGTGTGCAGAGCCGCTCCGTATTTTATCGGGTCTCTAAACAGGCGCATGGCCTTGGAGCCAAAGCAGCGGTGCCTCCGAACCCTCTTTAGGAAATCCCAAACCCGGTTCAGCTGCGTCTCCGTGGGATCGCCGCACAGTCCATGGGTGATCCGAACCTGCGCCGCCTTTTCTTCGTTAATGGTGCTGGTACGGCAGATTTCAGAGGGAAAATAGATTTCATCCGCATCCTGGTTGGAGTATCTCTCTTCCTCCGCCTTATTATGCTTTTTCCAGTAATCGCGCACCGCGAGACCTTCCTGGGTGTCCTTCTCCCAGAACATCCATACCGGCAGGGCTGCCTTTTCTCCCTGGATGACCAGCTCCGTCCTCCCCTGGGGTTCTCTGCGCATAACTACATTGGCATTTCGCATGGCGGAGGCGTCCATCTCGCCGAAGGTCGCCAGGCCCGACCACTCGGTCGTCATTTTCATCGCCGCCTGCTGGGCCACGACGGCCCCGCGGCCGAAGCCCAGCGCGTAAACATTATCCTGCATCGTCACATAATATTTCCTGGAATGGATCCGGACGTACACCTCATTCATATAGTCCGCGTCCGAGCCGTCCCAGTTCCACTTTCCCTCCGGTTCCAGGAAGTGGAGGAAAACCTTTTCCCTTTGCGCAAAGGCCTCCCAATAGCCATTGCCGATAAACTCCGGCGCCGGCCGGTCATCCGGGGAAACGATCACCAGGCAGGGCTGATCATAGGCCAGTCCCGGCGTCAGGTATGTATAAAAATTCCGCATTTTCCCGCCGATTTCCGCCTCCTCCTGGAACAGGCCGGAAAACAGGCAGTGGGTAGGATGAGCCAAATCCACTTTGCAATCCCTAAGTTCTGCGGGAAACCGTTGAATATCTGTCATTTTCTCCCCCTAAATCATATTTACAGCATTGGTTTTGTTCTTAATATATTGTAGCAAAAAAGAGGGCGGAATGGAAATGCAAAATAATAATGAAATATAAGAGAACGAAAATCCGCAAGAATTATTTGTCCCGTACGCTTGGGTGTGATATAATCGAGATAATTCAAGGGGAGGAGATGCAGTCATGAACACACGGCAGTTGATCACATTTATGCAGGTCGTCGAAAAAGGCAACCTTTCCGAGGCTGCCAAGACGCTGTCCCTTTCCCAGCCGGCCGTAACGGGGATCATCAAAAAACTGGAATCCGAGTTCGAGGCCGAACTGTTTATCCGCAACGGCAAATCGCTCATTCCCAGCAGCCAGGGGCGGCTGCTGTATAAAATGGCCAAAGAACTGCTGTTCACCGAAGATCTGGCCAGGATAAGCCTGCGCACCTGCGGCAAAGTCCGCCGGAATATCTGCATCGCCATGGATGCATACAGCGATTACTTTTTTGCCCTCATCGGCGCCTTTTCCCAGCTCCACCCAGAATACTGCTTTATCTTTAAATCCAGGGCCTTTTCCATCGGTACGGACTACTATTCCCCGGCGGATTTTTTCCTGACCTATGACTATATGATAAACGGCAGGAAAAAAATCTCCGTCGACCTGCAGAACCGTCTCTATGCCGTCCTGCCGGTAGACCATCCCCTCGCTTCTCATAAAAAGCTGAACCTGCCGGATCTGCAGGACGAATATTTCGTGGTTTTAAGAGGGACCAGGCCTGGCCAGTACGAACCCTGCTATAATGAATGCGTGGAAGCCGGCTTTCTGCCCAAGGTCTCCCTGACCGTGGATATACCGGCGGCGAAGTATTCCACCATAGCGGCAGGCTGCGGAATCGGGCTGGTTTACAATACGAAGACCAAGCTGGCCGAAGCCACCCGCAACTGCATC
This sequence comes from uncultured Lachnospiraceae bacterium, assembly GCA_944383835.1. Classification (GTDB taxonomy): domain Bacteria; phylum Bacillota; class Clostridia; order Lachnospirales; family Lachnospiraceae; genus RGIG7193. The sequence goes on along the minus strand of CALWRE010000129.1, from coordinate 4,874 downwards.
TTGGTTGCCTGCAAGGAGGCGGCGATCCAACAGGCCCTTTGCCTTACATGGAGAGAGGATTTGAACGAGGATGCGCTCTATTTTTTGGAATGGCTGAGGGAATACAGGCAGGGCAAAGGCTAACCGCGCCTATCTTCGGCGCATTCCGGCAATGAGGGAGGACGTATGAACATAAAAGCACTGGAATATTTCATTCAATTAGCTGAATATCAGAATTTTTCCAAGGCGGCAAAGCAGCTCTACCTTTCGCAGACCGCCCTCAGCAAGATGATCGCCGGGCTTGAGGAAGAAGTGGGGGAAAAACTGTTTATCCGCAATAAAAACACCGTCTCCTTAAGCGCCGCCGGCCTGGCCTACCTGAATTTTGCCAAAAAGACGGTGGAGCTGTACCAGAGATCCCGCAAGATCGTAAAAGATTCCCTGCTGGAGAAGGGGATCCTGCGCATCGGCCTGACCGCTCTGAATGATACCCTTTTTAACGCCATCGGCATCCTGCACCAGCGTTTTCCCGATGCGCGGATCGAGCTATACAGCGATCAGATTTCCGCCGAAACCTTTTCTTCCTCCCGTCTCGATATGGTAATGCTGCCGGAGGACGAGGCGGGCGAACTGCATTACTGCGTGATCGCCGTGCGCAATCAGCTCTACGCCGTCATGAATGTGGAGCACCGGCTGGCCGGAAACAGAATCCTGGACTTTTCCGACCTGGAAAACGAAGATCTGATCTTTTCCATCGAAGATAACGGCAGGCTGGACGCGGCCTATGAATACTGCATCCATGCCGGCTTCACGCCGAAGGTTTCTTTCCTGTACAATGATTCCAAATATCAGATGGATCTTATCCTGAATTCCTCCGCCATTGCGATCTCTTTCAATCTGTTCCGGATTTTCCGGGAGTCGATGGACGGCCTTATTTCCATTCCGATCAATATCAGCCGGCCCATTCACGACCGCCTGGTACTGGCCTACCGTCCGGACAACCAAAACCCTCTGATCGGTGAATTGATAAACTGCGTCAAATCCGCCCGCATCGCCCGGCAGCAAACCCGTTATGACACTTTTTTATGAATCATAACGTTCCCGTCCGGCGCCCCCCTTTCTTTTTCTTCCAGGTCAACCTTTTGTGATATTTCATCAGATTTTTTCATTTTACACGTCCCTTTTCTTTGTGTAAAATATGCATAATCCAATAAGAATCCGGCTCTATTATATGCTTTTTGTATAAAGCAGCCGCGGCATAGGGTCGGATTTGATGGCATTATGCAAAAGAAAAGGAGAGAAAAATGACAACCGATATCGCAATCGTATTGATCGTATTTTTGCTGTTCATTGTCCTGATCCTCACCGGCAAAGCGAAAATACACGTCGCCGCCATGATGATCCCCATCGCCCTGGAAATCACCGGCGTGCTCGGTTTTCGGGACGCCTGGGGCGGGCTGCTCAATAGCTCCGTCATAATGATGGGATCGATGTTCGTCATCAGCTCGGCCATCAATAAGACCAGCCTGGTCAGCCGCCTGAGCAAGGCCTTGATCAAACCCGGAAGCTCGGACTTCAAGATCATGCTCGGCCTGTCCGTCCCGGTACTGCTGCTGGGATGTTTCATCAATGCCGCAACCCTGATCCCCATTATGCTCCCGATGATCACCGCCATCTGCGCCGAGCAGAGACGTCCGGTCAGCAAGTTTGTCTATCCGGTCTGCGTGCTGGCTCAGCTGTGGGCAGGCTTCATCCCCACCGGCGGGAATGCGGGAACCTATCTGGCCAACAATACCATCGTGGAAAATCTCGGCGGCGTAGGCACCTGGGGCTACTTCACAATCATGATCGCCAAGATTCCCACGATCCTCATCATGGTTCCTCTGATTCTCTGGTATTCGGTAAAGATCGCTCCCGACAACGGAAATATCCCCAGCCTGGAGGACAGCACAAAGGCCGCCGCCGAAGTCGCGGCTAAGGCCAAGAGAAAGAGCGGCACCCTTTCCGCTAAACAGGAGAAGGCTGTCATGATCATATTCGCCCTCACCGTAATCGGCGTTGTGGCCTGCGCCATCACCGGCAACAGCACCTGGTGGCCGTCCTGCATCGCCGCCCTGGTTCTGATCTTCTCCGGCATCCTGACCGACCGCGAAGCCATCAGCGCACTGGGAAATCCCGTTATCTTCATTACGATCGGCACCCTTCCTCTGGCTACCGCCCTGAATGTTACGGGAGCCGACGTCCTTCTGGCCGACCTGTTCAATAAGGCGACCGGCGGACTGAGCCCGGTGATGACGATGCTGCTTATGTATCTTGTAACCTGTACCCTTACGCAGTTTGTCACCAACAGCGCCGTCAGCAACGCCTTCAAGACCCTGGCTGCCCTGATCAGCGTCCAGAACGGATACGACGCCCGTGCCCTGATGCTGGCCGCCCAGGAAGGTTCCTCCAACTGCTACCTCTTCCCCGCCGCAGCGCCTGGGATGACTTTGGCATACGAAGCCGGCGGCTATACGCTGAAGCAGCATTTTAAGCAGGGGCTTCTGCTTACGATTGTCCGCCTGGCAATCTTTGCCGTGTATGTCCCGATGATATACCCTCTCGCTTAAAACACGCGCACAATATACTATTTCAATCTGACAACCGATGGAAAGGAGGATGCTCCGTCTGTCAAACTTCTGGCAGCGGCAGCCAATACGCATGGAAAACAAAATTGTCTGTTGGAACGGCGAGGACGGCCTGAAATGGAAGGCCGAACTGGGAATTTACGAAAAGAAGCCCTGCATCTTTTCCCTTGCCTATGAGAAAAACAACCAGTGGTATACCCTGGGACAGCTTCTCACCCCTCAGTTTAAAGTAGTAACCGGCAAGAGGACCACCCACAACCCTCAGAGGGAAAAGCCGGTAGGCTCCGATGAAAAACCGGATTATCAGTGGGATACTTACTCCGACGACCCATTCAGCAAAAAGGATGTGGCCGAAGCCGTCCAGGAATGGAACACAGAAAGCATGACGGTAAAGGCCTCCGGAAACAATACCACCGTCTCCTTCGACGGCCTGACCCTCGGGCCTTTCAGCGGCGGCTGCGACTTCAATTTCTTTGACGGAACGAACCTCATCCGCATGGAGGCCGTCGCCTCCACCGAGGAAGACGGCGTAGCCTACCTGTACCACGCCGGCCTCGATGGCTTCGATATCGGCAAGCTGTATTATGTAACCCCTAAGCGCAGGGAGATTTATGAGAATCCCGGCCTGCGCACCCACAGCGGACAAGACCGTGACCGTGTCCGCGTCTATACCAGGGGCCGCACCTTGACGCTGGGACTTACAAACGGCTCCGTTGCGGTCTTCCCCTCCCCGCACCGCTTTTTCTGGGGCGGGCAGACCGAAAACATCGTCGGCAACAACTACTATATCCGCCAGGCAGGCAAGAAGACCATGGCCATCGGCATCCGGCATAATAAGACGCCGGAGCACTACAACGTCCGCTGGCCCGGCTACAACGCCAAGCCCGGCACCATCCAGAGAATGTCCGCCTTTTTCATGCCTACTGCGGATTCCGTCTATGTAACCCGCGCCCGGGTGATGAAATACACCAACTTTGACCATCTGCGCGACCTCCCCGGATACAAGAAGCTGGGGGCCCACATGCACGTTGGCGCACAGGCTGCCTGGCTGCGCGACCAGCGCACCGAAAGGCCCTGGGAGAAGCTGACCAAGGAATTGGGACTGGATATTTTCGCTCCCTGCGACTTCTGGGCAGAGGGAAGATGCAACGACAATAAGGAAGGGCGCAAATCCGATCTGGAGCGCTACCAGAACATGGCAAAATACTGCAGCACCCCCGATTATCTGGTGGTTCCCGCGGAAGAGATCGCAGACCGCACCGGCCAGAAGGTATTGATTCGGTTCCACTGCATGCTCTTCCCTTCCAAACCGCTGCTCTACTCCAGATGGAGAGACGACGATCAGGAGTTTGCGGAGAAGCTGCCCGACGGGCGCACCTATTACCATCTTAAATCTGCCGATGATTTTGTGGAGATGTGCCGCCGCGAGAACAGCTTCATCCTAATGCCCCATCCCGACACCAAGGCCAACGACGGTCTGCCCTACGACTGCAAGGATGAGGCCTGGTTCAAGGACGAGCGGTGGTTCGGCATCGGCTGCCGGATGCTGCCCGCCGACAATTCTGTCCCGACGATGATCAGCGGCCGCACCGAGCGGGTGTGGAACGATATCAATAACTGGAGCGACCGCCCCCGCTACATCATCAGCGAGCTGGATACCTACGGCAAGGTGGAAGAATGCGAGGAAGACTGGGAGATGTATCCGATGACCAACTGCACCTATGTGCAGCTGGACAAGGTTCCCGGCTCCGATAACTGGGAGGCCCTGACCGACGCCCTGCGCGAAGGCCGTCACTTCTATTCCACAGGCGAGATCCTGCTGGAATCTAGCAAGATCGAAGACGGCAGCTGCGACGTCACCTTCAGCTGGACTTATCCTCTGGCCTATGTGCAGCTGGTGTACTCCGACGGCCAGAATGTAAAGACCGTGGATATTCCGCGCAACGACACCAAGCCCTACGGAAAAGAAGATATGCATATCGAATTCCCGAAGGGTATGAAGTGGGCCAGGGTGCTGGCCACCGATATCGCCGGAAACTCCGCCTTCGGCATGCCGGTATTTATCTGATTTGATCGGATCTTCTGATCGATTCTTGCATATAATAGTTCCACTGCCCTAAAAGCGCCTCGATAAGAGGCCTGGGGGCTGTCGGTTAATACCGATTTTTAACCCCTGACAGGCAGAGAAGAGACAATCCCAGAGAATTCGGACTTTTTTAGGAACCGAATTCCCTGTCAGATTGTCTCTTTCTTATTGATCCTCTTATT
>CALWRE010000128.1 GCA_944383835.1 uncultured Lachnospiraceae bacterium | reverse complement strand
GAAAGGAGAAGGCGGCATGACCGATATGGAATTCAGTGCATTATTGGATCGGAGCGGGCCAGCCCTTTACCGATTCTGCCGCTATTTGACTGCGGATTCTGCCGAGACAGAGGATCTGTATCAGGAGACCTGCCTGAAGGGTTGGGAAAAACGCGGCCAGATTCACTTGGATCGGATGGCAGTACGGTTTCCGATCCTTCTAATGACGCTTCGACCGTTTTCCATTATTGGACAGCCGAGGAACAGGCGAAGCTCGAAAACCTTTCCGTCAAAGGGCAAATCGGCTATATCACGGAGGATCGGGTTATTACGGCAGAATCCCCCTCGTCCGAATCTCCCGCTGCCAATAATAAACCTACCGTAATCCGCATTTACGATTACGATGGCAACCTTCTGCATGAGCAAACCCATGACGCGAAAAACCTCTACGGCCTCAGCTGCGCACTGCAGTATTCTCCTTACTGCTTTGCCATCCCGGCTGGCAGCGATTTTGAAGTTTACAACTATGATTTTGAACTTCTGTACCAGTTCGACATGGCGGAAATCCCCACCGAATATCCGGGTACGGAAACCCATTACGGCTGCACTTTCTTAAACGGGGAGAGCATCGACGGCGTTTCCGACGTCACTTACGCTTCCAATGGAATCTTTTCAGAAAATATGGAATATTTCTCCTGCGGTATATCGGTAGACATTGATGGATGGAACCTCAATGAATTCTGGCTCTATGACAGCCATTCCGGACAGTGGAAATTGTTGCTGCGCGATGAATTTGAACTTCAGACCGAGGAACGGCTGCTCGTTCACCCTTATTACCTGGTCCCCTCTAACGACGGCCGATATGCCGTGTTTTCCGCCGGTTATTACCGGGCGGATGAGCTGGACAAAGGACTTTCCGTCTCATCAACACCCTGCTACGGAACCATTTCCCTGGAGACGGGAGAAGTCCTGGATTTTTATTCCGGCGCGATAAACGATTATCAGCTCTCCCCTTCTTCTATCCTGCTTGATTTTGACTACCTAGGCAATGAAACGCCCTATTTTTCTCTCTGGGATACGGATGAGATGAGCAGCCGCAATATCCTCCCGCAGCAGGATGAAGAAAGCTACCGCGTGCGTCTATCGCCGGACGGCCGCTGGATTCTCACCCTGGAGCATGACTGGTCCGGCAATTTTCTCTACACCTGCCGCTTCTACGATACCCAGGACGGAGAAGTGGAGGAAACCTTTACCCTGCAGAGCAGCCAGGGCGAATACCTGCACATTGACTGCTACCCCGGAGGCTGCATGGCCCAGACAAGGAACGGAGAGCGCATCTTCTTCCCTTACCCTTCCCAGGAGTAATTTCTGCGCTTCAGGAATAGCAGCTTCAAAATATCATTCCGCAGGGATTGACGCATTCCCCTTCCCGGTTTAAACTGTATAAATAATTTTAATTTGGCTGCTGCGGGAGGAAATGGGATGATTGGATTGGGAACGGCAATCAACGTGGCCGGTATTGTCGCCGGAGGCATGGTCGGTTATTTCTTTGGGAAGTATTTCCCAGAGCGGATTCAGTTTTCTTTGAATCAGGTCTGCGGCGTCAGCGTCCTTTTCATCGGAATCGCCGGAGCGATGGCGGGAATGCTCTCTGTCGAACAGGGAGCTCTCGCCAGCGGCCAGTCGATGCTGATTGTCGTCTGTCTGGTGCTGGGAACTCTTATCGGGGAAGTTTTGAATATAGAAAAAAGATTTGAACAATTCGGGGAATGGCTGAAGATAAAAACGGGCAATGCCAAAAACAAACGCTTTGTCGAGGCCTTCGTCACCGCCTCGCTGACCGTCTGCATCGGGGCCATGGCGGTGGTCGGAGCCATTCAGGACGGCATCTATGGAGATTATTCGATTCTCGCCACCAAGGCGGTATTGGATCTGATCATCATTCTGGTCATGACCTGCTCCATGGGAACCGGCTGCATTTTCTCCGCCATCCCGGTGGCCGTCTTTGAAGGCCTCCTGACCGTGCTGGCCCGGCTCCTCTCCCCGGTCATGACCGAGGCAGCCCTCTTTAACCTGTCCCTCATCGGCTCGATTCTGATCTTCTGCGTGGGCCTGAATCTGGTCTGGGGCAAAAAGATATCCGTCGCCAATATGCTGCCCTCTCTGGTTATCGCCGTGATCCTGGCCTTTGCCTAAACCCACAGAATACCCCTATGGATCATGGATTGGCTACAAAACGATAGCCCACACGGGGCACCGTCTGGATATAAACGGGCTCGGAAGGGTTTTCTTCTATCTTTTTGCGCAGGTTGCGCACATGGGAAAACACCGTCCGCAGGTCGCCGTAACTGGGTTTCTTCCAGATATACTGATAAATTTCCTCAAAACCCAGCACCGTGTCCTGATGGTTCCAAAAATATAAAAGAAGTTCAAATTCGGTGGGGGAGAGAAGAATTCTCTCCCCCTGCCGAATCAGCGCATGCTCTTTCATGGACAGCACAAAGGATCCAAAGGAAAGATCGCCAGCCATCCTCGGCCCGCCGTTGTTCATCCGGCGCAGCACGGCCTCCATATGGGCCTGCAGCACCGGATAGCGGAAGGGCTTGGTCAGATAGTCGTCTCCTCCCATCCGCATAGCCCGGACGATCGTTTCCTCGTCATCCAGGCAGCTGATGAAGATGATCGGACAGTAAAGGGTTCTGCGCAGCTGGACGCAGATATTGATTCCATCCACCCCCGGCAGCATAATGTCAAGCAATATCAAGTCAAAGCTCTGCCTCTTTACCGCCTCATACGCCCCTTCGGCGTCATGGACCACCACCGTGGTATAGCCGCCTATCTTATTCAGATAATGCAGCAGGATATCACAGTTTTCCCGGTCATCCTCCACCAACAGCACCTTATAGCTCATCGTCTTTCCTTCCTTACGTGTCTCCATCCTTGTATTACCAGCCGCGCAAAAAGCGTTTCTGCCGCCGACAGCATCCGATTTACGCCGCTGTTACGCCGCTGTTACTCCGCTGCAGCTGCGGCAGCGTTCGCTCCGGCAATCCGTCCGGAAGTGAATGCATAACCCTGGGCCACGCCGCCATAGTTGGTATAGCCCTTGGTATTGGTGAACAGTACGCCCATGGAATCCGTACCCACCGCATACAGGCCTGGGATGGTCTCGCCGCTCTCGTCCAGCACTTCCATATCGGCGTTCACATCCAACCCGCCGCAGGTGCCATAGATGTAAGGAGCTCCGGTTACGGCAATATAATACTCGCTTTCCATGCCCACAGCGCCCAGACGCTCAAAGTATTCCGCCGGCTTGCCGAATTCATCCTCCGCCCCGGCTGCGGCCGCGTCGTACTGCTCGATGGAGGCCGTCACATTGGCCAGATCCATCTTCTCATTGCCGATGGCCTCCACCAGGCTCTCCAGCGTATCCGCCTTGTAGATAAAGCCTCTGCTGATTCCATCCTCCAAAACGGCGTCGATATTCGCAAGAGGAGTGTCGGCCGTCACGCCGCCCTGGCTCAGATAGCGGCCGCTGGCATTCATCGAAAAGCCCTGCTCCCGCAGAATATCGATCTGCTCCGCCGACAGGATCGTATAATATTTTGCCCCATTCTTATAGGCATTCATTGCAATCGTATTCTCCGCCAGGAACCGGCTGCCGGTCTGGTCTACAGCCATCACCTCGCCGGAGCAGACCAGCCCGTAAGGGATGTCGTTGTCCATCGGATCCTCAAAGCTGGTGGTAATCACATAAGGAGCCACAAAATGGGACATCGGGGGCATATCGATATTGTAGGTGGCAGCCCCCGCATCCAGAGCCATCTGGATTCCGGCTCCGTCATTCTGCGCCATGCCGTAGAGATTCCAGGACTCGCCCAGATATTCCTGCTCCATCTGGCTGTTTCCTCCGAAACCTCCGGTGGCAAGGATTACCGCGTCGGCATGAATCGTCACCTGGGTGCCGTCCTGCTTCACCGCTTTTACGCCGGTGACGCGGCCGTCCTCAACAATCAGCTCCGTACCCTCGGTCTCCAGCATGTACTGGCCGCCCAGATCGTTTTCATAAATCTCATAGGCGTTGGCAAAATACTGCTCCGTCAGTTCCTTATTGCCGGTGTAAGAAGCAAAAATACCCCATTTGCCGCCCACGAAGCCTACGGCCGGGTTGAATTCAAAGCCGTAAGAGATCAGCCAATCCAGGGTTTCGCCGGACTCATCGATCAGCTCGCGGATGATTTCGGTCTTGGCATGCTGTACGCCGTCCACCGTGGTATAGGCAATCCAGTCCTCATAGAGGGCGTCGCCATCCACCAGCTCTTCTCCTGCCTCCTTGACGCGGGTCTCTCCGGTCAGCGGATCGTTCCATTCCTCATACTCCGCCGCCACCTGGCTGGGCGCGTTGACCGTCATAGGGCCGGAGGTTATGGCGCTGGTGCCTCCCCATTTGCCGGCCTTATCGATAGCCATCACAGTCGCTCCGTTTTCCGCTGCGCTTAACGCAGCCGCCGTTCCGGAACCGCCCATACCCACGACAGCCACATCCACCGTGTATTCCTCCGTCTGTGTGGACTCCAGAATCGGTGTCTGCAGCAGGGACAGATCGGCTCCCGCCTGCTCGCAGCAGTCGCTGACCGCGCTGCGCACCGCCATGGAAGTAGAGGTTGCGCCGGTGATGGCGTCCACTGCCAGGGTTTGATTCTCAATGATCCGAGGAATCATGTATTTCTCTACCATCTGGGGCATCCCGTTGGTCTCGCCATTTTCCCCGATGGTGATCGCGGTAATCTGATTATCCTGAATCTCCACCGTCACGTTTACCATCTGCGTCAGGCTGAAGCCTCTGGCCTGCGCCTCATAGGTGCCGTCCTGCATCGTAAGGCCCCCCTGGGTCTCGCCGCCCTCAGTGGCCGCCTCTGTGCTGGCCGGGGTCTGCGCCTCCGTCTGCGGCGCCGCAGTCGTCTCCTGCCCTCCTGTGCTGCAGCCGCCAAGCAGCATCGCTATCGCTAACAGCGCCGCTGCGGCTTTCGTCCATTTTTTCATTTTGACAATCCTCCTTTTCCGTGTCAAACATGATTTCTGATATGGATTTTCATCCATAGACCCAGTATAGCATAGGAGCCCTTCGGTTCTGTTGAAATTTCGTTGAAATTTTGTTGGTTTTTTGTCAAGCAGTCCAGCATGCCGCCCCGTTTATTTTACCGGTTCTGCCCATCCAATTTTCTCCCCCTCCGGCGGGACCGGGAGGCTTATTTTCATAATGGTTCCCTGTCCCGGTCTGTCCTGGGCCTCCAGTGTCCCTCCGTGCAGTTCGATGATATAGTGGCTGATGGAAAGACCCAGCCCGGTCTTTCCTCCCGTCCCCTTGCTCTCATAGCGGATGAACAGCCTCTTTTTCTGTTCCTCGCTGATTCCCGGCCCTTGATCCTCTACCGTCAGAATGCACCGCCCCTCCTGCCTTTTTTGCGTAAGCTGAATCTGTCCTCCCTGCGGGCTGTAGCGGACCGCATTGTCGAGGATATTGTCTAAGGCCTGTTTTAAGCGAAACCGGTCCCCATCCAGGAAAAGCTGTTCATCCTGCATTTTTGCTGTCACCGTCAGCTCTTTTTCCTTCCCCTCCGCCCTAGCGTCCTGGGCCACCGCCATAATCAGGCTGCAGATATCAAAGGGTTCACGACTTAATTGTAGCTGCCCGTCCTCCAGACGATAAATCAGAAACATATCGTCGGTGATCTTGGAAATATACTCCGCCTTATGGTCCAACAGATCCAGATATTTCTCCTGTTCCTGCGTCGGCTGGGGCAGGGTGTCCCGCAGCAAATCCAGATATCCGCCTAGGGCAAACGGGGGACTGCGCAGGTTATGAACCATGTCCGTCATAAATCTCTGACGGTTTTCCTGGGCGCGGATCAGCTCTTCATTGGAGCGGCGCAGCTGCTCGGTCTGCGCCTGCACCTGTTTTTCCAGGCTCATGGACAGCCGGTCCGCCTCGCAGAATTTCCGGCCGTATTTTGCACAGGTAGCTAGGGCAAAGGCGACAATATAGGACAGGCGCATATATTGGGCCGGCATGATTTCAATATCGATGATACCCTGCGGAATCAGCCCGCCGTAAAGCAATAGATAAAAAAGCTCATTTCCCAGGGCCATCATGCAGCCTGTCATAATGACCGGCGCCTCCGGCACGCGGCCAAGCACCCCCTTTCCCAGAATCCAGGCCTGCAGGGCCATATAAAACAGATACGATGCCTGGATCCAGCGGTTTGAGTCCTGCGGAAACACCAGGCAACCCAACACGGTTGCCAGAGCTACAGCAGGCACCGCACGGTTCATCCATTTTTCCGCTGCCCCAGGGACAAACTGCAGGCAAACGTAATAATTGATAAAACCCAGCTGCCGGTAAAAGGTTTCCGAACCCAGATGGAAAAACGAAATCGCCGGATGGCGGGAAATTAACAGGAAATGTCCCATCTCCGCCAGGGTGGAGACCGCCAAAAGCGGCAGGTAGATCTCGCTTTTTTTAGGCAGAAAAAGGGCCAGGCACATGATGATCAGTATGCTGCACAGGCCGACGGCGATTAAATCCAAAATCAGCCATCTGTTTTGGATTGCCTGCAGCTCTGCCCTCTCCCCCAGAACCAAGCCCTGGTAGACGTCATAGATGGAGGAATTGGTTACCTGCAGCACTACCTGGACGCGGCTGTCCTGCGTATAATCCCGCAGCCGGTACAGCTCGGCCGAGGAAAGCCCCCCTTCCATCCCGGTTACCTCCGTCCCATTGAACCACAGCCTGCTGCCGTGGGGCCTGGGAAGGAGACTATACCAATCCTCTCCCTCCTGTAATTCCAACAGAAAGGCGTAGGTATATCCTCTCATTTTGCGGATATACTGAATGTCCTCCACCTCTCTGCCCTCACAGGAGGCAAGCTCCTGCGGGTCGTGGATGCCTGGATAGCGAATCCAGCGCCCGGTCAGGATAAAGGGCCCGTCCTCCGCCGCCAGATTTTCCGCCTCTATCCTCCCATCCTGCACCGCCAGAACCGGGGTATGGAAATTCAGCCATCCAAAAATTGCCACCACTAAAACAGGGATGCAGGCCAAAAGCACCAGCATCCCCATCTGTTTTCTCTGTATCTTTGTTTCCTTCATACCGCTTTCATACCGCTCCCCACAAGGCATTTCCGTTCAGGCCAGAAGGCCCTCCAGCTTCTCCCGAATCTTGGCGATAAATTCCGCGCTGGTCAGGGTCTTCGCCCCCTCTATCGTGGTAATGGCCGCCAAATCCTTCGTCATCTGGCCGGATTCGATGGTATCCAGAGTCGCCTTCTCTAATTTTCCAGCAAAATCTTCCAGCTCCGTCAGGCCGTCCAACTGCCCCCTCTTTCGCAGGGCTCCGCTCCAGGCAAAGATCGTCGCCGCCGGGTTGGTCGAAGTCTCCTTGCCCTCCAGACGCTGACAATGACCGCGCTGCACCGTCCCGTGGGCCGCCGCGTATTCAAACCTGCCGTCGGGGGAAACCAGCCCCGAGGTCATCCTGG
>CALWRE010000127.1 GCA_944383835.1 uncultured Lachnospiraceae bacterium | reverse complement strand
CTGAAGGGAGAGGCCGGCCAGCAGAACGGGTTCATTGGAATCGGTAAAAGATATGGTGTGGCTGCCCGCCGTCAGATAAAAGACAAAGGGATCGTTATAGGCGCCGCTGTCATCGTATAACGCGCGGGTCAGAAATTCGCCTGTATTCACCTGTTCAGGCGTAAAGGCATTTCCAAAAGCGTCGGAACGCTGCCCCTCTTCCGCGTCGCGCCAAGCCCGGGGCAGTGAGATGGTCTGCGCCTCGGTAAAAGGGGATTCGCCGTCCAACTTAAGACAGAAGGAGACCGTATTCCCGGTTTCACCAACCGGCAGATAGCAAAGCGTCATTGTATATAGTCCAGTCTTCTCCTCTGTAACGTGATACGATATATCCTTTCCCGAACCCCAAAGCAATACGTTCTCAATGGTTTTGCCGGAGCTATCTGTATAACGAGGATATGTTTCATTGCCCTTGTCCCCAGCTCCTTCTATGGGTACGCCTGAAATCGTTGGATTTCCCGCCCCGGCGTCGGCCTCTGCGTTTTTCTCACGGTATTTCCGATAGGAATACTCATCGATGCTGCTGTAAACCGTAGAGGCGGTCTTTTCTTTTCCGGAACCGGCCTTCGCCGACTGAACTTCTTCCGCTGCTCCTGTGATACCTGCCATGAGGCAAACGATCAGAAAAGACGCTATCCCCCGCCTGAAGAGAACGGATAGGTGTTGAAGCTTCATAATCAGTCACATCCTTTGAAAGAATTCTGCGTTTTGGCCCTGCTACCAACAGGAGAAATCTACCGGATTGTTTTTCGATTTAATTCCTGCGCAAATAACCGGGTTTTGTGGTATAATAACCTCACAGCGTAGGCCGAAGCCTTGCGCAGCAAGCCTTCGGACGCCTGAGAGAACATTGTTCCCACAATTTGGGACTGACGCCCCGGCGGCTGTACCGCTCCTGCGCTCCGCGCAGTCAAATTGTGGTATAATAAATATGTAGGCGCGCCGCTGGAAAGGTATTTTGCCGGGCGGTGCTATGGCATACTGTAGACGGTGGTGATCTTATGTCTATCTATATTCTGTCCGATCCGAACATTGTTGACTTTGTTCCCGAGAAAAATCATCAGGAAATTGCTATGGTCAAGGCTTTGAATCAGAAACGAATACCTGTAAAGCTTCTTGCGGGCATGGAGGATACCCCGGCTTTATTAAACGACCCTTCAGCCATGCTGTTGATCTCCCATACCCTTGCGAATGAGCACCGCGATATTCTTGCCTTCTGCAATCAGCACCGTGTTCCAGTGATTGCGCTTCACAGCTTTAGCGACACATTTCCGGAATATATTTATGATACGATTTCAGACAATTTCCGGCTGAGCATGGCTGTACTGCTGAACTATTTTTTTATGTATGATAAAAAGCGTATTTGCTTTTTCTATTTAAATCCGTATTCACCGCATGATATGAAGCGCTGCGAAACGCTCTACGACATGTATTCCGGCTTTCACCGGAAAGACATATTTCCTGCCACCGCCGACGGGCTGGAGGCAGTCTTTCAATCCTTTTTTTCCAATTGCAGGGAATATGACGCCATTATCTGCCCCAATGATTTTATCGCCATCGCTCTGATCAACGAACTCAAACGATACGATCCGGCCTATTTGAAGCAGTGTTTTATCGTGGGAACCATGAATACCATCATTTCAAACTTATATTCTCCCTCGCTGACCACCTGCTCCTATTCGACGCAAAGTGCCATCCGTGCGCTTTCCTGGATTCATCAGGTGCGGAGTAAAAATCCCGATCTGTGCATGACCTTGAATGTGTCCTTGTACGATGACCTGGTGACGCGCGAGTCAACCGGCAACCTTCCTTTTGAAACAAGCGATGACAACGGCATAAAATACCCCTCCCTGGGGCGTAGGCTTCCTCTTCTGTCCAGTGATATTCCCAAAATCCGGCCTTTCGAAAACGAGCCTATATTATCGGAAATCATCAACTTGGAGAACATGCTTCGCATCTTGAGTGTCCTGGAGCTTCAGATTTTACAAATGCTTCTTGAAAAACAATCCAACGCCGCCATCTGCGAAAAGCACTTCATCACCCCGCAAACCTTGCAATATCACCTGAATCAGATGCTCAAATCCGCAAAAATTCATAATAAAAAAGAGTTTATCCAGACAGCCTCCAAGTATATACACTTGGACAATCTGAAGGACTATATCGCCCGGCTCCATGCGTAGGATACGCCGGACAGCACAGCTCCCGGGGATGCCGCCCCCGGGAGCTGTGCTTTGCCATCCGGTACGCCTTATCGCTTAAGAGGCTGCTTTATGAAAAATCCATCGATAAGCCAGGTCTAGTCCTCCGCCGGTCTTTCCATAGCGGCGATTTGATCCGCCGTATAGAACAGGCCGATATCCGCGCGCTGATACAGCCGCACATAGTCCACCTTCAGTTCCGAATACTCCGGATCTCCTTCTTCATATTTCATGCCCCAGCCGGTGCCGCCCATGCTTGCGGTAATGAGCAGAAGAGTGGAAAGCCTGCAGTAATCCACATTCTCATGATCGTCCAGGCTGTAGGAGAAAAACACCTTTCCGTCAAAGGCAAAGTCCACCTTGCGGTCGTCCCACGCCAGGGTATAGACATGGAAGCTGTTGCTCAAATCCTCTTCCGGAGCCAGGCTGTCGCTAAAATGGTACTGCTTGGCCTCCTGGTATTCCCCGCCGTCGAGAGAGGTATGGTACATGCCCTCGGACCAGAGGTGAATGTTGGACGCAAAGCTGTCCGTCTCTCCGAAATTTTCGAGCAGATCGAACTCGGCTCCCGCGCCCCGGGGGATATTTCCGCCGTTCATCCAAAGGGCGAAGTGAGCGGGCTTGACGCCCAGCTGTACGCGCATCTCCATGATGCCGTACCGATACTGCATATGGTCGTCGCTGCAAAGGTATCCGCCAGTGAAATCCTTGCCGTTTCGTTCTGTAAAAACAGTGGCCATACCGTCGCCTGTAAGTTTGACGTTCTCATATCCTTTCTGGATAAATTGGCCGCCCAGAAGGGAAGGGGCGGTATTTCCGACGGGGTCGTTGTAATAGTCGCCCCATTTGCTGCGGTCCAGGGCATTCCCGTTGAACTCGTCTCCCCAGACATAGGCATACTCGTCGTCCGCCGGTTCATATACGCCGGTAAGCTCATAACCGTCGGCCAGGCTCAGATGAGCCCCGGCCGCCTGACGGCGGATTTCCTCTGTAAAGGCGTGAATGCCTGCCCACAGCGCGAGACTGCTGCCGGCCTTGATCACCAGCTTGCCATT
>CALWRE010000126.1 GCA_944383835.1 uncultured Lachnospiraceae bacterium | reverse complement strand
GTTCTGGTAGGCCGACAGGTTTTCCGGGTCCAGCTCGAGAGCTGCATAATAGTCAGACCGCGCCTGATCATACCTCTGCCAAAGAGCGTCATAATTTTCGTCCCAGTTTTCCTGCCCGGATTCCACTACCGCCTGGGCCCATCTCATATTGGCCTCGGCACGGCCCGAATAGGCCTCTGCATTTCTCGGATCGATCTCCAGCACTGCCGTGAAGGCCAGGATTGCCTCCTCATAATTTCCTTCATTTAACAGGCGGATGCCCAGATCGTACTGCTCCTGCCAGTCCAGCGTCTGCTCTTCGTTTTCCCCCTGCGTCCCCGAGGCGCAGCTGCAGGCCGGCAGCCCCGCCAGCAAAAGCAGGAGGCAGACGCAGCAGACTGCGGCGCGTCCTTTAAGCCCGTTTCGTTTTCCCATTCCTTTTTCCCTTCCTTTTTCCATCCCTTTTTCTCTTTCTCTCTCCCTTTCCCGGATTTTCTCGAAATGATCCGGAAATCGTCACGGCTCTTCAAACAAATAGTCGATCCGATACGGAGAACCGATCTCCATATCGATGGTTCCGTGATTCTCCTGCACCAGCGTGCCGTCCGCATCGTAGACATAGTCCGCCCAGATATATACTTCGCCTCCGGTGCTCGTCTCGCTGCGCAGCAGGCGTCCTTCGCTGTCATATTCATAGCGTTCCCGTCCGGTTCCGGTCTGCCCGCTGCCGTAGTAGGTGGTCGTAACGATTTCTTCCACCTTTCCGTCACTGTTGTAGCGATATTCGCTGACGTCGGACAGATTGCTGCCGCCCTGGTTATAAAATTCGGTCCGTTCCAGCCGTCCGTCGCCGTTATAGAAATATCTCTGGTAATAGGCCGGATTTCCCTCCTGGTCAAACATGAACTGAATCTCCGACAGTCTTCCCTCCGCATCATACAGAATGCGGTCCGTGACCGTGCCGTCCTCCCAGCCGACGGCCGTTACCAGACCGTTTTCATCGTACTCCAGAGGGGCCTCGTTCACATAGGCGCTGGGCAGGGAATTGCCTGCGGCGTCATAGTTATAATAGGTCGAAGTTCCCGGCGTCCCATCTTCCGCGATCTGAATTTCCTGAGAAAGGCGGCCCTGTTCGTCATAGACATACTGCCTCTGCCCGCCGGACTGTTCTTCCTCCCCGTAGACCCAGGTCAGAAGATAACCCGTCGGCCGGCGCGTCTGCTGTTCTTCCGTCCCGCCGACCGTTTCCTCTCCATTGGTTTCCCCATCGGCAGAGCCATCATCGCCGGCTCCTTCCCCCGTCTCATTCGGCGCACCGCCCATCAGTTCTTCGGTCTGCTCCAGCTTTTCCTGCGCCTCCTGCAATAGCTCGTCGGAGCCGTCCTCCGCCTCGCCGCTTTCGATCAAATCCACCGCCTCGCGGTAATCCTCCAGGGCGTTTTCATACAGCTCATTCACCGTTGTTCCATCCGGCGTCTGTACGCTTCCTCCGTCCGCTTCTTCTCCCGCTGCGGCCGCCTCGTTCAGTAATTCATCGGCCCAGGCAAGATAAGCGTCTCCTCGCGCTACGTACAGAGCCGCCTGCCGCGGCGCAATGTCGATAGCCGCCGTAAAGGCCAGGATCGCCTCCTCATAATTTCCTTCGTTTAACAGGCGGATCCCCAGATCATACTGCTCCTGCCAGTCCAGCGTCTGCTCCTCGGTTTCTCCCTGCGTCCCTGCGGCACAGCTGCAGGCAGCCAGTCCAGCCGCCGTCAAAAACACCGCTAGTAACACACAGAGAAGCTTTATCCACAGCCTCCTGCTATTTTCCTTCCCTTTTCCACGGTTCATCCTTTTTATCCTCCCTTTATCGCCTCCGCTTTTCGCTCCGGCATCCTTTTCTGATTCTTTTCTTATTCTTTTCTCATCCTTTTCCGCTTCCCCAGCGTTTCCTTCGTATCTTCTGAATCAACACAATCAGCCCGGCATATATTGCAACGCTGAAAACACTCAGCGGAAAGGGCGCAATCAGCAGAACCATAATGCTGGTAAATACGAGAACGGCAATGATGATACCGCACAAAATTTTTACGATCAGAGGTTCCTTTCCAACCGCCCTTGCCGCCTCTTCTGCCTTCATCCCCGTCTTTTCCTCTGCGCTGGCTCCCTTGCCTTTTGACGGTTCAAAGGCCGACAGCGTCTTGTCGAATTCGTCTTCGTCGTCCAACGCCGATAGGTCAGAGGGAGCCGGGGCCACGCTTGGAGCCGGTTCTGCGCTTGGATCCGGTTTTGCGCTTTCCTCCGTTTTTCCGACAGCTCTTAACGCCTGCTCCAGCTCCTCCGGGCTTGTGAAACGCGCCGAGCGGTCATAGCTGCAGAGCTTGCGGATCACCGCCTTCAGCTGCGGACTTCCGTGGGCCGGCGCGGGGATTTCCTCTCCGCTCATCCGGGCTTTCAAGGCCTTTTCATGATCCGTATAACGGATCTGCTGCGGATAGGGCGGCATAAAGGGCAGCCGATTGTCGTTGAGATAGCGATAGAGCACCAGCCCCAGGGAATAAAGATCGGCGCTGTAACCGTACTCCTCCCCTTTATAGACCTCCGGCGCCATATAGCTGTAGGTTCCCTTGCGGGACATCTGTGCAGAGGTCTTTTCCGCTATCCGTGCCACGCCGAAATCGCCCAGCTTATAGTCGCCGTTTTCCGACACGAAAATGTTCTCCGGTTTAATGTCCCGGTGCAGAATCCCTTTGCGCCTGCACAGCTGCAGGGCCCGCGCCATGTGGATCCCTAAGCGCGCTACCTCCGCTTCATCCAGCGGATGTTCGGCGGCATACTCCGGCAGAGCCGTCAAAAGCTCCATGCGGATCAGGATATCCCAGCCAATCTCGCCTGGATGAGGCGTAACCATATGGTCCTCGTAGCTGACGATATTGCTGGTCCCTTTGAGCTGGCTCATCAGGGCAAACTCCTCCACGATGTCTTCCACAACGCTGCGGAAATAATCGGTCACGCTCTGCTCGTCCATTCCTTCCGCATAGGCCGCCTTTACATCGCCTGGGGCGGGCGGAATGGTAATGACCTTCAGCGCAGCCTTATAGGTCGTTCCAAACTCCGTCTTTCGTATCTCATAAACCTTCCCAAAGCTTCCCTCACCCAAAAGCTTTACACATTCCCAGCCAGGCCATGTGTTTATCATACTCTGCCTCTCCTCTTCTATGAATATTGCGCATAACCGCATGGAGCGCCGCCTGTCCGGCGGGCCTGCGGTTAAGGCAAAAATACCTCTATAATGTTTGAATCCGGACCACGATAGCCGTCACATTGTCCCTGCCGCCGGCCTCCAGCGCGGCCCCGATCAGCCGGTCCACGCAAGTTCCCGCATCCGGCGCCTCCTTCATAATCGCGCAGATGTCCACATTGCTCACCATGTCGGTGAGGCCGTCGCTGCACAGCAGATACTGGTCGCCGGCCTCCAGCTCTCCCTTGGCCACGTAAGGCTCCAGGATCATCTCTTCCGGCCAGATGCCCAGATGCTGCGTCAGACTGGGCTTTCGCCCGGCGATGCCCTGCTGCGCCAAAAAAGCCTCGTCGGTGTGATCCTGGGAAATCTGCTGCAGCCCGCTTTCGTGCAGCCGGAAGGCCCGGCTGTCGCCCACGTTGCAGATATAGGCGTACCGCTCGTTTAAGTAGAGGAGGACGGCGGTGCTGCCCATCCTGCCGCTTCCCAGCTCCTCCGATTTTTTGCACACCGCATCGTTCATCCGCTGGATCAGATCCGTCAGATACCGTCTGGGCGGATAGATAAAATCGGCCAGCTGCTTTTCGCTGTTTTTGGCGACTGCTGCGGCCAGGAAGGAAGCTTCCTCTCCGTAGCTCTCTCCTCCCATCCCGTCAAAAACCCCGTAGATCAGCTCCCGCTTCAGCTGCTGCCGCGCCGCCACCGCTGCCTTCAGCCCCCGGTTTTCCTTGGGAAGAATCCGATTGTCAAAGATAAAATTGTCTTCATTGTTCGTCCGCCGCCGTCCAATGCTGCAGCCGCAGGCGGCATCGATCTGATATGCCATTCTTTTCACTCCTGGGTCAGCCAAATTCCTCAAGCTCCTCTGTCCGGTCCGGCTTTTCTCCTGTCCGGCCCGGCTTTTCTCCGGCCGGAGACGCATCCCTTTCCTGATATTCGCGGATCAGCCGCTCTGCGCCCCGGCGGTATTCCTCCAGCGCCTGGGGAATTCCCTGCGTCACCTTCCGGCCGTCCTCGTCCCTATATCCCTCATGCTCCACGGACACGATCTGTCCCCGGTTGAACATCTGAAGGGCAGGGTTCACCTGCATCCCCCAGGGATACAAAACGGCGGAATAATCATAGGTCGTGCCGGAGGCCGTATCACAGGGGAAGTAGCCTGCAATCACCATCCGCAGCGTCGTCTGCTCGTCTGCCCGGACCCGCACCACGGAGCCCAGCGCCAATAATTGTTCCATCCCTGTCTCCCCTTCCCTATTTTCGTTCTTTTTTTGTTCCCTATTTTCCCTCTCTATTTCTCTTCCCTATCTTTCCTCGCCTTCGCTCCCGGCGGCCCTGCCGGCCGCCTTTTCGCTGCGAAGCCTGGCGGCCTCCTCGGCGAACTGTTTTCCAGCCTCGGCGAGAAGGTTTTCCGCCTCCTGCATTTCTTTGCCCTCCAGCTCCTGATACAGGAGGGAAAGGCCCTCCAGGTACCTGGAACCCACCGGATCCTCGTACCCGCGGGCATAAACCCTGTCGATTGCCCGCGCCGAGACAAAGCCCAGGCTCTGCGCCGTCACAAAACCGCGGGGATAGGGCACCGCGTAATAACTGGCCACGAGTCCCCCGTCCAGTTCCTTTAAGGCTGCTCCTAACAGCAATAGCTTTTTACCCTGTACGCCCACTACAGATCCTACCGGTAAGATTTGCTCCATGTCCGTCCCTCTCTTTCCTGGCCTTCGTTATGAAAACAGGCCCTTGAGCCCGTCTCCTATGCTGCTCAATCCGTCTCCCACGGCGTTTGCCACGTTTTTGGCTCCCTCGCCGACTGCTTTCATCGCGTCTTCGGCCGCGTCTGCCGCCTTGTCCAGGGCCTTTCCGGCCGCCTTCAGGCCGTCGCCCACGGCATCCTGCACCGCATCCTCCATTTTGCTGAGGCCTTCCACCGCGCCGGTAAACATATCCGTGACTCCCTCATGGAAGTGATCCATCGCCGTATCCCAGGTTTCGGACAGATCGATATCCAGATAGTCCTCGATCTTGCTGATGCCGGGAATCTTTTCTACCGCGCCGATGGCCAGAGAACCGCCGATATCGATCACGCCGGTGCCGATCTCATCAATAAAGGAAGCCCCCATGTTAAAGAGGCCGGTCACCACATTGCCGCTCACCAGCTCGTCGATACTGCGCTGGGTATACTGGACGTCTTTCTCCTGCACTTCCAGCGCATACTCATAAGCGCCCTTCAGGGCGCCGCCCTTGGTGCCGCCCAGCACCGCCTTGGCCCCGGTGAAAAAGGTATCCATATCCACGTTTCCCGTTATAATATCGTAGGTGACGTCGTAAGCGGAAAAGATCTGGCCCCCCAGCGCCTTCTTTCCCAGCGCCTTTAAGTCCTCCCGCAGCTCCTCCGGCACATTGGTCTCGTAAAGCTCATGGAGCCATTCCAGCGCACTGCCAGCCTGCTTCCAGTCCTCCTTCACAGAGCCGAACAGGTTCCCCGACGGCTGGGCCGCCATGGCCGCTCCCTGGGAACTGCCGGCATCGCCTCCCGCGGTCGCTGAGGCTCCCAGCACCTGCCCTCCCGCCCCTTCGCCTGCCATTGCTTTTCCAAGCAGCGTGTCTATAGACGCAAAGGTGTTTGCGCTGGCGGCGGCCAGATTCCCGCCCTGCTCCAACATACTGCAGATCTGGCGGAAGCCCTTCTGGGCGCTGGTGATTTTTCCAACGAAATTGTTGGCCAGATTCGCGCTCCAGTTGCCGTTGATCTCATTTAAGAGGGCATTCGTCTCCTGGAACAGACTTTCATAGTCCTTCTGCAGGCTGAGCATCTCCTGGCTCTGTCCCAAAAGCTCCTCCGGCGTCAGCTGAATTTTTCCTGCCATCTTCTCTCCCCCTTCGCCTACAGTTTTATATCGTCAAAGGATACGATGCGTATCGCCTTTTCTGCCGCTTCGCGCAGCTTCTCGATTCCTTCCCAACGATCCGGATTTATCTGCCCGTCTCCCCCCTGCCCAGACTGCAGCCCATCCAAAAGGCCGCCGCCCGTGACGGCCACGGTCTTTACCGGAACCGCAAGGATACGGCCCAGCACATCTTCCACCCCGTCAAACAAAGCGGCAACCGACCGCTCCGCATCGGTAAATTCCGTCTCGGTCTTCTCCACCGCCCGCAGAAAATCGCTCTGCTGCTCCGACAGCTTCCGCACTTCCTTCCGGCAGGCTGCCATCATATTATCAATGGTATTTTTTTCCTTGCAGGTCCAGTCGCTGTGGGAGCGAACCTGCTCCAGCAGATTCTCCGCCTTCGACAGCTCCAGGGCCGCCGTCCGGCAGGCCACGCTCAGCTGGCCCATGATATCCGTATCATAATCAATCCGACTGACCGCCATATCGTCTCCTCCCTTCGCCTCAGAATGAACCGTTGATCCGTGCGGCCGCTTTCTCGTCCTTGCTCGCAAAGGTATCCGCCGCATTTTTTACATAGCTTTTGAATTCCGTAAGCACCGTGCGCATTGATGCCGCCTGCGCGGCGTACTGGCGCATAACTCTTATATAGGCCGCGCTTGCATCGCCCTCCCAGGATGCTTCGATCCGATTCAACAGGCTCTCCAGCCGCCTGCTTAGCTGCTCTGAGCTAGCGATCTGTTTTTCCAGGCTTTTTTCGTTCTCCCTGAGGGAGGATATTTCCACTCTGATTTTCGCCATTCTCTCCTCCTCCTACTTCTTTCCGAAAAAGCTGTCCAGGGCGCTGCTGGCCGCCTTTCCCAGCCCCTTCAATATATCGGACATATCCGGCGCGGGGGAGCTGCCTGTGCTTTTTGTCCCCGTCTGGGCCGGGGCGGACGCACTGCTCTTTGCCGAACTGCTCCCCGTATTCTGGGCGTTTACAGCGGCCGCCGCCCTGGCTGCGGCTGCGGCGTTTGCGGCCGCCTGAATCGCCTGCTTGATCTGTTCGTCCAAAAGCTCGTAATGGCGCACGGTCTTTTGGATGAAGGAGATCGTCTCCTCCAGCTTATCTATCGTGTTGTTTAAGGATTTCTCCATTCGCCCCGCCTGGTTTGCCACGGCCAGGGCAGCTGCGCCCTGCAGCTGGCCCGCCTGGCGCTTCAGGCTGCGGATGGCGCTGCGGGAATCCTCCAGCACCTGTATGGCTTCGCGAAGACGTCCGATATCCTTTTGGGCCGCCGCCGCGTCAATGGTAATCCTGCCGTTTTCATCATGATACGCCATACCCTACTCTCCCTTCAAACCGCGGTATGCCCGCAGACAGAACTGCGCCCCAGGCAAAGACTCCGCCATGCCGCCCGCCAGCTCCCGGTAGATTTTGCCCTGATACTCCACATATATTTCCACAGTCGATTTTTCTCCCACGCGGGTGTTCTTCACCGCCAGGATGCGGCTGATCTGTTTCCTGTCCATATCCTTGATCGGAAGCTTCTCTTCCTCCGCCTGGTACCCTTCCGGCAAAAGGGCGGCAATCCAGGCCTGCAGCTGCCCGTCGTCGGTCTCCTGCAAAGCGATTCCCTCCGGCCCCGGCAAAGCGCTGGTAATTCTCCCCTCATAAAAGTGAAAACGGCGGTTTTGGGCGGTTCTGCTTCCGTCCTCCGTGATAGAGGCTACGTCCAGCGAGGCTTCCATCTCGCCAAAAAAGATCGGCTCCAGCAGCTGTCTGGCGCTTTTGTCCACCTCTGTCTGCCCGGAGAAATCCTCCAGCAGGATTCCCTTTTTCGCCAGTCCCTCCCGGCAGAGGCTCTCATACAATCCCCTGTTCTGGGAGATATCGCCCATGGCCGCCACATAAGCATAGTCGATATACTTTGCCTGAAGAACCGTCCCCATGTAGTACAGCTCCTCCGGCGTAAGAATGATTTCCTTCTTCATGAGATCCCCTTTACACATTCGCTATTTTTGAACAAAACTCCTCCTCGCAGCGCATATACTCCTCCGCAAACCGCCCCAGCAGAGAGGCATACTCCTCAAAGAAGCGTTCCAGCTCCCGAAATTCCCGCCGCACGCAGACCAGCCGGCTGGCATAGGCCCGTTCCGCCTCTCCCTGCCATTCGCCC
This sequence comes from uncultured Lachnospiraceae bacterium, assembly GCA_944383835.1. Lineage (GTDB taxonomy): Bacteria > Bacillota > Clostridia > Lachnospirales > Lachnospiraceae > RGIG7193. The sequence goes on along the minus strand of CALWRE010000126.1, from coordinate 13,532 downwards.
TGCAGGCCGGCGACCAGAAACTCCAGGCGGTCCATATTGGCGCGGAGCGTATCGGTAACCGCCCGGATTTCTCCGCTGACCGCGTGCATTTTTACGGCGTCCACATGGATTTTCATTTCCCATTCTCCCCCTTATCCCTGGGGGCCCCGCCTCCCGCGAAGGCCCCCGCATGGTCTTCCGGCTGCCCGGTCTTTTAGCCGCCCGGATGTTCCCGTCAGCCCACCGCCTTTCTCAGACGCCAAAGCTGTTCATCGTGGACTGCAGCGCCGTATCGGTCTCCTGCAGCTTCTGGGCCGCCGTGTCCATCAGCTTCGCGTAATCCTCGATCATCTGGGAAAAATTCGTGAAGGTGGACTGCATGCTCTCATACTTTGCCACGTAAGCGGACTGGGCGTCGCCCTTCCAGATCTCGTTCAGCCCCATAATCAGGGTGCGCATCTTGGTCATCGCCTCGTCGTGGGTGCTCTTAAGTCCCCTCAGCTCGTTTGCCTTTCCCATCAGAAGCTCGGGTGTTACCTGAATCAATGCCATAATTTTTTCCGCCTTTCTTTATTAGGATGATATATCTGTAAGCCCCCTCGGGGTCAAACATTCGATGGATATTCCTGCGCGGCTGCCGCCGCCTGCTCTTTCAGCTGCCGTATCTCTTCCTCCACGGCTGCTCCCAGCTGGCGAAGCGCCCCGCATATTTCCTCCATATCCGACCGAAGCGAACCGGCCTGCCGGTCCAGCTCCCGGATCTTCTCCTGGGCCTGGCCGCCCGCCGGCCCGCGCCAGCCCTCCTCCGCCAGAAGGCTGAGCTCCTCCAAGCCCCTTCCCGCATCCTCCAGCTCTTCCTCGGCATGGCTGACCTTCATGATATAGTGCGAAAGCGTTTCACTGTAGGTATTGATGATTTCCATTTACCATTCTCCCATATCCCTTTTATACCTTGTCTATACCCTGGACACAATCGTCAGATAGTCTCCATTTCGTACCCCGGCCTGGGCCAGGCTTTCCGTATCCTCCAGGGGGCGGCCGAGCCGCTTTACAAACAGCCGGTGATACAGGCTGCTCAGATGAAGCTGCGGGGCGTAGGCGGCAAATACCTCGGCCATATTTTCAAGCAATTGCCTCCCAGCCAGATCCACCGGCGCCTCCATGTCGCAGGAAAAGGTATTCTGCCGGTCCGAAACCGTTACGATAATATGCTTCATCTGCGCTCCTCCTTCCTGCCGCCTGCCGTAAGGGCCTCCCAGACGCCGTGCAGAAGGGCCGTCCGCTCCTCCGGCGCATTTTCCCCGGCTTTCCACACCAGGTCTGCCTTCTTCTCGTAAAATGCCCCGGCCTTTGCAAGAACCAGCGCCCCGCAGGCACGAATCTCTCCGCTGAAAGCCCCGCCTAAGAAGCCGGCAAGCTCCTCCTCATCCGCCGCCCGCTTTAGCAGGCAGCCCCTTTCATCCAGGCTGCGGACGTACACCGCTTCCTCCCGCCGGTATAGACAGGCCCGCCTCGTTCCCGCCGCCCCGGCCGCAAAAAGCCGGGCCACAGCCTCCGGAGAGCCCATGCAGGCCAGCGCCTGATACAGGCTGGCGCGCAGCCGCACCGTCCCGCCCGGCTCCACGCAGAGAAAGCCTGCGAGCTCCAGCGAAGCGCATACGTCGAGCAGCCGTTTTCGCAGGCTGCCGCTCCCTCTCTTCCAGTATCGATCGGAAACGCCGTAGAGGCAGGGGATTTCCATAAACGCCGCGGCGGCGCACAGCTCCTCGTCGGTCAGGCGAAGCGGTTCATTTTTTCCGTGGTTTCCGTTCATCTGTCTCCTCCTCCCTCTCCTCCGGGGACGCCTCCTCCGGGGACACGCCGGGCAGCACCTGGTCATAGCCGTAATTCTCCTTCAGAATCTGGGTCAGCGCCGTCAGATTGGCCAGTCCCAGCTCCGGCACGGCGCAAGACGCCTGCCGCTCCAGCGAAAAAGCCTTGGAAGACTCCTCCCCCTCCAGGATTCCCAGCGGATAGTCTGCCGCCATGACGCCGGCCATTCCCGCTCCCAGGGATGAAGCGCGGGAACTCATCCGCTCCAGCATCTGGCGGTGCTGCCGCTCCAGCTGCAGATACTCCTCCGGCGCCGTCTCCAGCACGGTCAGAAGCCTTCCCGCCTCCTCCTGGAGCCGCTCGGCCTTCTGCAGCGCCCTGTGACAGCTCTCCACGGCCTGCTCCCACTGGGGATAAAACGATAGACCCAGATCCTCCGTCATCATCTGGCTGTAAACCTGCCGCAGGGTTCCCGCGCTTTCTTCTATTCTGGACAAAGTCTGAAACATCCTGTCCCTCATCTGCTCCAGCAGATCGGTGTCCACATACGTGGTGCTCATAACTCTCCTTTCCTCTGTCAGCTGACAGGCAGCTTCTTACTGCGGCAGCTTAATCCGGACGCAGCGGCCTCCGTCGAAGAACAGCCCTGTTCCCTCGCCCGGCTCCTGCTCCTTTTCCTTATAGCTCAAATCGTTGCGCAAAAACGTATGCACCGCCGCGCTGGCCCCCAGCCCGACGGCCAGCTGGCCGCCTACGATGGCGCGGGTCAGGCTCTCGATTTCGTTGTAGCGCTCCAGGTCGGAAACCCGCCCGGCGGCAAACACCAGCACGCCCAGCCCCTGGGCCAGGCGGCAGATCCGTTCCATCGAATGCTTGTTATCGTTATCCACCTCGTCGACAAACTCCTTCAGATCGTCGATAAAGATGCAGATCTGCTCGTAATCACGGATAAAATCCTGCTCCGAAAAGCTGTCTGCGGCCATGGCCCTGGCCTGGTTCTGGGCCCTTTTCCGGACGTTCAGCTGATCGACAATCTCCTCCAGCAGCTGCGTCACTGCCGCGCCGTCCGTCACAGAGGCGTACCGGCAGGAGAGGCCTTTCAGCGAACCCAGGGATCCTCTGCGGCTGTCCAGCACATAGACCTTATCCTCGGGCCTTTTCTGATGGAGAGAGGAAGCAAGCCCCGCCAGATACCGGCTTTTCCCGCTGTTCATCGTGCCGGAGATCAGCATATTGTAGCGCTCCGACATATCCGCTGCGGCAGGGCGGATCGTGTCGAAGGCAAGGCCCACGGGGATTTTGGTCCGCTCATGGTAATGGGCAAACAGCTCCGCAAAGCTAAGCTCCTCCGGCATCACCGGGATTCCCTCCGGCCTGGTCCCTTTCCAGGCCTCGTCCATCCGCCTCATCTGCCGCTTCAGTTCCCCCGTGCGCTCCTGCTCATCGGCAGCCCCTGCGCACATGGCCGCCTGGAACAGAACCGGCGGGTTTCCTTTAAAAAAGGCCCGGCCCGTTATCTTAGGAAGGCTCATTCCATCGAGACGGCCCACGATGGCGGGATAGTCCCCCTTGTCCGTCAGCTCGAAGGCCACGGCTCCCCGGATATTCTGGAGTACCTTGTAGCGGACGCCGGTGGTGGTGTTCGCCGTGTAGATCAGATAGATGCCGTAGGTCGCGCCCTCTCGGGCTATGGTCGTCAGTACATTTTCCATATCGGGATACTGCTCAAACACCGGAACGATATTGTCGATTGCCAGGACAATGGCCGCCATACCCCCGCCGTTTGCCCGCCGGTAGGCGGTCAGGGAGCTGACGCCGCTCTTTAAAAACTGCTTCTTGCGGTTTCCCATCTCCTCGGTCAGCATCTGGCCCAGCTTCTGAATCTTCTCCTCCTCACAGTCCAGGGCCACGCCGCCCACATGGGGCATTCCGGCAAAGACATTCATGCCCCAGCCGCCGCAGTCCAGGATATAAATATGGACGTCCTGCGGGCTGTAGAACCGGCCCAGGGCCCAGACAATGCTCATCAGCAGGGAAGTCTTGCCGGTGGACGGAGCGCCGTAGATGCCGTAATGGCCCTCCGCCGCCAGATCCAGGCACTGGACGCCCTGGGCCTGCCGGGCCGGCGCATCGTAGAGGCCGATGGGGATCTGCAGCCAGGGCGGACTCTCCTGCCAGCCGCCCCCGTCAAAACCGAAGGATACCGGCAGCTCATCCAGGCTCAAGCGCTCCGGCAGCTCCGCAAGCCAGGGGCCGGGCAGCTTCTCGATGCCGTTTTCCTGGGCGACCCGGCACAGATATTCCCGCACTGCCGTCAGTTCATCTATGTCGGAACGAACCACCGTCCGCTCCTTTTTCACCGCCCGGCTTCGCTCTCCGCTTATGTCTACCAGGCGGACCGTATTGGCCCCTTCCGCCTCAGCGGCTGCCTGGGGCGCATAGGCGGCCCCGCTCCAGTAGGACTGAAACAGCTCGAAGACCTCGTCCTCGCCCACCAGGGCATAGCAGCGGCCGGCCTGGGTGATGCGGGCCGCGTCCGGCCTTCGGATCATCTCCCGGCTGTCCCCGGCATTCTGCACCTTCAGGCAGAGGCGAAACTTGGAGTTGCTCTGAATCTGCTCATCCACCACCCCGGTGGGCTTCTGGGTCGCCAGAATCAGATGGACGCCCAGGGAACGGCCGATGCGGGATGCACTGATCAGCCCGGCCATAAAAGCCGGCTCGTTGGTTTTCAGCTCCGCAAACTCGTCGGCCACGATGACCAGATGGGGCAGGGGCTCTGTCACCTTTCCCTCCCGGTACAGCTTCTGATATTTGTCAATGTGATTGACCTGATACTCTTTATATTGATCAAAAATCCTCTGCCGCCGCTTCATCTCGCTCTGCAGGGAAATCAGCGAACGGCCGATGCCTGCGCCGATGTTGGTGATCTTGCCCACCACATGGGGCAGCCCTTCCAAAAGGTTGGCCATGCCGCCGCCCTTGTAGTCGATGATGACAAAAACCACATCGTGGGGATGGTAGTTAACGCACATCGACAGGATATAGCTCTGGAGGGTTTCGCTCTTGCCGGAGCCGGTGGTGCCTGCCACCAGCCCATGGGGGCCGTGGGCCTTCTCGTGGATATCCAGGGAAAAGGTCTTTCCCCCTCCCATGGCTCCGATGGGAGCCGCCAGGCTACTATAGGGCCTGCTCCTCTGCCAGCGCCCCAGGGCGTTCAGCTCTTCCACACGGGTTACCCCGTATCCCTCCAGGAAGCTGATCCCCTGGGGAATCTCCGCCTGGGCGGCAAAGCCTTCCAGCTCGATGGCGGACATGCGTCTGGCATAGATATCAAAGTCCTCGTCGGAAACCGGTTCGTCCATCGTAAAGAAAAATTTATTGTTTACCTCGTCCCGCACATAGCCGCAGGGGCCGTTGTCCACATCCACGATAAACTGACAGCTGTGGGGCAGGGAGTAAAGATCGTCAAACAGGAACAAGGCCGTAGCTCCCAGGGCCGGGTCGTTGGAGGTCAAAAGCTGCATGATCTCCTCCTTTTCCGTATAGGCGCGGGAACCCAGGATAAACAGGTAATGGGGCAGGGGACGGACCTTTTTTCCGTAGCTTCCCGTCTGCTCCTTCTGTCTGCCTTTCAGCAGATCCGTCAGAAGGTCGCAGAGCCTGTGAGCCCTCTCCGGATCGAAGGCCAGGAAACGGAACTGCCGGTTTTCGTCCCACAGATGGGGAAACCAGCGGATTGCCTCCCACTGCTCTCTTTCTTCCTTATCAAAAATGCCGACGATACGCAGATCTTCAAAGCAATGGGCATAAGTCAGGGACACCAGCATGTTTTTTACCAGCCGGATCACCCGGCCGCGGTCGCCGATCACGCTGACCGTGCCGTATCTGCCAAGGGGGAGGCGAGCCGGGATGTTATCCACGATCCGCGTCTCCTCGATGATCCGCTCCGCCAGTTCCTTCACCTCGTCTGCTTCCATATGGAAAGCACTGTCCTCGCGGCTTTTTACCTGCACGCAGAGTTTCTCATATCCCATCCCCAGGCGCACATCGAGGAAATCCCGGTCATCGCTTCCGCGCTCCCAGAGACTGCGGGAGAGCTGCCGGAGATTTTCCAGGCTGTCCCTTGCCGGAGGGTTCTCCCATGTCAGGATATCGCGCTGGAGCGTGGCTACCGCCTCGATGCGGGCCTTCTGCTCGCTTATATACTGGCCGTATTTTTCCATGCGCCGCTGTTCATACTGCTCGCTTTTCGCCTTGCGCTGCTTCTCGCTGCCCGACTGGGTGGCCATGGACACCACCGGGGAGACCAGGCTCGCCGCCCTCGCCGCCAGCAAGGCCGGGGAGGCCGCGCCGACCGCCATATTGGCGGCAAACATGGCTCCCGTTCCCAGGAAGGAAGAAAAGATTCCCTTCCTCTTTTCAAACTTGCCTCCGGCGTTCGGCGCGCTGGCCAAAACAATGTCCTCCGACGGCAGCTTCTCCTGGGTGCGGGGGGAACGGCGGTAGAGAAGGGTTCCCTCCCCGCTCTCCTCCCGGCGGGCCTGCCCGCCCAGGGCGCTCTCCTCCCCGATTCCGCGTATGGTCAGCCCATCGTTCGTATTTTCAAAATACAGGGTTCGGTTGACCAGCCTTATATTGATCGGAAGAAGGGACAGGACGTCGCCCGAATGGAGCTTTGCCCGGCTGATCCTCCTGCCGTTTAAATACAGGCCGTTGGTGCTGCCGCTGTCCTCCACCCGGATGTCCCCGTTCTCGCTGCGCAGGGTAAAGTGCCGCCCCGATACATAAGGGTTTGCAAGGGTCACCTGGTTTTTGGCGGAGCGACCGAACCGAATCATGCAGTTATAAGGAATCTGCAGGGTCTGCGCGTCGGCCCCGGTATGGTCCGTCAGGTACAGGGCCAGCTGCTCCTGCGCATCCAGGACCACCATGGAATCCCGGATTACATCGTTATCATAAAAGGGGAACGGCTGGCCGGAGGAAACGGAGATTTCTCCCCGCTTATTTCCCCTGATGGTAATCTGCCCCTGGGCGAGCCCCTCCACATACAAAGTATCCTTCTTGCCGGAGCCGATGGTCAAAGTCCCCGGCATCTGCGCCTGAACACTGTACAGACGATCCTGGTACAGCAGTATAATATAGCTCATCTCCATGTCTCCTCCCATCGGCTGCTCCTTACCAAAAGCATATTGGAAAAATATGCCCCGGACAATAGTGATCCGCTCCCCCACTATAGTAGATCCTCACAGCAGGCCGGAACGCCTCTCCTTTGCAGACATCCGTACATTTCCAAAGGCCGGGCGGTCCGAGCGCTTTGTCTCCCGCTCCCGCTTTTCCAGCTTTTTTTGGAGATCACGGATCTGGTGGTATAATTCGTTGTCGAATTTCTGATCATTTTGTTCCTCTGCGCGGGCCAGATAGATTCCCGCCGTCTCCGGCCGGCCGGATGCAAGCAGAGCTGCCAGCTCGTAGCTGGCCCTGGCGCTCCCATCCGCCGAAGCCTGCTCCAGGCATGCGCGGTACTGATACCGATTGGGCTCCGCCCCCGTATCGCTGTAGATATAAAGGGCCATATTCAGGCTGGCCGCCGGATAATGGCAGGACGCTGCCCTCTGCCAGTAGGACAAGGCCGACTGGGTATCCCCCCGCTCCATATCGTACAGGGCCAGCCGGTTCATCGCCCACAGATTATCCAAGTCCGCTGCGGCCTTCCATCTCTCCCGCACATCCATGGACCCCCGCAGGGAAAGGCCCTCGCAGACCGCCGGCATCACCCGGAATCGGTATCTTTCATCTCCCAAGAAGCTTGCCACATTGATATGCCCGTAGGGCCAGCCGGCGCAGCCCGCCTCGTCGCACAGCGTAAGCCCCCTGCGGTAATGCGCATACATCTGCTCCTGCTCCGCTCCGGTAAGCCTCTCGCCCAGAGCCAGGAGCTTCTCCTCTCTGGCAAAGAGACGGTCGCCCCGCGCCAGCTCGATGAGCCCCATACTGTTGGCCGCCGGCATATAACCCCCTTTGTAAGCCGTCCGAAAATAGCTTTCCGCCAGGGCTTCGGCCTCCCCCTCCGGCACATCGTCAAACATCCGATTCCAGATCATGTAGCCCAAAAGCCAGCAAGCCGCTATCACCGGCGGATCGCAGTCCGCCGCCTGCTTCAAATACAGGGCCGCCCGTCCCATATCCGGCTCCACGCGGTACACGCCGGGATTTCCCCTTCCCTCGTCGCCGGCATAATACTGGCCGCCGTAAAAATACACCTTGCCCATCTCCATAGCCGCCACCATATTGGTTTGCGCCAAACGCTGCAGGGCAAAAAAATGGTCCGCATTATCCCGCCCAAAGCAGCTGACCTGGTTCCAATACTCCTGATACTGGGCGTCCAGATCCACCTTGCGCCGCTCCGTATCCTCCGGCATAACGCAGGAACCGCTCTGCACCTGTGCCAGATGCGTGATCACCACTTCGTAGATTACGTTGGCCAGAAGCTCCACGGAAAGCTCGTCCGCCAGGCGAAGGGTCCGGGAGGCTTCCGCCAGCTCCTCCTTCATCCGCGCCAAAAGCTCCGCCATATCCTCTCTCTCCATCCGGCAATTCACCGGACGGAAAAACAGGCAGAAGCCGATGATCGCCTGCAGCCTGCGGACAATATCGGCCCGATTGGCCTCGCCCTCGTAATGGCTGCGGTGCTGCCTGGGAATGGGAAGCTCCGGCACATTGTTGATGTGTTTGCCGATGTTGGCGGAGTTGCTGTCCAGGCCGCTGCGCAGCAGATAATTTACCTGCCGGATCAGCTCTTCATCCTCCTTGCGGCGTCCGCCCTGTCCGATGCGAAAAAGGGCGTCCAGATGCTCTTCCGAAAGCAGCAGCGGATTTGTCGCGCCAAAGACCGCATTGTAAAATACAACCTGATTTGGAAAAATCTTTTTGCCCCGCCCGCAGAGATGGTTTTGCAATGTCCTCAGATATGTAGGGGAAGTCTTCATTTTTTATACCGTACCATTTCCGTTTATTCACAATTTTTCTCTACCTCCAATTATATCGGAATAATTCTTTTCTGTTTGTACGGATGCAAATTAACTATAGTAATTTTAGGAAGGCTGCTGCAGACGGTACAAAAAAACGCCACCTATGATGCACTTATGCTTTCATAGATGGTGTTGTACCGCAATCTGCAAAAATATTCCTCTTCAGACTCTGCTCATAGATACATTTCGCGGCTTCGGTCCTCTTGTTTTTGACGTTTCAAATCGTCTTTAAATAGTCCCGCAGCAGAAAGGCGCAGAAGTAAGGAAACGTATAAATCCCGTCCGCATATTTGCGGATATCCTCTTTATAGTCCTCCAGAAGCTGCCTCTGGATAGTCAGCGTTCCTTCAAAAGTCCCGCTCTGGATATACTGCCGCACCACGGCCGGCATCCCGCCCAGAATGCAGTAGTCCAAAAACAGCCCGCCGTATACTTTCATAAGAATTTCCGGAAGAGGGCTTCCCGTCTTCATATGGTGCAGCAGCTCCTCCGCCGCCTCCCCGCCATACCCCTTGGCCCACAAGAATTCTTCAAAATCCATGGACTGCATCTGGTAATCCGCCTTATATCCGACGCTGTTGCTCTCGAGCCGCTTATAAGAAATTCCCAGCAGAGAACCGCTGCAGATTACATCGAAGCGGCCGTCAAGCTTGAAAAATTTCAGGGCCGTCGCTATCTCCGGAAACTCCTGCAGCTCGTCGAAAAAGATCAGCGTTTCCCCCGGCAAAATGCAAAATTGACTCGGTTTTCCCCACCTGCCGCGGCCCTTTCACGATCAGCGGCTTTCTGTCGGGATCCCGTTTCCATTCCTGCAGGTATCGGTCTATTTTCCGCTCCAGATAAATTCTATCCACATGCATCCCTCCTTTTTTATAGTATACATAAAAATGAGGGACTTTTTCAATATTCATCGCAAAAAATGAGGGACTTTCAGGCGTACTATCCCCATTTTTCTTCCAGTAGGAAGTCTCGGATATTGCGATGCTTGATTCCGTCCCGGCTCATATCCAGTTCATCCAGGGTCACGACATATTTCGGAAAATTGTCGCGGACGCGGCCGTAGACGCCAAACTCCCGCTGAATGGTTTCCTCCGACGCCAGCAGATAAGCGACCTGGACATACAGCTTGTTTCCCCGTTCCTCGCAGACAAAATCGATCTCCCGGTCGCCCAGCCTTCCAACTGTGACAGTATAACCCCGTCGGATCAGTTCCAGGTATACAATGTTTTCCAGAACCAGATTGATATCTCTGCGATTGCCGCCAAACACTGCTTCCCGTATGCCATGGTCGGCCACATAGTATTTTTCATTGACCGTGAGGATCTTTTTCCCCTGCAGATCCTGCCGCTTCACCTGGTAGAACAAAAACGCGTCGGTACAGGCCTTAATATAATTCAGTACGGTCTCCGGCGAAACAGAGCGGCCCTCGTTTTTCAGGTATTTGGAAATGGCAGTGGAGGAAAAGGTGGCGCCGATATTGCAGGTCATGTAAGCGATAATCCTCTCCAGCATATCCACATCCCGGATATTGTTGCGCTTGATAATATCCTTCAGCTCCACCGAGTTAAACAGATCCCGCAGATACTGGCGGCTGGCCGTCTCTTCATAGCGCAGATTACTCAGGTATGGCATGCCGCCCGCAGTCAGATACGCATTAAAGCACTCACGGATATCGGAATCCGGCGAGACCGTCCGATACAGCTCGATGAACTCCGCAAAGGAAAACGGGTAAATCACAAACTCCACATACCGCCCGGCCAGATAGGTCGCCAGATCTCCGGAGAGAAGCTTGGCATCGGAACCCGTAATATAAATATCGCAGTCCAATTCCACCCGGAAAGAATTGATGCACTTCTCCCAGGCCTCCACCTCCTGAATCTCATCAAAAAACAGATAAACCTTACCCTTTATTTCCGAAGCGCGGCGGATAATCTCTTCATGAAGCGCTGCGGCAGTGCAGAGATGGGCATTACTCATGTTCTCAAAATTGATAGTAATAAACTGGCTGCCATCCGCTCCGGAAGCCAATAACTCTTCTTTGATCAAATCCAGCATGACAGACTTTCCGCTGCGGCGAATTCCCGTCAAAACTTTTACCAGTTCTTTTCCCATGAAAGGGCGGATTCGCTTCATATATGTTTCTCGTTTAATCATAATAACCGGCCTCCCTTCTGATACGGATAATAAAATCTTATCATAAGTATAGCCGAAACTCAACTTGATATTCATTGTTTTATAAGTTATATCTTATAAAACTCTACATTCAATATTTTTTATCAGTTAAAAATGATTGTTTTTTGTCTTGCTAAAACGCAGCGCAGCAAAACCGACGTCGTGTTACAGCCAGTTGACAAATTGGCAACCCTTCTTGCTTGCCAATAAAACCCGAAAACGATATACTCGATACAGTTGATCGGCAAATGAAGCATAACTATGGCAGTTGTTCTGTAAATCACTTTCCGAGAAAAGCAAAAATTTCCTCATTCGTTTATTTTCATCTGGTCTGTACTCCACCATTCGGGAATTAGAGATTTCAGTCGTATTACCTTTTTCATTTTATAGTCGCACAAAATTTCTATTTCGCCTGCTGTTTTGTTCAACTGCATCATAAATTCCCGGCAAGCTCCACACGGCATACCTGTTTTTCCATCTGGCATGACAGCAACTATTTTTATGATTTGGCTTTCCCCGTTTGTTATCATATTTGCAATCGCATTTCTTTCCGCACACATTCCCAATGAGCAGGCCGTATCAATGCAAACCCCGGTATAGATATTTCCTTTTGCCGAAAGAATTGCGGCTGAAACACTTCCCGCTTCAATCAGCGGAGAGATTTTTCTCTCATTCTGCACTTTCCTAGCGGCAATATACAGTTTATCCCATGTCCCGTCGTATTGGGCAAGCGCACAGTTCTCCATCTCGCGAACAAAATTTTCTTTCCCATCACAATATCCATCTATATCATAGGGAAACTTTTGTGCAAGGTCTTTCTTAATTTTTGCGTATTGGTTCCGCTGTTTTTCATGAGTACGCATATAGTCACGGAATGCAAGGTGCCGTCCGATATTGTTCCAATCGTCTGCTTGAAAAATATGAATTTGATGGGTTCGTTCATCACCGCCTTTGCGAAGATAACGCCTACCCACTATTCCAAATTCACCAAGGGATTCATAACCTATGTCTGAAAACTTTTCTGCAACGGTATCTACTCTCTCAAGGCTTCTAACGACCACCATAATATCAATAATTGGTTTGGCGGACAAGCCCGGAACAGATGTACTTCCAATATGGTAGATATAAATGCAATTATCTTTCAGTATTTCGGTAATATAGTCCCGTTCACGTACATATTTTGACGGCCATTCCGGGTCATAATTTACAACGGTTATATGCTGTGGCATAATAAATCACTCCTTATCCAGTTCTTGTAAGTTATTTTTTTCTGTCTGAACAATCACTTTCCTTATGATTTGTAAAACGTTTCATGAAGCTGGCGTAGCAATACTTGCAGGCATGAGTGCATCCCACATAGGGATTCACGGAATAGTCGCCCGCCGGAAGGTTTGATTTTGTCAGCACATTTTTCACTTCTATTTTCTGAATAATAGGTTCCATAATGCCACTCCTCAAATCCTCACTCTTTGAAGTAAAAATGAATAAACTTTTCAAAGCCAGATTGCACTAGCAATTTGATAATTTTTTATTGTAGCACAATTCCAAGAGCGTGGAAACAGAGAGTTTTTTAGGTTTCCAGGGCGATTTCCTTGTTATTCTTGCCTTTACCACACATTTTTTGTCCCGATATAGAATGGCTTTGGGGGAGCACTCGATAGCCGACCTCTCAATCGTTGACCGCAAAATAAAACCAGCCGGAGGGGCAGCCGGCGGCCGGGATTCACGCCGCATATGCAAACGCAGCAAAGGCGCACGTGCCGTCAGCTATCCCGTGCGCCTTTGCCGCTAAGCCCGCTAAATATACCGTAAATGTACCATGAATTTACTAAGCTTTACTCCGCGCTTCCTTCCTCCGCTTTCCTAAAAACCAAAATTCCTTTCGCAGAGGGCATAACCGAGCAGGAAACCAGCTCGAAACCATCCCTCTCCATTTCATTGGCCGTCTCCTCTATGCGGAGAGCCATCTCCTTCGCCTCGGGCGAATATTTGACCACCACTGTTTTATACATGGAATTCACCTCCTCCTTTCATCTTCCTTAAAACATGGGGGTTATTTGAGAACGCCAGGCATCCGGCCGTCACCGCCAGAATATCGATGAAAGTGCGGAGGACCAGATCCGGGATGTACTGCGCCATCCGTCCGGCAAAGAAGCAGACCGCCACGGCCAGCGCCGGAAGGACAGGGAAGGCTGCAAGAAAACCTGCTAATCCTGCTCTCCGCCGGTCTGCCGCAGCTTCTGGCTTTCCAAGCAGCCAGCCAAGGAGCAGACCCATAACAAGCAAGGCCAGGCTGTCCGCCAGCGGGTAAGTAATCCGATCCAGGGCTGCCACATGGGGCAGGGGTTCCCAAAGATAAACAATCCACACCGCGCAGCAGGAAAGGCCGTATTTCAGCCCCTGCCAAATCCGGTTCCCGCCCAAACGGTTCCGGATCAGCAGAAACAGGGAGGCAATCAGGGAGTAAGCGAATACTCCATAGATTGTAAAGGCCAGAGGCATGGTGCCGTTTTTCGCGAAAACGCTGGGAGCCAGAAC
>CALWRE010000125.1 GCA_944383835.1 uncultured Lachnospiraceae bacterium | reverse complement strand
GGCGAGGGGAGCCTGGACGCCTTTGCCTTCGACGTCCGGGTCACCAACATGCGGATGCGCTACCGCCGCAATATGCTGCCGGCTCAGTTGAATATCCTGGACAGCCATGACGTGAGCCGCTTTTTGTCTCTGTGCGGGGAGGAGGAACGGCGCTACCGCTTAGCCGTCCTCTTTCAGATGTGCTTTGTCGGCATGCCCTCTGTGTTTTACGGGGATGAGCAGGGGATGAGCGGGATTCTGGAGGAGGAATACCGAAAACCGATGCCCTGGGGGGCGGGAAACGAAGAGCTGTACGCCTTTTTCCGGCAGGCCATCCGACTGCGGCGGGAGCATATCGCCCTGCGCCGAGGGGAGTACCGGACCAGATCGGCCGAAAAAGACAGCCGTCTCTATCTCTTTGACCGCATCCACGAAGCGGAAACTGTGACGGTTGCCCTGAATGCCGGGGAGAAAAAAGAGAGGTTCCAGGTTCCGCCGGAAGCGAAGCTTCTGTGGCAGCAGGGTCTCACCCTTGGCCCCGAAGGAGAAGGGGGGCAGGAGGCCGCCCTGGACGGCTTTGGCTTTGCCGTATTTCTTGCCGCTTGTTAAAATGGACGGCCTGTGTTATCCTCTAAAGCAGAGGGGGTGAAGAGATGGCGGTAACAATCAAGGACGTGGCCCGTGCGGCGAATACTTCCGCTACCACGGTGTCCCGCGTCATCAACAACCAGTGCTACAGCATTTCGCAGGAAACCATCGACCGGGTGCACCAGGCGGTGCGGGAGCTGAATTACCATCCCAACGCCAGGGCGCGGGACTTTGCCCGGCAGTCCACCCGGACGGTGCTGTGGCTGTGCAGCCTGCGGCCCAATGCGGCCTTTGAAAATCCCCATATGTTTGAGATTTTGTCCGGGGCGGAGAGTATCCTGACCGGCAAGGGCTACCGTCTGCTGGTGCGGAATGCGGATACCACCTCGGTGACGGCCATTGTGGAGGAGGCTTATGCCTCCCAGGAGGTGGACGGGCTTCTGATTCACGCCTCGGTGGTGTCCCGCCCGCTGTCGGCGATGCTCACGCGGACCCGTTTCCCCCATGTGGTTCTGGGAAAGCCAGATTTCGAGAGCCAGATGTGCTGGATCGATATCAATAACGTGCTGTCGGGGGATATTGCGGCGAATCATCTGCTGGAAGAGGGATATAAGAAGATTGCCTTTATCGGCGGAAGGGAATCGGATCGGATCTCCAGCCATCGGCTGGACGGGGTGCGGCAGGCCCTGGCCGCCTCCGCCCATCCCCTGCAGGAGCAGTTTATCTGGCTGGGGGAGTCCACGCCCCAGGAGGGAAAACGCATGGCAGAGGGCCTTTTTGCCATGGCGGACCGGCCCGACGCGGTGATCTGCGCCAACAACAGCCTGGCCCTGGGCTGTGTGGAGGCGATCGGGCGGCTGGGGCTGCGGATCCCGCGGGATGTGGGAGTGATGACCTTTGACAATTACCCTTACGCCAATATGATGAATCCGCCCCTTACCGTGGTGGATATCGACGTCTACGATATGGGCGTCCAGGCGGGGCGGACTCTGCTGCAGATGATCGGAAAGAAAAACCAGCAGGTGCAGACCTATACGACCACGTCCAACCTGATCGTAAGGGCCTCCACCCGCCGGGAGCGCCGGAAATCTTAACGTTGAAACCTTAACGCTGAAGCCCTCGCTCTTTGCGTTAATTCCGGGAGCTTAACAGGCTGAGGGCAAAGACAAGGCTGTCGATTCCCAGGAAAATAAGATAAAAGCCGATCATATAGCTGAAGGAGAACAGGGAGACAAAGGGGTTTACGAACATCAGAATACCCCAGATCAGCCCCAGGATATTTACGATCAGGGAAAAGACGTAATATCCGTTCCCAGCGAACAGACGGACAAAGGGCAGGTGGGCAAGCCGCGCAATGCAGTGGGCGATGAACCAGATCGGGAAGAGGATCACCAGGGCCCAGGCGCCGGCCGTGATGTTAAACAGAATCAGAAGGCCGGCGATAATGCTCACGATGCCGCCGACCAGGGACATAACGGGGGCGAAGCCGGTCCGCTGTTCCAGCTTGACGTAAAAGACAATATCTGCTATGCCGGTTATCAGGGCTGCGATTCCGTAGACTGCCGTGACGCCGGTCAGCGCTGCGGACGGGTTGACAAAGGAATAAATGCCTGCTCCGATTAAAAGAAGGCTCAGGATCAGTTCGACCCAGCCTAAAGTTTTCATTCTTTTCATGATAAAAGGCTCCTTTCCTAAAAGATTTTCTGTTTATACGATAACCGTTTTGACCATTCTTTACAACTTGCAATTTGCAGAATCTGTATTTACAAAATTGCAGGAATGTCTATAATGGAAAGCAGAATGCCGTATACGGATATGGCATACCGATACGGTGTACGGATCGTGAAAGGAGGCCCAGGCTGTGCTATTCAGGCAGATGAAATATTTTGCTGCTGTCGTTGACTGCAACAGCTTTACCGAGGCGGCGGAGCATTGCTACATTTCCCAATCCGCCATCTCGCAGCAGATCCGCTCGCTGGAGAATGAGCTGGGAGTGGAATTGATTCATCGGGAAAACCGCCGTTTTACCCTCACGCCGGCCGGGCAGTATTTTTACTCCCACTGCAAGGCGATCCTGGGGGAGGTGGATGAGCTGATCCGCGAGACCAAGCGCCTTGGTTCCGATAAGGGGCCGCAGCTGCGCATCGGCTATCTGCGCTGCTATAACGGCCTGGAACTGTATCAGGCGATTGCAGATTTTTCCCGTCTGCATCCGGAGGTGTCGATCCATATCGTCAACGGAACCCACGAGGAGCTTTACGACCTGCTCCGCTTTGGCGGGGTGGACCTGGTTTTAAACGACCAGCGACGGGCCTTTTCTTCTGCCTATGTGAATTATGAGCTGATGCAGTGCGGCTGTTACGTGGAACTGTCGGCGAACCATCCCCTCAGCCGGAAAAGCTTCGTCCGCATTGAGGAACTGAAGCGCTCCCCCTGTATTCTGATCACCTCGCGGGAACAGCAGAATGCGGAGCGGGAATATTATCAGAACACCCTGGGCTTTGGCGGCAGCTATCTGTTCGCCGATAATCTGGAGGAGGGCCGGCTGATGGTACTCAGCAACCGCGGTTTCCTTCCCATCGAGAGCGTGGGAACCCTCCCGCCGCCGGGGGTATCGATCTGCCGCCTTCCGGTATATCAGGGAGAGAACCAGATTATGCGCAATTACTGCGCTTTCTGGCGAAAGGACCAGACCAATTATTACATCGAGGCGTTTGCGGATACGCTGAAAAAGCTGCTGACGAAGGAAACGGGGCAGGGAGAGGCAGGGCCAGGAGAGACAGGGCCGGCTCCCGATAAGTATTAAATAAGTATTAACTCACGAGTAATCACAACATAACGAAACGAGACTTCTGCCGGGGTCTCGTTTTTTTTATAATAAGGGCAGCAGTAAGGAGCGAAAGGAAGGATTGAGGTGAATAACTTTATTTTTCAAAACAGTACGAAGGTTTATTTCGGCAAGGGCAGCGTGAAAGAGTACCTTGCCTGCAAGACGAAGCCGTATCAGACGGTGATGCTGGCCTATGGGGGCGGCTCCATCAAGAAAAACGGCGTTTATGACGAGGTATGCGGCATCCTGAAAGAGGCCGGAAAGACGGTGGTGGAATTTTCCGGCATTATGGCGGACCCCACTTACGCGAAGGTGCAGGAGGGGGCGAGGCTGGCCCGTGAAAGCCAGGCGGACATGATCCTGGCCGTGGGCGGCGGCAGCGTGATGGACTGCTGCAAGGCCGTGGCCCTGGCTGCCCGGTACGAGGGCGATATCTGGGAGGATTTCTGGGCCCGGCCCGGCGTGATCAATGTGGATCCCCTGCCATTAGGCGTAATTGTGACGGTCGCCGGCACCGGCAGCGAGTGCAACGGCGGTGCCGTTATTACCAATGAAGAAAAGAAGATTAAGACGGGACGGGACTATCCCCAGCTGAATCCCCAGTTCGCCCTGATGGACCCCGTATACACCTACAGCGTCCCGGTCCGGCAGATGGTTTCCGGCGGCTTTGACATCCTCAGCCATATTATGGAGACCTATTTCAGCGAGCCCAACGAGGACAACGTCTCCGACGATATTATGGAGGCGCTGATGCGCAGCGTAATCCGCAACCTGCGGGCTGCCATCCAAAACCCGGAGGATTACACGGCCCGCTCCAACCTGATGTGGGATTCGACCCTGGGAGAGAACCGCCTGATTAAAATGGGAAAGAAATGCGATTTTGAGTGCCACAATATGGAGCATCAGCTGGGCGCCTATACCGACTGCAACCATGGCCGCGGCCTGGCCGTTCTCCATCCGGTATATTACCGCCATATTTACCGGGAGGGACTGCCTAAATTTGTCCGCTTCGCCCAGAATGTCTGGGGAATCGAGCGGGAGGGAAGGACGGACGAGGAGCTTGCTTTGGCGGGAATCGACGCGCTGGCGGCTTTCATCCGGGAGGTCGGCCTGCCTACCACCCTGCGGGAGCTGGGGGTCTCAGACCGCTCCATGCTGAAGGAAATCGCCGACTCCTGCGGCATTTCCCAGGGCAGCTATAAGAAAATGACCCACGAAGAAATCCTTGAAATCTTTCAGGAATGCTTTTAAGGACGGGACTGCTTTGGATGAATTTCTTTGAAGGAGCTGATTCATGTGGAGGAAAAAACAGAAAAATACTTATTTGAGGAGATGGCTGTCCCGAAAGCGGTAGCGACCCTGGCCATTCCTACCATCATCAGCCAGGTGGTGACAATGATTTATAACCTGGCGGATACGTTTTTCATCGGACAGATCGGCGACCCTGCGATGGTGGCGGCC
>CALWRE010000124.1 GCA_944383835.1 uncultured Lachnospiraceae bacterium | reverse complement strand
TAATAGCACAAAATAAAAAGCCTGTCAAAGTAACATAAAAAGCGCGGAATTTAGGCATAAAGACAGCCGGGCATCCTGCTGCCAATCAGCCTGGCAGGATACCCAGCCTTTAAAATATCCGTCGCTTCTTCGTTCTCAGTCCTTAGTCCTTAGTTCTCAGTCCTCCGTCCCCAGGGCTTTCCTCTCCTCCCGCGTCAGCGGGCGCCAGCTGCCGGCGGGCAGATCTTCATCCAGCCGCAGCGGCCCCATGGTAAGCCTCTTCAGAGCAAGAACCCGCGAGCCGACGGCCTCGGCCATCCTCTTGACCTGATGATAGCGCCCCTCGCAGATAGTGATCTCCGTCTGGGCCTGGGCCCCGTTTTCCCGTACAAGCAGGCGGGCCGGCAGGACGGGCTTTTCATCCCCGATATCCACGCCGGCGGCAAAGGCCTCGATCATCTCCTCCGTAACCGGGCCGGCCAGGGTCGCCAGATACGTTTTCTCCACATGCTTTCCCGGATGCAGCAGCCGGTGCGCCAGCTCTCCGTCGTTGGTGATAAGAAGAAGGCCTGTCGTGTCCTTATCTAACCGGCCCACCGGAAAGAGCCCCTTTCCGGCCGCCCCCTTCATCAGATCCAGGACGGTTTTTTCCCGACGGTCCTCCGTGGCCGACACCACCCCCGCCGGCTTATGGAGCATATAATAGGCATATTTCTGATAGGAAACCGGCTCTCCCCGATAAACAATCTGATCCTTCTGCGGATCAATCTTTCGCTCCGGCGACTTTTCCGTCGCCCCGTTGACTGTCGCCGCTCCCTTTTTCAATTCCCGGCGAACTTCGCTGCGGGTTCCCTTTCCCATATCCGCCAGAAACTTATCTAAACGCAGCATACTCATCCTGTTTTCTCCTTTTTTCTCTTCCGCTACCGCCCCAGCTTAAATACCGTGGCGTCCGTCGCAAAGGCCTGGGCGCTGTAGAGCACCAAAAGGTCGGTCGCCCCGTACTGTCCGGCAAGCTGCGCCAAACTCATATTCAGATAGCGCAGATCCACCACGATAATCCGGTCAAAATGCTCCGCCGCATAGGGGATGAAGCAGTTGGCGAAAGAATCCTTCACCACCAGGAGCACCCTCTCCCCTTCTGTCTTCTCCTCTTCCCCCTCCTGCTCTGCATCCGTCCGAATCTCCAAAAGTCCGTCGTTTCCGCCCAGGAAAACGGCGTACTGGTCGCGGACCGCAAGCTTTTCCCAGTCGTAGAACCCCTCCGTTTGATCTGTCATATTGTGAGTCAGAACCGCGTTCTGCTCCGTATCGTATACGGAAATCACATCGGCCTCTCCTCCCGCATGGAGCCTGGAGTAGGTTGTTCCCCAGAAATGATCCGATACCTCCCGGAGTCCCGCATCGGATAGCGGTGAAAGCCCCAGGCTTTCCGCCCATGCCTGATAGGCATAGAAGGCCCCCAGCGTCGTCCAGTGGTGGTCGGTGCGGTAATAGATATACTCTCCCGCATGAGGCGACAGCGCCCCCTCCACGTCCACGAAAAGCTCCGCCGCCCCGCCTTCTATTCCGGCCTTCGCAAAGGCTTCCTCCGCCGCCTTTACGGCCTCCTCCAGATAGAGGGACTGATCGTAAACCGGACTGTAGGCCGGCAGCTTGTCCATCAGGATCTGGCTGGCAGAGGGCACTAGCATCACCCGCACATGGTCTTTCCCCAGGCTGTTTACATAATACGAGAGGGCATTCGCCAAGGTTTCCCGGTTTTGTCCCCCCTGCTCCCCTTCAAAATCGGAGGCAGGATAATCGACAATCAGATAATTGTCCTGGGCCAGCCACACATTTTTCGTCTCCGCCTTGCCCAAAAGCATTTCCGTCCGGGTTTTCAGGCCGACCCACTGATCCCGCAGGGGAAACTGGTCGGTGATATAGCTCTCATAGTCCCTGGTATAGCTGCCGCCAAAGAGGCTCTCCCAGGAAAAAGCCGGCCGCTCGGCCAGGTAACGGTTTTCTGTGTCGGAGTAAGCCTGATCCGGTTTTAAAAGACCCCAGACCATGCCGCCGAAGATCAGAAACAGGAACGTAAGCACCGGTATCCACACCGTCTTTTTCGTTTTTTTCTCCATAAACTCTGCCAAACCTCCTAAAAGCGAAAATACAGGAATGGATTATAGGTGGCGTCCACCAGGTAGGCCGTGCAGACAAGGAACAGGAGAGCCGAGGCCGCGCTGAAGGCGAACTGCCAGGCCAGCCCCTGCCCGTCCGCCCCTCCTACCGCCTTTCTGGCGCGAAGGAACAGCTTCTTAGCCAGGGGCGTAGACCCCAGGATGCACAGGATAAGCATTCCCCCATAGTTGCGCAGCAGGTACAGGGTCGTATTGTCGATCGCATTCCCAGCGCCGAACAGGGAAGCAAAATATTCCGGCCCCCCGGCCCCGTCCACGCTGGCAAAGATCACCCAGCCCACCAGCCAGACAAAGGTGGTGTAAAGCCAGCCCACCGCCCGCGGCATCCGCTCCAGCCAGGACAGGAGGAAAAGTTTCTCCGCTGCCAACAGGACACCGAAATACAGGCCCCAGACAAGGAAATTAAGACTGGCCCCATGCCAGATGCCGGTCAGCGTCCAGACGATCAGGATATTGCGAAGCTGCACAGCCAGGCCCTTGCGGTTTCCTCCCAGCGGAATATAGACGTATTCCCGAAACCAGGTTCCCAGGGAAATATGCCAGCGCCTCCAGAACTCCGTGACGCTGCGGGATATATAAGGATAATCGAAATTCAGGGGGAAATGGAAACCGAGCATCAGTCCCAGCCCCCTCGCCATATCGGAATAACCGGAAAAATCAAAGTAAATTTGAAAGCCGTAGGCCAAAGCGCCCAGCCAGGCGGTGGCCGCCGCCAGCTGCCCGGCCGGCATCGCCGCCACCGCGTCCCATAAAAGGCCGATGTTGTTGGCTAACAGCACCTTCTTCCCCAGGCCGGCCATGAATAGGGCGATGCCGTCGGCAAAAAGGGACGCGCTCTCCCGCCGCTCATTCAGTTCCTTTGCCACCGTCTGGTAGCGGACGATGGGCCCGGCGATCAGTTGGGGGAACATCGTCACATAGGCTCCGAAATCGATGATGTTCTTCTGCACATGGGCGTCCCCCCGGTACACGTCGATGCTGTAGGACATGGTCTGGAAGGTATAAAAGGAAATCCCTATGGGTAACGGCAGGCCGGGAAGGGGAATCGCCAGCCCGAAGGCTTGGTTGAGCAGGCCGATCAGGAAATCCGTATATTTAAAGACGCCCAGAAGGGTTAGATTGATCACCACAGCGGAGATCAAAGTGAGCTTTGCCCTCCGTTTTTTCCCCGCATCCAGGGATCTGCGTATAAACCAGCCGTGGGTGAAATCCACCGCCGTGGAAAAGAGCATCAGCACCACATAAACCGGCTCGCCCCAGGCGTAAAAAATCAGGCTGCCGAAAAAGAGGACGGCGTTACGCCATCCCCTCGGCACAATAAAATAAAGCAGCAGAATGATCGGCAGAAACCGAAAGATAAACAACAGGCTGCTGAATACCATTTGCCTCGTATCTCTCCTCTCGGGTCAAAATATGTAGCGGCCTACTGCGCCTGCCCCGCAGCCAGAGCCTCCCGCAGGCGGCGAATCTCCTCCCCGTGCCCCGCGTCGTCGCAGGGCGTCTCCAGGTAGAAGGGAAGCTCCCGCAGCCTGGGATGGTTCAGGACGCGCAGCAACGCTTCAAAGCCGATGCTCCCCTCTCCGATGCGGGCATGGCGGTCCTTATGGCTGCCTATGGGATTCTGGCTGTCATTGAGATGAATGGCTTTCAGCCATTTCAGACCGATCACTCGGTCAAATTCCTCCAGTACCTGGTCCAGATGGTCCCGGATATCATAGCCGGCGTCATAGACGTGGCAGGTGTCCAGGCAGACGCCCATGTATTCCGGATGCTTTACCCGGTCAAGAATAGCGCGAAGCTCCTCAAAGCGGCCGCCCACCTCGCTGCCCTTGCCCGCCATGGTCTCCAAAAGGATCGTCGTGGTCTGACCCGGTATCACCGCCTGGTCGATGCAGTCCGCGATCAGGCCCACAGCCGTCTCCACTCCCTGCCCCACATGGGAACCGGGGTGGAAATTATAGAGCTGGCCGGGCAGGGCCTCCATCCGGCGGATGTCGTCGGCCATGGTCTCCCAGGCGAATTCCCTGGTCCTGCCCTCCTTTGCCGCCGCATTGAGCGTATAAGGGGCGTGGGCCAGCGCAATCGGAATCCCGTGGACGGCGGCATATTCCCGGTAGGCCTGAATATCCTCCGGATCCAGCTCCTTCGCCTTTCCTCCTCTGGGATTGCGGGTAAAGAACTGAAAGGTGTTCGCTCCGATGGATACCGCTGTTTTTCCCATATGCAGATAGCCCTTCGACGAGGACAGATGCGCTCCCAACACAATCATAGGATGCCCTCCAACCGCAGCAGATATTCTTTGATGTCCAGTCCGCCCCCATAGCCGGTGAGGCTGCCGTCGGCCCCGATTACCCGGTGGCAGGGAATTAAAATCGAGATGGGATTTTTATGGTTTCCCATGCCGACGGCCCGGGCGGCCCCAGGCTTTCCGATCTGGGCCGCAATCTGTCCGTAGCTGCGGGTCTCCCCATAGGGGATCGTCAGCAGGGCCTGCCACACCTGTTTTTGGAAGGCCGTCCCCTCCGGCGCCAGCGGAATGGTAAACTTTTGCCGTTTCCCGGCAAAATACTCCGTAAGTTCCTCGTGCGTCCTGGCCAAAAGTTCCGTTTCGCCAAAGACGGCTCCCTCCCGGGCCAGAAGTTCTTTCTGCTCCTCATAGCCGGGCTCCCCTTTGCGGCGAAAGGCATCCGGCTGCTTTTTCCCCGCCAGATAGAGGGCGGCAAGACTGCCGCCCTTTTCCATCAGACAGATTTTCCCCACAGGGGAATCGTATTCAAAATAAAACATGGTTACTCCTTTACCACATTTCCATCGATCAGCACATAGCGCACCTCGGTGGACACCTCGAAGGGGCAGCCGTCCGTCACAACGATGTCGGCGTCCTTCCCTTCCTCCAGGGAACCGACGCGGTCGGCCAGGCCGATATGCTTTGCCGGATTGATGGTGATGGCCTGCAAGGCCTGGAAGGGATCCATTCCCGCCTTCACCGCCATGCCGGCGCACAGGGGGAGATACTGCTCCGGAATCACCGGCGAATCGGTGATGATCGATACCTGGCAGCCGGCCTTTGCCAGCACGCCGGGCGTCGTCCAGCTCTTATTGCGCAGCTCGTACTTGGACGCATTGGTCAGGGTGGGGCCGACGGCCATCGGCACATGCTCCTTCGCCAGCTCGTCCACCACCAGATGGCCCTCGGTAACATGCTCCAGGGTGATCTTTACGCCGAATTCCTTTGCGATGCGCAGGGCGGTGAAAATATCGTCGCTGGTGTGAGCGTGGGCCTTCAGGGGCAGTTCCCCGGAAAGCACCGGCTGCAGAGCCTCCAGCTTCATATCAAAGGCGGGGCGCTTCAGCGCATCGTCCCCGGCGGCCGCCTTCTTATCCCCGTATTCCCTCGCCTTGAAAAGCATCTCCCGAAGCTTGGAGGCGGTGGTCATGCGGGTGGCGTTTCCCTTTTCCTTATAAACCCGCTTGGGATTCTCGCCGAAGGCGCATTTCATCGCAATGGCTTCTTTTACAATCATATTTTCCACCCGGCAGCCCACCGTCTTTAAAGCGGTGAAGGTGCCGCCCAGGACATTGGCGCTGCCGGGACCGGTGGCCACGCAGGTTACGCCTGCCGCCGCAGCCATGCCAAAAGCCGGGTCCAGAGCCTTTACCCCGTCGATTCCCCGCAGCTGAGGGGTGACCGGATCGCCCGGCTCGTTGTAATCCATCCCTTCAAAGCCGATGCCGTAGCCGTCCAGGCCGATATGGCAGTGGGCCTCCACAAAGCCGGGATATACCTGCAGTCCTGCCGCGTCCAGCACCCTGGTTCCTTCCGGAATCTCCAGATTCGTCCCGATGCGCACAATCTTTCCTGCGTCTACCAGGATATCCCCGATAAAGGTCTCCGGGCTTATGGCCGTATGTATGGTTCCGTTCTTAATACAAAGCATGTCGGTTTCCTCCTGTCGTCAAATCATCTTAGTATAAACTATACGGCCTTTTTATTTTCTTGTCAACGCGCCAAATACCTTAAATTTCTTACGGAAAAATTTCCCGCAGGTACGCCGGGACTGCCGGCACATCTGCGGGAAAAATGTCAAAAATCAAATCTTCGGCTCTCTTTTCCTTACGGCGTTAAGCCTCCGGAACCTCCGTGCTTACCGGCGTATAGCCTTCCACATGGACTTCCTCGCCCTTTACATCGGACACAGCCGATTCTGCCGCGATGGTTCCCCAAACGAAGCAGATGGCATGGGCCATGCCGCCGTGACTGCCATGACCGCCGATATTCGCGCCGCCAATCAGCTCGCCGCAGGCATACAGGCCTTCGATGGCCGTTCCATCCTCCCGCAGCACCTGGCCGGCGGTATTCACATCCACGCCGCCTTTGGTCAGCAGGATGTAAGGCACGGTGCGCACGGCATAGTAGGTCTCGGCGGAGTCAAAGGACATCAGATTCTGGGTTCTGCCAAAATCGGCGTCCTCGCCGGCCTCCACATAACCGTTGTACTTTTCGATGGTTTCCGCCAGTCCGGCCGGATCGATGCCGGCGTTCTCAGCCAGCTCCTCCACCGTGCTGCCGGAGAATACGCAGTAGCCCTTCTCCAGTTCTTCCTGGAAGCGATCCCAGTTTCCTGCATCGGCGTCCACATCGAACAGAGGGGTATCTGCAGAATCCATCATCGCATCGGTGAAGACGATGTAAACATAATTTTCCTCCGCATTCTCCCAGGCCTGCTGGCGCTCCACGGTGGTAAAGTCCACCTCGTCGGCCAGGCGGCTGCCGTTTAAATCCACCCAGATTGCGCCGGACCAGCCCTGGGTATCGGCCGTAACCGTCAGGCTGTAGGTATCGTCGTCGGTGTCTACCGCTCCCGCATAGGCAGGCAGGTATTCCATGTTGCTGAAGGACGCGCCCACGGACTGCGCCAGGTCGTAGCCGGAACCGGTGGCCGTCTCAGGGGAAGAGGATTTGGAATGGGCGAAATTGTATTCCTGCACCCACTCTTCGTTGTAGCCGTAGCCGCCGGTGGCAAGAATAACGTCGTTCGCGCTGTACTCCACCCCGTTGGCATCGACCACTCCGGTCACTCTGCCGCTGTCATCGGTGGTCAGGCTGGTGGCCTCCGTGTTCAGCAGAAGGGTGGCTGTACCGGCCTCAATGTAGGTATTCAGCTGCTCCATCACCGCATCGGAGAAGATTCCGCCGGTTCCCGCCACTTCATAAACGCGGGGCACGTTGGTGGGAGTATAAACGCCGTAGCCGGGCTCGCTGAGTTCCACGCCCAGTCCCTCGGAAAGCCAGTTTACCAGTTCGCCGGCCCTCTGCACATGCATCCAGGCCAAATCCGGATTGAAGGTGCCCTCGCCGCCGATGGTGACGATGTCCTCGTAGGCAAGCTCAAAGCTGTCCTCGACCCCTGCCTCTTCCTGAATATGGGTGCAGGCGCCGCTGACATAGCCGCCCGCATAGCGGCTGGAACCGCCCACAGCGCCGCTCTGTTCCATCAGGATAACGGAGCCGCCCAGTTCCGCCGTGCGGCAGGCTGCTACCAGGCCGGAAAGGCCTGCGCCGACAACGATCACATCGGCCGAGGTAACCTCACCCGTCTGCGCCCCTTCCGCTTCTTCCAGGCCCAGGGCAATCTTTACCGCCTGAATCAAAGCTTCTGAAGTGACCGTCGCCCCGCTCACCACGTCCACGTCGGGGCTCTGCGCCTCGATCATCGCCGCAGGCAGCTGCTCGATGGCCAGTCCTCCATAGTTGGGATTCTCGTCATTTTCCCCTACGGTAATATCCGTAATTTTTCCGTTCTCCACGGTAACGGTTACCGGGACATCTCCATGCATGCCGTAAGCGCTGCCGGTGAAGGTGCCGTCCTCATAGGCCCCCGTCTCTTCCCCTGCCGTTTCCGCCTCCGTAGCCGCCTCTGTAGGCGCGGCCGTCGTCTGCGTCTCGCCGGATGAGCAGGCCGCCAGGCTGAAGGCCATGGCAAAAGCTAAGACTAACGCAAGATACCGTTTCCACATCTGTTTCAAGTTTCTCCTCTCCTTTCTTTCCTTCTGTCCGCGGTCCGCAGGCCGTCCGCCCCGGTCCGCGATCCTGTGATATGGCAGAAAGCGGACAAAAATAAAGCCCGTTTCTAAAATAGAATTCTACGGGCTTACCCATGTAAGGGTCAATAATCTTTTAACAAACATTTTTTGTGTTTCAGAAATTTCTTATTCCTGTACGGGAATCCAGAGGTGGGCCAGATGGTGCAGCCCTCTCTCCGTCCGGCTGCTGTAAAAGGAGCTGCCGTAAATCGGGCCGCCCACCCTCAGGTTCCTCTCCTGGGCATACTCCGTCACCCGGTCGCGAATCTCATCCAGATAGCAGGCATAATCTCCCACCGCATCGTAGCCTTCAAAAATCGTATAAATGCACTGGCCCTCCGGTATATGTACGCAGGAGTCATCCAGAGGCAGCCTGCATATCTTGGCATACTTTTCCTGCACCCACAGGCCGATTTTATAGGTAGTCTGGGGATGTCCCTCCGCAAAGATCATATCCTGGCTCAGACAGAACATCGGCTGCACCAGCGGCGTCGCCCCCACCCATTCCGCCATCTGCCCCATATCCTCTTCTTCCCGGACCAATTCATTATGGTCCCGGTAAAAAATGCCGACCATCGCCGGGCGGACAGCCAAGCCGCATTCCTTGGGCGCCGTGTAAAACCGCTTCAGAGCCCGATGCAATTCGCTCAAAACAGCCAGTTTCCCATCCAAAAGGAGCTGCTCTCTCTCCAGCCGGGCCCGAAGCTCTCCTGTCATTTCAATCTGGGTCTCCACCTTCTCCTTCATGAATTCGTCTACTTCCGCCAAGGTAAAACCGCAGTTTCTCCAATATCGGATGCACATGGCCATGCACAGCTCTATGGAATCATAGTAGCGGTAGCCGTTGGTTTCATCCCTTTGGCCAAGCAGTATCCCCTTGGCGTCGTAACGGCGGATCGTCTGTGCATTGAGCCCGGATATTCTTTCCATCTCTCCAATACTGTACAGGGGCTTATCTTTTTTGTCCATTCTCTCTCCTCGCATGCCCGGATGAAAGTCTTACCGGTGAAAGACTTTTCTCTTTCGTTCTCTCTTTGCTTTCCCTATATCTGCCTCCATGGCGGCTTCTCTCATTCTCAAAGCAGCGGGAACAGACGCCAAAGGGCGTGTTCCAGGCCAGCGGCCTGCCGCAGATACGGCAGCGCTTGTGATAATTCTGAATGTTTTTGGCGATGGTTTCGTCGATGGAGGCCGCCAGCCGGTCCTTCTCCGCCGCCACTCGCTCCTCCTCACAGGGCAGACCGAAGCGATGGCAGAGCTGATAATACAGATCCAGCTTCCGGCAGGCCAGCTCCATCTCCGAAAGCTCCGTCACCTGGCAGTCCGGGAAGGGCAGCCGGTCTGTCCCGTCCAGATACATCAGACAGGCCTCCAGCCACTGCTCCATCAGCTCCTCCACCTCGATGTCAAAGCCCACCGTAATCATCTGATACAGCACCGCGTTGGCCTCTCTGCCGGAGGCCTTCACCCCGGCCTTCCGCAGGGCCTTTAACAGGGTCAGGGGTTCCTCGGTGTCCATCTTATTGTATTTTTCCGGCACCTGGGCGAAGGACCACATGCGGATCAGCTTCTCCAGGTCGTAGTCCGAATCCAGGAGAGCCTCGGAAAAATTCAGCCTGGCCTGGGTGATCTCTTCCGTTTCCGTCTCCAGATTATCCCGGATTACCTCGCTTTTTTCGATGCAGGTCACATATCCTTCGTCATACATCCCCAGCCGCCCGGCCCGGCCGGCAATCTGCTTGGTCTCCGCCGTGGTCAGAAGCCGCCTTTCCTTGCCGTCATACTTTACAATGTCCATAAAGACAATCCGGCGGATCGGCAGGTTCATCCCCATCCCGATGGCGTCTGTGGTGACTAACACCTTCGTCTCCCCGTCCAGGAAACGCCGCACCTGGCGCTTGCGGGCCGCATAGGGAAGGGCCCCGTAAATCACACCGGCCTGAATCCCGTCCCGGCGAAGCTCCGCCGCCAGCGACAGGGCCGTTTTCCGCGAAAAGACCACCAGAGCGTCCCCTGGCGTAATATCCTTCGGAAAACGATAAGGCTTGTCCTGGTAAATCAGAGGCGTCCGGCGGCGATGCCGCACAATCTCAAAGCTGTCTTTGCAGTCCGCAATCAGCGCCCGGATAATGCGCTCCGCCTCGGGGGCCATGCACAGATGGATGCGCTCTGCCCGGATCCCCAAAATCGCCCTGGTCCAGGCCGCTCCCCTCTGGGGGTCGGAAATCATCTGGCACTCGTCGATGACCGCCGTCTCATAGGAATGATGGATATCCAGCTTTTCCACCGTCGCCGCAAGCAGCGTGGCCG
Source organism: uncultured Lachnospiraceae bacterium (assembly GCA_944383835.1). Classification (GTDB taxonomy): domain Bacteria; phylum Bacillota; class Clostridia; order Lachnospirales; family Lachnospiraceae; genus RGIG7193. Next base: position 37,105 of record CALWRE010000124.1, on the reverse strand, counting down.
AGGCCCGGATATCCTCTTCCTCACCGGTGAGAAGGGAACAGAATATCCCCTCGTCCAGCATTTTCTCCTGCACCTCCATCGCCAGCAGGCGCAGTGGAGCAAGATACACTCCCTCGGAGGCCATCTTTAAATCCTCCAGGGCGTCATGGGTTTTTCCCGTGTTGGTCGCACCGATATGGAGGATGAAATGGCGCTTCATCTCCCTGGCCAGCGGATATTCCTCCGGCGGCCGCTCCGGCACCGTCTCCTTCACCTTCGCCAAAATCTGCATTTCTATGTAGCGGGTCCGAAATGCTTTGGCCGGCGGCAGGAGCAGGATTTCCTTGCGTCCATGGTAAAAGCAGGCAAAAAGCTCCGTAAGAGACGGCTTGTCCTCCTCGATCTTCTCATAATCCCGCAGACGAATCGCCGCCAGACGGTCGCAGACGGAAAGGACCTGCGGCAGGGAAAGGGCCACCTGGGCCTCAAAGCGGTGCCTTGCCTTGAGCTCCGTCATAATAGGCACCAGATGGATGAGCTCCGATACCAGAGTCTCATCCTTGATTTTCTTCTGGCTGCCGTGGCGCAGAACCATTTTTATTTTCTGCTGCAGGCTCTTTAAGCTGTCCCGGCTGCCCTTTCCCGGCAGCTCCAATAAAATATCCTGATAAAGCTTTGATAATTCTTCCTTCGTCATCTCCATCACACATTGGCCGCCTTATAGATTTCATACAGATCCGCCTCGTCCAGCACCTGGAACGTCCCTACCTTGCGGGTGCGGGAATAGGTGCAGCGAAGGGCCAGCTCATGGAGCACTTCGTCGGGCTGCAGGCCGATCCCCAGGCCGGAAAAGCTGATCGGCATTCCCAGAGAAGTAAAATATTCCTCCGCCGCATGGATTCCCGCAATGGCCGCCGCCTCCTCGCTGGCTCCCCGGATTCCCCAGACCGAGGCGGCAAAACGGGCAAAACGGGCCACGTCCGTTTTGTAGACATAGCGGGCCCAGGAACCCCAGATCGCCGAAAGGCTCGCCCCGTGGGCCACGTCGAACATGGCGCTGAGCTCATGTCCCAGCTGGTGCGGGGCAAAGTCCTTGCGCCCGCCCAGGCCGGTCAGGCCGTTGTGGGAAAGGCTGCCGCACCACATCAGCTCGCTCATCGCGCCGTAGTCATGGCTGTTTTTCACCGCAATCGTCCCGTTGTGGATCGCCGTCCGAAGCAGGGCCTCGGCAATCTCGTCGGTAAGCTGGTTATCGGTAACCGGGTTAAAATACCGGTCCATCGTGTGCATCATAATGTCCACCACCCCGCAGGCCGCCTGATAGGCGGGCAGGGTGTAGGTCAGCTCCGGATTCATCACCGCAAAGGCCGGCCGGTTAAACGGCGTGCTCAGGCCCCGCTTGGCTCCGTTCTCCATATTGGTTAAAACCGCCGAATCGCTGGTCTCGCTGCCGGCAGCCGGGATTGTCAGGATTACCCCCACCGGCAGGCTCCCCGTCACCGTCTCTTCCTTCGTCCAGAACTTCCAGAGATCCGTATCCGGATTCGCCGTCCCGATGGCCATGGCCTTCGCCGTATCGATGACGCTGCCGCCTCCGACCGCCAGGAAAAAGTCGGCGCCCCAGCCGATTGCCTTTTTCACTCCCTCTCTGGCGAAATCCAGATGGGGATTGGGGTGGACGCCGCCCAGAGTCTCGTAGGCAAGGCCGGCCTCGTCAAACTGGCTGCAGATCCGCTCCAAAAGACCGCTTCGCACCGCGCTGCCTCCTCCATAGACGATCATCACCCGGCTGCCCTTGTATTTACGCACCAGGGAGGCCGTCAGCGCCTCCGAGTCCTTCCCAAACACGATTTCCGTTGGAATCTGAAACGTAAAACTGTTCATCTCGCCCTCCTGCTATCCTTTCGTATTTTGCCCGTCCTATCTGAAAATATGTCCATTCGTGTGTGTTCTAAACAGCAGACAGGCAAAATCTGTCCGCCGGAGAAATAAAAAGCAGTCAGCGCAGGCTTTCGAAGGCCCCGTACAGATCCAGGGTTCCATATCCCCACTCCCGGTTGGGGTAGACGAGGTTTGGATTACGCGAAGCCCCCTGGATTAAAAGAGAGCGAACCGCGCTGCTGTCCATCAGCAGATTCTCCCCGCGGACAATCCCCCATTCCAGGAGACAGGCCGCCGCCCCCGCCGCATGGGCCGCCGCCGGGCAGGTTCCGGTACGCCGGACATACTGTCCCTGCGCCCCCGGTCCATAGATATCCACGCCCGGAGCCGCCAGATCCGGCTTGACCTCCCCCAGCCTCGTATAGCCGCGGCCGGAGCGGATATAAATCCCCCCGGTGTTGTGATTGTAGGCTCCCACCGATAAAATGCCGTCTGCGGCGGAGGGAACGGTCAGCGTCGTATCCGGATCCGGATTCAGAAAAACCGTCTCATCCTGGCTGAAACCCTGTACCGGGAGCCACATATGAAAAACGCCGGTTAAAAGACGCACGCTGTAGACCCTTACCGTCCATACGCCGGGGGCTGGCGTGCGAAACTGGAGAACGATGAGCTGGCTGTTGGAGCGGACGTCCAAGAGCCGGTAGCTGACGTCCACCATCGAGTTTTCCAGCACAAAATTCACCCGCTGATTTTCGCCCAGCCGCGCCGGGATCTGGGGCACATTGTCGCCTCCCGGCGAAAGGATGGCTACGGAGAAGCGGTCCGGAATCTGCGCCCACAGTTCCAGCTGGAACCCCCTTTCCTCCGGGGCCACCCGGATCTCCACATCCTCATAGTCCCCTTCCCGGAGAATCTGTCCCCGATAATGGTGGGACAGCCCCGTTTCATTGCCCGACGGCACCACCACCGATATCCCCGGCTGTCCCGTCAGCATCGAAAGAGTCTGCGAAAGGGGCGAGGCTCCGGTATGGCTCCCCCAGTTGGTTCCCAGGCAGCACAGGATGACTAACGGCAGCTTCAGCTCCTCCCGCAGCCTGCGCAAGTAGGAGACCGCCAGCATAATATCATTTTCCTGATAAGCCTGCGTCTCCTCCCGTATCTGAAAAAAATCCCGCAGATACCGCTTGGCAGGCTTTAGCTTCACCATGGCAAGAACCGTACCGGGAGCGGCCCCGGTGAAATGATCCTCCGGCAGCTCGCTGCCGGCCGCCACCCCTGCCATAAAGGTGCCGTGCCCTGACTCATCCCGTGAAGGAACTACCGCGTAAGGGTCTCCTGCCCGCAGGGCCTCGTCAATCTGTTCCCTGCGGTATTCGGTTCCATAGTCTAACAGGCGGGGCTGCGGCCCTTCCTCTATGGTCTGATCCCAGATCGCCTCAATCCGCGTGCTGCCGTCTGCACTGCGAAACGCAGGGCTGCGGTAGTCGATCCCCGTGTCGATAAGCCCGAGCAGTACGCCCTGCCCGGTAAGCCCCAGCGCCGACTGGCGCACCTGCAGGATCCCCGCCTCCGTCATGCTGGTGGTATCCTGAAGGGAAAAGAGTTTCGGTATCATCGTGTAGGGAATACGGCTATAGCTTAAGGGCTCCCATTCCTCCCTGGGCACATAGAAGGAGACATAGCGGCTGTTTACCACCTGGCTGCAGTAGGTCGAAGGCATGCCTGCCTCGCTCTCCGACAGGCCGTAGTCTACGATAAAATCCCCGTAATCCCCCGACATTATATTTTGTGTGCAGATTCTCTGCCCTTCCCTTTCCGGCATTTGATTCTCCTGGAAAATCTTCTCATTTCTATGCTATGAGGAAGGCGCCAAAAGGTGTTTTGGCGCCTGTGCCGCCGGCCGGACCTTGGCAAACCGCCAGGGACTCCTAGGCCAGGCCTCAGCCCTCCAGCAGTCCCATGCCCCGCAGCGTAATCCGGGGCCCGCCGGTATTTTCCAGATATTCCTTTGTAATCGTGACCGAACCGATATTGTCGTCCTTCGGAATCTCATACATAATATCCATCATGTATTCCTCAATGATGGAGCGCAGGGCCCTGGCCCCGGTTTCCTTTTCCATGGCCTTTTTGGCAATCACCTTGAGAGCATCGTCCTCAAAGAGAAGCTGCACCTCATCCATCGCCAAAAGCTTCTGGTACTGGCGGATAATCGCGTTCTTGGGCTCCTTCAAGATCCGCAGCATCAGCGCCTCATTTAAAGGCTCCAGGGCCACCACAATAGGCAGGCGGCCTAAAAACTCCGGAATCATGCCAAACTGGCGCAGATCCTCCGTGGTGACATAGGAAAGAATGTTCTTATCGTCTCCAAACTGGTCTTTCAGCTCCGCATTGAACCCGATCCCGGCGCTCTTATTGAGCCGGTCGCGGATGATATCCTCCAGGTCAGGGAAGGCTCCCCCGCAGATAAACAGGATGTTTGTGGTGTTCACCGTCGTCATCGGCACCATGGCATTTTTGCTGTTGGAGCCCACCGGCACTTCCACCTCGGCCCCCTCCAGCATCTTCAAAAGCTCCTGCTGAACCGATTCGCCGCTCACATCTCGGGTCGTCGTATTCTTTTTCTTGGCAATCTTATCGATCTCATCGATGTAGACGATGCCGTGCTCCGCCTTCTCCACATCGTTGTCGGCAGCCGCCAGAAGCTTCGAGATCACGCTCTCAATATCGTCGCCGATATAACCGGCCTCTGTCAGGGAGGTGGCGTCGGCGATGGCCAGCGGCACGTCCAAAAGCCGGGCCAGGGTCTTGACCAGATAGGTCTTGCCGCTGCCGGTGGGGCCCAGCAGGAGCATGTTGGACTTTTCAATCTCCACCCCGTCGGACGGATCGGCCGTCACCCTCTTGTAATGATTGTATACGGCGACGGAAATCGCCTTCTTCGCCTTTTCCTGCCCCACCACATACTCGTCTAACTGCGCCTTCATCTGATGGGGAGCCGGAATCTTATGCCGGTCAAACTGCGGCGCAGTCTCCGCCTCTTTTTCCTTTTTCTTTTTCAGCTTCTGCCTTTTGGGGACTTCCGGACTGTTCATTCCCAATTCATTGAGATTTAAAAGCTCCATTCCCATCCCCGGATAATTTTTCAGAATCTCCTGGTACCGCCCCAGGTTTCCGCCCTGCAGAGAATTAAAGGCCTTCTGCATACAGTCCGCGCAGATATCCATATTGCCGGGCATGCGGATCAGGCGGCCTGCACGGCTCTCCGGCCTGCGGCAGATAAAGCAGACCTTCTCATAATCATCATCGTCCGTATGGCCTGCAGAAGATTCTTTCGAGATATTTTCCGGCGTCTGCTGCTCTTTTTCATCTCCGGTTTCTTCCGGGTTTTTATACTCTTCACTCATCTGTGTTTGTTCTCCTTTATCCGTATGTCTTTTCTTTCCATGCAGCAACTTCATACCACTACAGTATACATGAGAATTTCGCGCCGCACAAGTAAACTTATCATAAACTCTTCCCCGGCTCTCCAGGCGGAAAAAACCGCCCGGTTCATACCGGACGGCTTTTCCAGAGAAAAAGGGAAATGATACAATATTTAAACGGGATTTACTGGTTGGTACTAGTATAATCCCTCGCGTAAGCTAAGGTTACATCCACCGTGATCTCCTGGTAGGAGCCGTCCACCTGACGCTGCAGCGTCACCGTGACCGTCTCTCCCCCGGCAAAATAACTGAGGGCCTCCTGCAGTTCCGCAACGCTCGAAACGCTGTAGCGGTCAATCTGGGTGATGATATCCATCTCCCGAATCCCTGCGGCCGCAGCGGGAGAATTCTCCACCACGGAGTAGACAAACACGCCCGTCGGCATTCCATAAGCGGAGGAAGACTGGCTGTCTACGGTTACCGGCTGGATCCCCAGGTAGCTTGCCTCTTCTTCCGACACCCGCTCGCGGGTCTCATAGTTCATCATCTCATTGATCAGGTCTTTGACCGAGGAGATCGGGATTGCATAGCCGATTCCCTCCACCTGCTCATCCATCAGCTTGGCCGTGTTGATGCCGATTACTTCGCCCGCCGCATTCAGCAGGGCTCCGCCGCTGTTGCCGGGATTGATGGCCGCCGACACCTGCATAACGGTCAGCGTCACTCCTTCGTCTGTCGTCACCTCACGGTTCAAGGCGCTGACGCAGCCTTCGGTCACAGACTGGCCGTAACCCATGGCATTGCCGATGGCAATGACACCCTGGCCAATCTTCAATGTATCGGAATCGCCCAGTGTGGCGATCGAAATTTCACTCAGCGTATCACTGCTGAGAGAAGACAGGGGGACGGAAATAATCGCGATATCCGCATTGGGCTTTGTCCCCTTGATCGTCGCCTCCGCTGTCGAATTATCTGCGAACTGCACGGTCAGAGTCTCGCTATTTTCCACCACATGGTTGTTCGTAACGATCAGAAGCTCCGTATCATTCTGTCCGATGATAATGCCGGAACCGCTGCCCTCCGTGGGGATTTCCACGCTGCCCTGCCAGAATCCGAAGTTCTGGGTCACATAGCCGGAATTTGTTATGGCCACGATGGAGGGCATCACATTTTCCACCACGCCGGACACATCTGTCAATACGACGGAACCTGTATTTCCCTGGTTCACTGCCGCCGTGGCCGTATTCTCGATGGTCTCGCTCGCCTCGGTCTCAGCCGCCTGCGTCTCGCCCGAAACCACCTCTTCGCTGCCTCTGCCGCTCAGCTGATCCACAATCGTGTGGGCGCTGTAGCCGCCCGCGGCCGCCACTCCCACCAGCAGGAGCATTCCCAGCGTGATGGCTACCACCCTGCCGACTCCGCCTTTTTTCTTCGGTTTCTTCGGGTCGTAATCGTTCGGACCGCCGTAATTGCCGTAATGCATTTCATTGTCTGAGTATCTATCGTATTCCCCGTTCATAGTAGGACTTCCTTTCTCATGCTTCTATTTTCAAAACGCTTGGCTTGCTGTATTTCTCTTTTCTATGCCTATAATATAGAGCCCATTTGTGTTCAAAGTGTGTTAAAACCTTTAAAAAAATTCAAAAAAAAAGAGAGGGTATACCGAATGCAGTATATCCTCTCCCGAGTAAATTCTCCAAGTAAATTCCCGCCTGTTTTATTTTCTTCTCAATCGGAACTGGGCGCCCCTATTCCGGAAAACTCTTCAATATATTCGCTTATGGCCTTCACCGTACCCGAAGCCTCAAAGTCCTCATTGTCATAGAGGAAGGCATGAAGCTGCTCCACATTCTGCTCCAGGCCCTGGGGGAATACGTAGGACACGCCGTCCACATAATCCGCCTGCCGGTCAAAGGGGAAGCCGGCCGTCTCCACAATGTTGAACCTGGCGATGGCCCTCGCCATCGAAAGGACGTCAGCGATCGTCAGATTAGTGGACACATAGCCAAAGACCTCGTCGGCTATGCTGTTCAAGGTGGACAGGCTGGCCTGCTTGGCCTTCTCCAGCATCAGGCTCACCACCTGGCGCTGCCTCTCGGCACGGCCATAGTCATTGTCAATGTAGCGGATCCGGCAGAAAGCAACGGCCTGGACGCCGTTCAGATGCTGGTAGCCCGGCGAATAGATGTAGTCGGACTCAAAATTATCGGGATCAGTCCAGATGCCGGTGGAATTCCGGGTTTCCTGAATATAGCCGTTGATATATTCCATCATGGACTCCGGCACCTCGATATCGATGCCGCCTAACAGGTCGATTGCATGGGCCACCGCATACCAGTTGACCGACACATACTCGGTAATATTCAGGTCAAAATTCCGGTTCAGCGTATCGAGGGCTCCCAAGGCTCCCTCCCGCCAGTACATCGTAGTCATTTTGCGGTAAGTATCCGTCTCATAGGGATCATTGACAAACAGGTCGCGGAACACGGAGGCCAGCTTAATATCCCCGGTCTCATTGTTGATGCTTACAAGCATTACCACATCGGCATGTCCCGTCTCCGTGGTCATGTCCCTGGCGTCCGTCCCAAACACCGCAATGGTCCGGTAGCCGGACAGGGACTGCAGCGTATTTTCGGACAGGTCCTCGTTTACCCGGACGTCGCTGTCGCTGAAATCCGCCCGGACAATGTTGTCCCACTTAGAATAGAGGAAAATCACTGCTCCCAGAAAGACCAGAACCACAGCCTCCAACGCCAGGATAATCGCCTTGCGGCGGCGGCGCTTCTTCTTGTGCATCAGCTCCTTCTGGCGGTTTCTCTCCTCCCGCCTTTTTCGCTGCGCAATTTCTTCCTGTGAAAGAGAACGGCTCCGGCGCTTGACCGGAGGCGTCTCCCTATCCCTCGTACTTGCCATATAAATCCTCCTGCTAGTATGCGTTTTTATTGATAAAACCGTGTATCACCGTCAACAGCAAAATCTTAAAGTCAAAGCCCACGGTCCAATTTTCAATATAATACAGGTCAAATTCAATCCGCTTGCGGATGGAGGTGTCCCCCCGATAGCCGTTGACCTGGGCCCAGCCGGTCATCCCCGGCCGCACCTGATGCTTAATCATATAACGGGGGATTTCTTCCCGGAATTTCTCTACAAAGAACGGGCGCTCCGGCCTGGGCCCTACTAAGCTCATGTCCCCTTTGAGCACGTTAAAAAGCTGCGGCAGCTCGTCGATGCTGGTTTTCCGGATAAACCGCCCCACCTTTGTGACGCGGCAGTCGCCCGCCGTCGTCCACTCCTTCTTCTCCTCCGAGGGCGTCTGCACGCACATGGAGCGGAATTTGTACATTGAAAACGTGCGGTTATGAAGGCCCACTCTCTCCTGCCGGAAAATAATCGGGCCAGGGGAAGAGAGCTTTACCGCCAGAGCGGTAATCAGCATGACAGGGGAAAAGATCACCAGGCAGAGGATCGCCCCCACGATATCCATCCCTCTCTTTAGGGTGGCGTTGAAAGAATCCGTCAGCGGCACATGGCGGATATGGATAACCGGCAGGCCCTGCAGATCCTCCGTATAGGGGCGGGTCGGAATGATGTTGTTGTAATCGGGCACAAACTTCGTATGGACGCCGGACTTCTCGCAGACCGCCACGATCCGCTCCAGCTTATTGTACTCGCCCAGTCCCAGGGTAATGACGATCTCGTCCAGTCGGTTGACGCTTAAGATATCCTCCAGCTCCGCCGTGGTGCCGATCACATGGACGCCGCGGTACTCATATCCCCAGTCCGTATTGTCATCCAGAATTCCGCGGATCTTATAGCCCCAGATCGGGTTTTCCATCACGCGGTCAATGTAGGAAAAGGCCGCCCGGCTGCACCCTACCAGGATCACATGCTTCTGGTTATAGCCCTTGCGGCGGAAAAGCCGCAGGATTCGGCGCACCCCATAGCGGAAGGTCATATCGCCCAGGGTGTTCATCACGAAAAAAAGGGCCAGCATCGGGCGGGAGAAATCCTGCAGGGCCTCCTTTCCCAGGAAAAGAATCAGGGAAAAAATCAGCAGCACAATGATATTGCCCTGGATAATGCTGCTGACCTCCTTCATGCTCTGGGTTACCCGCTTGGGCGCGTAGAGATGAAGAACCCAGTACACGCAGAGGATGGCCGGCACCAGGAAAAGCAGGGCCGACATATACTGCTCAAAGCTGTAGCCGCCCAGCTCCCCCTCCCCGGCAAAGGGGGTAAGGATCTGAAATTCAAATACCAAAATATAAGCCGCCAGATACGAGGCCACAATGACCGCCGCATCCAGCAGTACCGCCAGATTATTGAGTCTCTTCTGGTTTTCTTTAATCACGGTAGTACCCCCGGCCTTATCCTGCGCAGACCTTCTCCTGAAAGGACATGTTTCGTTGCTATATTACTCCAAAGCCGTCCAGATTGCAAGAAAAAATAAGCGCACAAATTTCTTAAAGTTTTATAACCCGGCGTTTTACCAGGTCCGCCGCATATATGAAAGTATTGACAATGAGCTCCCACTCGATGCGCAGATACCGGCCCAGATTGCGGGCCCGGAAAGGCGTCTTCCTGCATTTTTTCAGCGTGGAGAAGCCTTCCTTCAGCCCTCCGCGGTAGTCTGCGCCAAACCCCCTCTTGGTAAAAAAGCGAATCTTCACCAGATAGCCGAAGGCCAGGGGGATGGCATTTACGATAAGCTGCAGCAGGGGCATGTTCTTATAATTGAGATAGACGCTGTTGCGGGCCGCCAGCCTCACCTTGAAGGGATTGTACTTGGATCCGCTGGTTCCGCTCCCCACATGGTAGACCACAGCCGACGGGCAGTACCAGTTTTCAAAGCCGGCGATGCGAGCCCGGTATCCCACGTCCAGGTCCTCCAGATAGGCAAAATGGATCTCGTCAAAATAACCGATTTGTTCAAAAACGCTGCGGCGGTATATGGCGGCCCCGGCGCAGGCGGAAAAGATGCGCCGGGGCTTGTTAAAGCCGGAGCTTCGCTGCGCCACCCCCCGCTGAAAGGCCCAGCCGATCACCGTATACAGATCCCCGGCGTCGTCCATCAGCCTCTTTTCATGGAGCTGAATCATCTTGCTGCTGACGGAAAAAATCTTCTCCGACCGCTCCATGGCCTTCTCCAATTCCAGGATGAAGTCCGGCTCCGCCTCCGTATCGTTATTGAGAAGAAGGACATAAGCGGCGGACGAGGCCCGGATCCCGGCGTTGACCGCCCCGGAAAACCCGGTGTTTTCTCCCATCTCCATCAGGTACACCGGATATTTCCCGGAACCCAAACCGGCCTCTGTCCCGAAGCCGGCTTCCGCCCCCAAGCCAGCTTCCGCCCCTGCTCCTCCATTGCCTTGCTGCGGGAGCTTTTCACCGGGCCGGATGCGGACAAGCCCCGGCAGGTTCTCCTCCATCCACAAAACGGAGCCGTCGGTGGACCCATTGTCCACAATCAGCACCTCAAAATCCCCGGCCGTCTGCCTGTCCAGGGCTTCCATGCAGGGCTCCATAAAGTGTTTTCCATTGTAATTGGGTATGATTACAGTTGTTTTCATCTTATTTCACTCTTTGCTCATAGTCAATCTCATAGGGATTGCGGAGGGTAAAATCGTTGCGGGCCAGGGTCAGGTTCACATTGTAATATGGATCTCCGGCCCGCAGCCGGCCTTCCCATTTTTCCTTGAACAAATCCATCTCCCCGTTGAACCGTCTTACCTTTTCCGGCGTGTCCTCCAGCCCTCTGGTCTTGGACTCATAGTGGTAGGCCTCCATCTGGGCATTGTAATAGACGCCCCAGCCGGCCTCCCCCGCCTTCAGGCAAAGATCCACATCGTTAAAGGCCACAGCCAGCTCCTCGCTGAAGCCGCCGATCTGGTCAAAGACCTCTTGCCGGATCATCAGGCAGGCCGCCGTGACCGCGCTGAGGCGCTGGGAACACCAGTCCCGTCCCATATAGCCGCAGTCAAAGCGGGGCTGGCCGACGAAGGCGTGGCCCGCCACCCCGCCCAGGCCGACGATTACCCCGGCGTGCTGGATCGTGTCGTCCCCGTAATACAGCCTGGCCCCAACGATCCCGATCTCCGGGCGCATGCAGGGATTTAACATCTCGTCGACGCAGTCCGAGGTGATGATCTCCAGATCGTTGTTTAACAGCCACAGGTATTCGCCCTGGGCAAAAGAAGCCCCGTAATTGTTGATCGCGGAATAATTGAATTCCCGCTCCCAGGTGACCACCCGCAGGTTTTCCACCGTTTTCTTCAGCTCTTCATAATACCGGAAGGTTTCTTCCTCGACGCTGTTGTTCTCCACGATAATCCATTCCAGCTTCCGGTAAGAGGTATGGGCCAGCACCGACCGGATCGTGCGCTCCAGGTCATCCCTGTGGTCCTTGTTGGGAATGATCACGGAGACCAGGGGATCATAATCCCTCTCGTAATGGGTCACGTACATTCCCGGCCGCAGCCCCCGGCCGACCCTTGCCCGTATGCCCAGCCGGCTGTAATGGGCCTCGATGGCCCTCTGGCCTGCGTCAAAGGCATAGTTCTTGCTCTCCGGGTCTTTGGAGGTAGAGGCCTCATGGCAGCGCCAGTGGTAGAGGATCTTCGGCACATGGGCCACCTTTCCGGCCCGCTCCGTGCAGCGGAAAATAAAGTCGTAATCCTGCGCCCCGTCATAATCCGCCGAAAACCCGCCCAGCTCCAGCGCGAGGCTGCGCCGCACCGCCAGCAAATGGCAGATATAATTTACGCTGCGCAGCAGATCCTCGTTGAAATCCGGCTTGAAATGCGGGTCGTAAAATTTTTTCCCCTTTTTATCCGTCTTGTCCTCATCGGAATAAACCATATCGACGGCCGCATCGCCTCGAAGCAGCTCGGCAAAGCTGTACAGAGCGTCGGGCGTCAGCATATCGTCGTGATCCGCAAAGACGACAAAATCGCCCTCCGCCATCCGAAGGGCCGCGTTGGTATTGCCGGCAATTCCCCGGTTGCCGCCCAGGTACTGGTAGCGGATCCGTTCATCCTGCAGGTCAAGGGCAGCAAGACTTCCCTCCAGCGGCGTTTCGCTGCCGTCCGCCAGGCACAGCTCCCACAGTCCATAGGTCTGGGCCTGGACGGAGCGGATCAGCGCCTCCAGGTATTCCGGCGGCGTATTGTAGAGGGGAACGGCCACAGAAAACCGCGGGCAGGCAGGGCCTCCCTCCTTCTCCTGGGCCTGCCAGGAGAGGGAGGCTTTCCTTTGCAGCTCCAGCTCCCTCTCCGAGGGGAGGGCGCCCTTCCTCCATTTTTCATAGCTGACCGTCTCCAGCCGGAAAAACTTATTATGGATTTTTTTGAATCCCTTTTTCATCCCATTTTTCTTGAAATAGAGGACCGTCTTGGTCAAAAGGCTCTTTGGCCTGCGTTCTTCCTGTACTTCCATCTTTCTCTCCGTCACTGCCCGTCCCATTCCGACTCATGGAGATAGCGTCCGGAAAAATCCGGAGCCGTCAGCGTCAGATTGGGATTGTAATAGGGATCCCCCTGTTCCATATATTGGGGGTATCTCTCCCGCAAAAGCTTCTGTTCCCGCAGGAAACGGGCCTGCTTTTCACTGCCTTCCTCGTAGCCGCGGGTCTTGGACTCATCGTGCCAAAGCTCTGCATAAGGGTCGTAGACCACCAGCAGGCCGGCCTCGCGGGCCCGCAGGCAGAAATCCACATCGTTGTAAGCCACCTGGAAGGCCGTATCCAGACCGCCCAGCCTGTCCCAAACCTCCCTGCGGCACATCAGGCAGGCCCCAGTCACCGCGCTGTAGTCCTGGATCAGCACAGCCCTGGCAAAGCTTCCCGGATCCTCCCGTTCCGCTCCATAGAACACATGGCCGCAGCAGCCGGCAAGCTTCATGACCACGCCGGCGTGCTGTACCGTCCCGTCCCGGTAGAGGAGCCTGGCCCCAGCTACTCCCACCTCCGGGCGGCGGCAGATTCCGGCAAGCTCAGAAAGCCAGTCCCCCGTGATGACCTCCGTATCGTTGTTTAAAAGAACCACATACTCTCCCGACGCGTGGCTGACGCCGAAATTATTGACGGCGGAATAGTTAAATTCCCCCTGCCAGCGCAGGATGCGGACCTGGGGCAGGTTTTCCAGCTCTCTGTAGTATTCCCATATTTCCTCTGTGGTGCTGTTGTTTTCCACGATCAATATCTCATAATCCGGCCAGTCCGTCCTCGCTCGGATGGATTCGACGCAGGTCCGCAGGGTATCCGCCTGGTCCTTATTGGGGATCACGATGGAAATGCGGACGTTTCGGTCCGCCTGATACCGCACCCGGTAGTAGCCCGGCCGCTCCGTCTGCTCCACCGTCCCCTGGATCCCTACCCTCTTTAAATGCTCCTCTATGGCCCTGCGCCCGGCCTCCCAGGCATAGCCCTTGCTGTCCGTATCCTGGGCCGTGGAAGAGGGATGGGCTCTCCAATGGTACAGCACCCGCGGCAAATGGGCCACGCAGGCCGCCTGCTCACTGGCCCGCAGCACAAAGTCATAGTCCTGGGCCCCGTCAAATTCCCGGCGGAATCCGCCCACACGGGCCAGAAGCTCCGTCTTTACCATCAGGAAATGGCAGATATAATTGGTGGAACGCAGAAGATCGGGATTGAAATCGGATTTAAAATGGGGTTCATAAAAATGCCGCAGATCCAGGGAGACCTTGTCCTCATCGGAATAAACCATATCCGCCCCGGCCTTCAGGGCTGCCTTCACCATTTCCCCGACGGCCTCCGCCTCCAGGATATCATCGTGATCCAAAAAGGCTGCCCACTGGCCTTCCGCCAGGGCCAGCGCTTCATTGAGGTTCCCGGAGATGCCTAAATTCTGTGGGAGTTTCCGGTAGCAGATTCGGCTGTCCTCCGGCAGGCAGCTTTTGCGGTCCGTCCCATCGTCGCTGCCGTCGGCCAGGCAGAGCTGCCAGTTTTCGTAGGTCTGTCCCAGCACGGAGTCCACCATCTGCAGATAATATTTCTGCGGCGTATTGTAAAGGGGCACGATGATGCTGACCGTAGGAAACTCCTGGGACAGACCATTCTTTCCATAATCAAGCTTGCGTCCCACATCCTTCCGTGCCTTTTCCGCCAACTCCGTCCTCTGTCCGTCCAGCCAGCGCAGGTATTTGTTTTCATCCGTCTCATAGCGGCGCACCAGCCTCTGTTTCCAGGCAAAAGGCCCCTTTCGCAGCAGAAAACGCAGGTCGTCCACCGCCATCCGAGGCGTCGTCATCCGCAGGATCCGCCGCAGAGGCAGGAGCCTCCTGCCCGTCTCCTTTTCCAGCCCTTCCCGCGTTATCCTGATCCTGGCCTTTCCTTTCTCATTGGAAAAGACCACTTCGTAAACCTTTCCCTTCTCACAGGCAAAGCGCAGATCAAAACCGCAGTCCGCCTGTCTCTCATCTCCAAACACAGCCCGGCTCGCATCCGGGCGGGACAGGGACCGCACCAGGGTTTCTATCGGATGTCCACCGCACGTTACAGAAATTTCCAGTCGAGAATCATCCATAGATACCGCCCATCCGGTCAGATGGGCGGTACGCTCTAGCAGTTCCGCTTTGTCTATATAGTAACGAATGCTCCTCATACTGATTCTCCTGTCTGATATCCTGTCTGATATTTTGCATACAGCTTCCGATACGCACCCTGCCCGGCGGCTGCGACTCGGTCGGCTATGCTCTCTTCTGCCTGCACCTGGACAAAGGGGGTAACCATATTGCGCAGGCCGGCGGCCCTGGCGCGAAGACAAAGGTCAATAACCGCCAAATCGCCCAAACGGTCGTCCACCGGACCGATCCGATCCCATACCCTGCGGGATACGGCATAGCAGACAGGCTCCGCGGCCACATTGTCCCGGTACCAGTCCGTATGCCCCAAAACACCGGCCGTACCGGGAAAGCTCCCCTGAAACAGCGGACGGATACCGCTGCCATCCAGAAGAAGCCCCTGGGATACAATTCTTCCCCTGGCATTCACCACACGCGCGCCGATCACACCCATGCCGGGCAGGGAAGCCCAACGGCGCAGCTCCTCGGTATCCTCCGGATCCAGCTCCACTCCCGGCTGGCGGCGGATCACCACATCCGCCTCGGGAAGATTCGCCTCCCACTCCACGCGGATACAGGTACTGTCCCGATCCACAAAGGCCGCCTTCCCCGGAATCCCCCTGCGGCTCAGATAAGCGGAGACAGCCTGCAGCTGCGCCTTCCTGGCATAAGGCTTCAGCCCCACATCCAGGGCCGTGGAACCTGCCGCTGCCCGCCAATGATACAAAACCTGGGGAATATGGTAAATCTTCGCTGTCGCCTCCCCGATACGCAGGAATAAATCCCAGTCCTGGGCCCCGTCGTAGGCAGGATTCAATCCGCCCAGCCTTTCCAGCAGTTCCCTGCGCACCACGGAAAGATGGGTGATATAATTGGCGCAGAGCAGGGTTTCCGGCGACCAATCCGGCTTGTACAGCGGATTATAGCAGGTAAGCCCATCGTGGTCGGTAAGGTCACTGTCACTGTAAAGGAAATCCAGATCGGGATGTGCCAAGATGGCCGCAGCCATCTGATTCAAGGCATCCGGGGTCAGCAGATCATCATGATCCAGCATCACCACAAATTCCCCGTCCGCCAGACGAAAGGCCTCATTGCTGTTGCCCGATATTCCCTTATTCTCTGAAAGATGAACATATTTTACTTTTGCATCATCTAAAAAAGCGGTAATAGCCCTCGATACGCCGTCGTCCCTCTTCCGGCAGGTCTCCCGGATAGACGCAGGACTGCCGTCCGCCAGGCACAGCTCCCAGTTTTCATAGGTCTGGCTCTGCACCGATTCCAGCATATCGGCCAGATGCTCCGGTTCCGTATTGTAAAGGGGAACAGCTATGCTGAATTTCACATCGCGCCGGGTCCCCGCCGGATTCCTGCGGTGCATCCCTCCCCTGTCATAAGGGCTCTTCTCCTCCAGGCCGGTCTCCGTCCTCTTACCCTTAACGGCCAAACGGATCCTGGCCTTCAGGCTGTCGGGAATGGAGCCTGTCCTTTGTATCTGTTCCGGCGTCATGCGGCGGCGGCGAATCTCCGTCCCGTCACCCAGGCACAAAAAATAGGCCTTTCCAGGTTCAGCCGAAAATTTGATCCGAAACCCGAAAAGGCACTGCGTCTCCTGGGGAAACAAAGTTTCTCGCACATCTTCTCTCTCCGTGCGCAAGGTCTCGCAGCTGATCCTGGCTCCTCCCGCGTCCTCAATCCAGACGCTGGTATGAACATCCGCACTGCTGCCGGTCAGCCAGCCTACCACCGTGACACAGCCGTATTTATATTTTGCATATTCAATATGATAGTTCATGGAGACCTCCCTCTCGGGCTCTCGCCCTATGCCCCCAAAGGGACTAGGCCCTTCGGGCCGTCGCGTTGATGCTCACGCGCTCGCCCGCTCATGCCTTCGGCATGGCGGCTCCCGCCCTCGCCTCTTCGCGCACGGCTCTCTCTTTTCGCATCTCCCCGTGCAGCTCGCCTCCGCTTTGCTCCGGCTCGCTCTCGGGCTCTCGCCCTATGCGTAGATGCTCACGCGCTCGCCCGCTCATGCCTTCGGCATGGCGGCTCCCGCCCTCGCCTCTTCGCGCACGGCTCGATGCTTACGTGCACATTATAGCAAAAAAGCTGGGGTTGTTCAAGTTGAGCTTTCAGCCGGCCTTCACGCGCATTTTCGCATCGTCCTGGGATAGGTTGAAGGTGGAAACCAGCTTTTCTATGATTTCGTCCTCTGTGTAGTTTAACTCCCGCAGCATTATAATGGCTCCGCTGACAGCTCCCTCAGCGCGGCCCTCTGCTCGACCTTCTGCACGTCCTTGCGCGCGGCCTTCCTCTCGACCCTCAGCGCGGCCCTCTTCTCGACCTTCTGCACGCCCAATCTCTTCCCCCTGCTTGATATACCTGTCCAGCAATTCACACATCGAGAACTCTCCTTTCTGCCTGAACCAATCCTCCGCCAATATCTCCAAATACCGGTTGTCTTTTGTAAGCTCCGCCAGCAGACGCATCACATCCTCCGCATGCTTCAGCTTCTGCGCAGAAAATGCACGTCCATCCTGCACACTCCGGAAATATTCGGCCACCACGCGGAAATCACTGTGAAACCCTTCAATCTGTTCATCCGTCAAAAAGGCGACCTCAAAGAGATGCATCTGATAATCATTTAAATATGGCTGCAGTTCTTCACTTACCGTGAGCATCTCACTCAGCTTCTTCGGCCCGTTCCATCTCTTCATGCCAAAGTAGAGTACCAGCGTAACCACCGGATATTTCTTCCCATTGGGTATTTTCTCCCTTACCTGCATCTGGTAGCTGGCCGCATCGTAGCTCATCGTGCGGATCACCATGTCCGGATCGACCTCTGTCTGATTTTCAATTCCTAGAAAGGCAATCTGAATGCTCTCGCCCCTCCAGAACTTCGTAACGTCGCGGTCCTGCCAGCGCATTTTGTCCGTATCGTCTTTATATCCGCTCCCGGTGGGGCCGTCTATCAGCTGATCCTCCTTTACCAAAGGACGCCCCGAAAAAAGCAAGCTATTAACAATATCCGCAAACACATCGTTATGTGCCTGCAGCTGTTTTTCATCAATATCTTTTTGTCCCATGTACGGTTCCCTTCCGGCAGAAGCCCGCATGCGGATCTGCCTATAGTATAATAGATCTGCCGTCTTTTTTCAATTCAATTCGCCATATGTCTGGTAAACCTACAATTTATTGACATCAAATCATAGGAATCACCCTCTTTCATCCCGCATCAAAAGAACTTTTTGCAAAAAACAGGAAACGCTTTGCGACGGCAATGGAATGCCGAAGAATAAATAGATGCAAGTGGATCTGCATGCAGATTTGCAAGCTTATTGTAACACAGTTAAAACATTATTGCAATCCTTTTTACGATTGCTTTTTTACTCCCTTTTTACGGTTTTTGCCTTTTATCCGGTAAACAAAAGAAAATATGCCATCTACCCCGAATAACTTTTGGCGTTTTATAGCCGCGGATAGATGGCATATTCCATCGTCATTTTTTATCAAATATTATTTTTTATTCACGTTACTCTGCATGGTTCCCCGGATCTACAAAGTCTCCCAAGGAACTTTCAGGTGTGTTCTCCGAAGTAGGGGCGGCTGTTGACGACGGCTCTGACGCGCCGGTGGAATTGCTTCCCTGCCCTTCCGGACTTGTCTCTGACGCCGTAGAGGTCTCTGCTGCGCTGGATGTCTCTGCTGCGCTAGATGTCTCTGCCGCGCTGGACGTCTCGGTTGACTCCGAAGGCTGTGTGGGCTCGGTGGGCTGTGTCGTCTCGGCAGGCTCGGTTGCTCCCGTGGTCCCGGAAGGATCCGTCTCCGTCTCCTCCGTCGGAGTCTCCGACTCCGCGGGGTCCTCCGCCTTATTCACGACGAGCTTCTGTGAGCCGTTATACGCTCCCGAAGAGGTTATCGACGCCGTTTCCTTTACAACCGGCTCCAACAAGCTGTATCCCTCAGGCGCCGCCGAGGTGTGAACCTCATATGTGCCCAGCGGAATGTTCTTAAACTCTGCCAAGCCAGACGCATCGGTCACAGCCGTCACACTGACGGCGGCTCCCACCTTGGCGTTACCGCTCAGCGTAACCGTTACGCCCTGAACAGCCTCGCCGTCCTGGTCGATCACGTAATAACGGACGCTGGAGCTGGTAACACGGTTCAACTTCAAGCTGCCGGAATAACTGCTCTCCGCCTTGCCAAAGCTCACGCTGGTCGCGGACTCTGCCACCGATCTATAGCCGTCCGGCACAGCGGAAACGCTCACCGCATAATCATCCACCACCATATTGGCAAAGGAAGCAACGCCGTTGGCATCTGTCTGGGCCGTCACGGTTTTGCGGCTGGCCGTCCCCTTCATCGTCACCGTCGCCCCGGCCACAGGGGAACCATTTTCATCGGTCACCGTATAATTCACTGTTCCAATCACCGGATCCGGCGTATTGGAATAGCTGAAATAAGCAATATTCATATCCACATTGCCCCGGATACCGGGCACGCTGCCCTTGCTGGTGTACTGCCACATATGGTAGGTTCCGGAGTAATCGCTGGGCGTCGACAACCCGCCCGACGTATAATGGGCCAGCCAATATCTGCAGTTGGTAATATAACTCAGATCCCAGTTATTATTGTAGCCGTACTTGCTGGCATACATCATCGGCGTATAGCCGGCCTTACGAATATAATCCAAGAAAGCCGCCGCATTCTTGCTGCGCTGCGTCTTCGTCACATCCTTGATTCGGTTTTGTCCCAAACCTTCGCAGTCATAGACCACCGGGTAGGTAATCTGATACTTGGAAATAACATTCACTACCCAGGCCGCTTCCACCAAGGCCTCTTCCTCGTTGATCGCCTGCGAATAGAAATAAATTCCTACCTTGATATTGTTAGCCAAGGCTCCCTTGATATTCCTCTCGAAATAGGGATCCATCACAATCTCGCCGGTAGTATTGCCGCGGTAGCCCACGCGGATCATCGCAAACTCCACGCCGCTTGCCGCTACCTGCGCCCAATCAATGGAACCCTGCCATTTTGAAACGTCGATCCCGTAGGATACCGCGATGTTTTCATAATTGTTGTTCTCTTCATTGTTGATTACATCACTGATATCCACTTCTTCGGAGGTACCCTTGTCCCCGTCGTCCTGAGGCTGTTCATCCTCCGCGTCGTTGACCGGCGCAACCACCACAGGCGGTATCTCCACCTCAGGCAGCTCTTCCGTCTCCTTTTCCGCCTCGGTCTCCTCTTCGGTAGTCTCCTCTTCCGTGGTTTCCGCCGTGGTGCGCTCCTGTTCCATGGATTCCCAGAGCGCATCCAAAACCGGCTGGCCCATCAGCTCTCCGCGCAGGAGGTTCGCCTCATAGACAGCCTCCAATTCTTCGGTGGACAGCTCTGCCGCATTGCTTACCGCCTCCGTCGTTGACGCCGTCTGGGGCAGCGTTCCGGCTCCCAGAGCCACAGCAGCACCGCCGCCCACCACCAGCACTCCGGCTGCAATGCCGGCCCCCAGCTTATTGGCTGCGATCCACAGCTTTACCGCCTTTGCGGCTCCCTTGATCTTGTTGATAATACCCATCTGTCTCTCCTCTGTACCTATAACACCATACTGCTTCTATATTTATCTGGTTTCATCTCGCTCACAGACGCCCCGTCTATACGCGGCCGCCCGCCGCTTTATGGCCATTATAGCACAATTTCAGCTGACTGCAAACTGGCGAATCATAGCAAAAATATATTCATAGCTAATCGTAATCCTTCTGGCCTTCTCGCGGACTATATCTTCGTCCGCGGCCGCTTCCCACTCCTCATACAGGGGGAAAAGCTCCAGGAATTCTTTTTTGCGGACAATCCGGTCAAAGGTCAGCGGGCATGCCGGCTCCATATATCTGGCTTCGCCGATAAAAATCCTGCCCGCATCGCCCCGCACGCGGAACCACCGATTCCAGCGGACAGCCAGCTCTATTTCCCGGCCCTCCGCCGCCTCCGTTATTTTTCCCCAGGCCGCCTCCGCATCCAGGCGAATCTCTTTATAGACGGACGGATCATCTGCAAAACCGCCGACCCGATCCCGCCGTTCCCAATAAGCTGCCCGGAAATTCCAATATTCAATGTAGCTTCTGACATCCTTTTCATCCACCAGATACCGAACCGCCTGGCTCGCAGGCAGGCAGTCGGCGGATAAATATTCCTGTCCCCGTTCTGCCGCCGCGGCGATCCGCTCCCAGCCGCTGATTACCCGCCAGCTTTCCGGTCCATATTGGACGGCAATCACCGGCCTGTCCATAGCGGCATCATCCGCCCGCCAGCCCTTCTCCCTGGCCTGGCCGGCATATGCGGCCACAGAAAGATTCTTCTTATCAAAAAACGCCGGCCGTTCCCGCCTGTCGGCCAAAATTGCCGACAAATTAAAGCGAACAATTCCTTCCGCCACCCACTCATCCTCCGGCTTCAGCGGAATCAGCGCATAGCTGCCAAAGCAATAAGCCATCCCCAGATATCTGTATTTCATTTGCTCTTTAAAGCCCCTGTCCTGCCGTTTCCATCTTTAATCCAATGTATATACCTGCTCGGTCCTGCCGTCCAGATACGTAAGGATCCAGAGCGTGTATTCCCCCTCCGGCACATCCTCTCCCACCTGGCCGCCGTCAAAAACACCGCCGGTGCGCAGCCCGCACAGCCGACCGGAATTTACAATTTTATGCAGCCGTTCCATCGAAACAACCGAACCCTGCTTTTTGTCCTGCATCCCTTTTTCCTCCCGTCCATGTCATCATAACACAGACGGCAGATTTTGTCATACAAATCTATTCGACAATTGTCCTTCGCCCGATGCTGTCGTAGATTACCCCCTGCCCCTCCATGGCTGCCAGAGGATAGCAGTTGCGGCCGTCTATTACAATGGGACGGCGCATGTTATCCCGGAAATCTGCCGGCGTCAAAGCCTTGATCTGCGGCCATTCCGTAAAAATCAGGCACAGGTCCGCCTGCATCAGGGCTTCCTGCGGACTCCTGCAATATTCAATCTGCGTCGGATAATACTGGCGGTAATTCTCCTCCCCCACCGGATCCCAGGCGCGGACCCTGGCCTCATCGTCCAGCAGGATCGGTATGCTGACCAAGGACGGAGCCTCCCGCAGATCATCGGTTCCCGGCTTAAAGGTCAGGCCCAGGACGGCCACCGTCAAGCCCCGAAAATCATCGTAATACCGCCTCGCCTTTTTGATCAGCTTAAATTTCTGATTTTCATTGACCTCGATGGTCGCCTTGATCGTCTTCAGTTCGTTGTCATTAAAGCTTGCCAGCCAGTTTAACGCCTTCGTATCCTTCGGGAAACAGGAACCGCCGTAGCCAATCCCCGCCTGCAGAAATTTTGACCCGATCCGGCTGTCGTACCCCATTCCCTTGGCCACATCCTCCACATCGGCGCCAACTATCTCGCAGAGATTGGCAATTTCGTTGATATAGGAAATTTTCAACGCCAGAAAATCATTGGACGCATATTTTATCATCTCCGCGCTGCGGCGGTTCGTCAGAAGAACCGGGGCGTCAAACCCCTCGTAAACCCGGCGCAGCACCTCCCTGGCCTCTTCATCCTCCGTCCCGATAACAATCCGGGAAGCATGGAGGGTATCCCGCACCGCCGTGCCCTGGGCAAGAAACTCCGGATTAGAGGCAACCGAAAGCCGCACGCCCGGCCTGGCCTTTCTCTTAATCAGCTCCTCCACCTTCTCATTGGTGCCAATGGGGACGGTCGATTTCACTACCACCACGCAGTCCCGCATCGCGGATTCCGCAATCTGCTCCGCAGCCTGGTACACATAGCGAAGGTTCGCAGAGCCGTCCTTTTTTTCCGGAGTCCCGACGCCGATAAAGATCACTTCGGCGTCAGCGTAGGCCGAGGAAAAATCCGTGGTAAACACCAGCCTGTCCCGGTTTTTATGCATCAGCTCTTCCAGCCCCGGTTCATAAATCGGGGAGAGCCCCTGCTGCATCTTGGCAATCTTCTGTTCATCTATATCCACGCATGTGACCTGATGCCCATGCTCCGCCAGACATACCCCGGTCACCAAACCAACATAGCCTGTTCCAGCTACCGCAATCTTCATCTCCGCCTCCGGTCATTCTTCATAATATCGGATACATTCTAACATATCCGCCCATCCACGACAAGCATTTCCCCCGGAAAAATCCTTACTAAATCTTTACGCTGAACTTTTGGTGGAATCTTTTCCATTCCATAAGAAAAACTCCCTTGGAAGGACCAGGGGAGTTTAAATTTATAGGTTGAAATTATAATTCAAAGATATGTGGGTTAGTAGCGCTCTGTGGAAGAATATACTGTCTCAGTTTCAATTGTGTTGCCATTGCCGTCAAGAACGCTAACTATCACTTTTGCTCGATAGTAATAGCCTTCCGGTTCGAGATTCTTGTGATACTCCATGCCTCCACTCTCATCCACTGTTGTAATGGCTCCCATAATATCATCCCAGACTATCTGATTCCAGCTGCGCTGCAGATAGAGTTCCAATTTAATTCTATAATCCAATGCCGTTACAGTCCCAGAAAAGGTACAGCGTCCATTTTCATCAATGCTCAATGACGCCGTAATCACATCAATATATGTATAGATGGGCATTATTCCCTCGTTGCCATCCATATGTAAGTCCGTTACAGCTGATGTCTTAACACTTTCATCTGCATAAGCAGTTACAGAAAATAACATAATTCCCACTAACATTATAGCCAGACTTTTTCTAATTAACTTCATTCGCCATCCTCCTGTACAATAGCCGTCTCCTCCGCCATTGTAACTAAATCCTCCTGTATTTCAGCATCTCCTATAATCATATAAGCATATACGGAATCTTCCCAGATAATCCGCAATTTCCCTTCCTTTTCGATAATCCGTGCTGGTATGCCATGTATATAACAAGCAGAATAATTTACATTCTCATTGTCCACAGAAATAGAACTGGTATTTGCAAAGATATAAAATGTAATTAAATTACCATCTTGATCTCTATAAAATATAGTTCTCCAAGAATCCTCTATTTCCACTTCAGAAATTTCGTATCCATCTGGCAGCCAACTTGGCAGATACATCCCTTCAAACTCCGAAGCATCTATCTCTATATCCCCGCCAGTCTTCTCCGTTATCCTCAACTCCTGTGCCTCAGGAGTGACGACCGAGAGAAAATTATCCACGCTGGCGGCAAAGCCTTCCACGGTATTGTAGAGAATCATAAACGTACTGGCAACCAGAACGGCTGCGATAGAAGCGGCGGTGCGCACGATTTTGCGTCTCCGTTTTTTCCGATGTATGGAACGCAGCTGACGGCGCTTGCGCTTCTGCTGGATGTGAACCTCACGGCTCAGTTTTTGCTGGAACCTTTCCTTCTGCTCTGCGGTAGGGGAACGATCCGGATCCAACGCAAATTCTTCCGCCTTGCGTATCCAGTATTCGTCCTCTTCCTCATCACTCAGGATCGCCCGAATCAGAGATTCCTGAAACTCCTTTTGATCTCTTCTTTCCGTTAGGTTTTCTTCCAGCCCGTCCGTTTCTTTCTTCATCCAACACCTCTTTATAGTGCAGAGCCGCACGCCGGCGCGCCCTGGACAGATATACTCTCACATTACTCGCTTTGATTCCCAGCCTCAGCCCGATTTCCTGATCGCTCAGGCCATTCCTGTATTTATCGATCAGAAGCATTAGATCCCTCTGATCCAGTCTGGCCAAAACTTCATCGAGATGGCGTTTGTCCTCTTCCATTTGCGCCTCTCTCATAAAAAGCTCTTCCGGCGTCGGTTCGTCGGACGGGAATTCAATGTACTTGTAGGTATCGCTGTCGATGGAATAAAGGATCTTATTCCTTGACCTGCGCCTTCCCTCGTCAATCGCCACGTTGCGCATTGCGGTGAACATGTAGGACACCCTCTGCCCCAGCGTCTTTTCCTTCAGCCATTCCACATGGAGAACCATCCGCAGGAATCCTTCCTGTATCAGGTCTTCCCTTTCGTCCTTGCTCACCTGACTTCCTAGAACCTGGCTGACTGCATAATCGGCTAGTCCATGCCCCACTTCGTACAATTCCTCAATAATTCGCTTTGCCTCTTCATCGTCTAAAGCTTCATCTCTTCCGTATATCATAGCAGATCCCCCTAGCTTTCATAGGTTGTTTATAAGGTTCTGATACATTAACACACTGGATACATTGATACATTGATACATTAACACACTGCGCAAAATGACATCTTATGAAGATAGCCGCAGGCTGATTTTGCTTCAAGCGAAGCACTTGCCGCATACCGCAAACTGCATACGATTTCAAGACACCTCTCAATAATTAAGACGCACAGAATCTTGATTTGTAACAGCCTTCGGCAAATTTTTTTTATTTTTTTCGCTTTTTATTTTATTCTGTTTCTTTATCGGCTCAGGACAGGCGGACGATCACGGTGCTTCCATCCCAGGTGACGGAGCCTTCCTCCGGCCAGCAGGGCATAGTCCCTGCCCGTTCCATTCCGCCGGCTGCCTCCTCCTGCGAAATCAACTGATACTCATAGCCCAGGGTCTGCCATAATCCCAGAATCCGTTCGGATGAACCGTATGCTTTTTCCGCGTCCCATTCGTAAAAAGACCAGCCGATCGTCTCTCCCCTCACCATATTTTCGGTGAGGGCAGGGGAAAGGCGGCCCACGAACTGAACCTTGGCATCCTCCGGCACCCCGGTCTGCTCTATGGCCTCCGCGATCTGCCGGCTGACCTCGCACTCCTGCCGGTATACCTCATAGGCCGTATAAGTCAGGCGAACGGTCTGCCCAAATTGAAGGATGCCGAAGAGGCAGGCAAGCAGGCAGGCGGCGGGAAAAGCTGACCGCATGGAGAACAGGGAGAAACGGGCAGGCCGCCCCGCAGCCGCCGTCCTTCCTAAAAGCATCCTCCTTAAAAGCAGAATCAAATAGCACCAGCCAAAGGCAATGACAAAGGCCAGGGCTAACTGCGCCCTCACCTGATCCGCTCCCCCCAGATACAGCGGGAGCAAAAAAGGGGACAGATACAATATCACGCCGGCAATCCAGTAAGCCGACGAACCGGCCGGCGCTTTTTCCCCTGTTTTCTTTCGCAGGGCATACTGCCAGGCCAGCGTCAGAAGCGTACCCAGGGCCGCAGCCAAATAAGCAAGGGTATAATGCGGTCCCTGGCCCAGGAGAATCTGCCTGCCGTAGGAGAACAACTCCCGCAGGCATTGGGTCGCCGGCTGGGTCCCCCATTTTATCATGCCGGAGACATAGGCCGTAGACTGAAAGGAACCGGTGGATATATAAAGACCGGCTATGGCCGCCGCCCGGCTCAAAAGGAAACCGGCCCCAAATACCAGCACATGCAGAAGGGCAAGCTTCCACCAAAAGGCTGCTTTTCGCCCTTCCCCCTGATACCGGTCAAAGGTCAAAAGATATAAACCGGCGCAGAGAGCAATATACAGCCCCATCAGCGACTGATAGGAAGAAAAACTCCAGGCCATTAAGATAAGCGCGGACACAAGCCGCAGCCACTGCCTTTTCCACAGCGCCGAGCAGGCCAGCAGGCAGGCCACCAGGCACAGCAGTACGGCCCAGGCAATTTCCATGCTCTGCAGCAGAAAATGCAGCTGCTCCGTCAAAGCCGGATGCGTCAGAAACAGGAGGGGAAAAATCCATACAAAAGGATTCGGCCATTTTGCAGGCAGCTCCAGCCGTTTCGCCGCCCACGCCAGCAGAACGGCGAAAAGCGTCAGAAACAGAATCGTCCCCGCAATTTCAATACCATAATGAAAAGACGTCTGCCCAAACAGGTATTTGCTGACCACCAGCCCCGGCCTCTCATGATACAGCCAGGAAGTCAGCATGCGCTGCGGCGTATTGATCATCATCTCCGTATCAATCGATATGCTTTTCCAAATCCATTTCGAGGCAAAGGGCAGAAGGCAAACCAGGGCAAAAACTCCGGACCATATGCAGGGCCGCAGAAAAATGCCTGTCTGTCCCGTCCCGCGCCTTCCTCTTTCATTTTTCGCGTTTTTCATTTCACCCGCTCCTTTTCCAGATAGGCCCATTCTATCAAGAGCGGAAATAGGTGTCAAGCCAAAGCCGGAGGCGGCCCGACAGTTTTTCCTGCGGGCCGCCTCCGGCTTTGGATCATCATCCTCCTATGCGTCCGCCGCCCGAACAGATTTCCTGGACATGGGCGGAAAGGGCGTCGATAAAAGAAGCATTGCTGGGTTCTTCCTCCAGCTCTCTTCCGAAAATTTCATTCAGCAGCTCATGGTCTCCATTTTTCCAAATCAAATTCTTGATTGTGCGTATATTTCTCTCCGCACAGCCGACATTCACATGAAAATGCACTGCCACCTCGACATACAGGCCTTTGCATACATGCGTCAGCAGTTCGGATTCGTCCATAACCCGGACAATTCCATAGCTGACGAACCAAAAGCCTTTATAGGAGCCGTTGGCTCCCAGGCGGCGCAATAATTTCTGTGTTTCTTTTTCAACTTCTGTCATTTGTAGACCCTCCAACTTCATAATTTGATCTTTTTTGCTCGACCGCTTATGCTCTCCCCGTAACCAAAGAACAACTCTCTTTTCTTTGATTTGTTTTCGGTTCTACCCCCTGTCAGTTATAAAATTAGACAATTCTCACCATCAATGCAAGAGGAAACATTCGCAAATTTCGACACGAAGCGTCGAAAAATGTCGAGAGGCGTCAGGAGGCGCTCATTCCCGCTCAGGCTCCCGCCTCAAATATTCCACAATTGCACGGATGAATTCTGCATTTGCAGGTTCCTTCTCCGGCGAACCCGGAAACACTTCCCGCAGAAGCTCCGGTTCCGCCCTCCTCCAGATCAGCTGCCGGATTGTACGGATATTGCGCTCGGCGCTTCCTGTGCTCACATGAAAATGCGCAGCCAAATCCACATACAGCCCCTTGCTGATATGGGTCAGAAGCTCCGGCTCTTCCATAACCTTGGCAACGCCGTAAGCAGTAAACAGAAAGCCCAGATAAGTGCCGTCGGCACCCAACCGTCTCAGCAATCTCTTTGTTTCTTTCTCTGCATCCTTCATTTGTCTGTCCTCCTCTATATTTATTTGTGGTTTGAATAGACTATCCAAAACAATAGACGAGGCAGCTGCAATTTTGTATCACTGTCTTTTCAATATTTCACGATGCAATTGAAAAAACACCCTGCCCTGGTTTATAATAAAGTACGAAGCATGCTGGAATTCCCAAGATAAATCGCGAGGTACATGAGATGAAAAAGCCGGCCGCCCTTTCCAGGAGAAACACCATATCAAACCGTCTGCTGATCTGTTTTCTGGCCAGCACACTGATTCCGACCATTCTCATCACCGCCCTTTTGTGCCTGCGCTTCGACCGGCTTTACCGCCGCACAGCCGTAGACCAGATGCAGGTGTCCATGAATCTGATCAACGACTACGTCCATTCCTATCTGGATGAAACTGGCACCATCACCGGAGCGCCATACTATCACAGCTATTTCTCCTCCCAGGATTCTATCAGCCCGAAGGATGCCGATTATTTGAACGAAGTCAACGACTTTCAGTCGGAAATGGAGGCTCTGCTTAGTCTGACCACCTATTCCCACTCCGATATCTCCGATCTGATTATCTGGTCGGACGGCCAATATCTGTATCAGTCTCTCTACCATGAGCTCTGGTATTTTCCCACCAATATGGTTATGGAGGAGCAGCCCTGGTATGAGCGCACCCTGGCAAGGGACGGGAGCCCCGTCTTCACCCCTTTAAGCGCTATGGAGGCTGGCACAGATGACGGAGGAACCATCGACACCTCTTCCTTCTTTATTACCCGCAAAATCCGAAACCTGCGGCAGCCCGACCAGATAAATCTGGTTATCCTGAACCTGAACTCCCGCCATTTTGACATAGAGCTTACAGATATGAATCTGCTGTACAACTCCTTTGTCCTGCTGACCAACGAATATGGGGAGCTGATTTACTCCAGCAAACCGCTGACCTCCCAGGCTCTTGCCGACGTCCAGGCAGACGGGGATTTTCTCTACGACGGCAGCCGCTGGAACAGCCTTTGCACCGCCATGGAAGGATTTCCGCTGACTGTCCATGTCGTCTATTCCCTGGATGACATCGGCCGCCACACGGCCTCCCTTATTTTCAGCTCCGTCTGCATCTATCTGGTAGGACTTTGCCTGGCCTTCCTCCTGTTTCGCCGGTATAACCGCTGGATCTCCCACGCCGCCCACAATCTGCTCTCCACCTTTTCCCAGCTGGAGCAAGGGAATCTGGATGTACGCTGTTCCCTGGTGGAAGTGGAAGAATTTAATCAGATTGGAATCTCTGTCAATCAGATGATTGAAAAGCTCAATGAAAAAATCAAAAAAGAATATCTGATGACCATCCAGCAGAAATCCATAGAGCTCTATGCCCTGCGTTCCCAGATCCAGCCCCATTTTCTGATCAATACCATCTACTGCTTTATCAGCCTGAACCAGATCGGCGAAAGGAACAAACTAAACTCTGCTTTCTACAGCCTGGCTCATCTGCTCCGCTATGTGCTGAGCCGGGAATACTACACCACACTGGGACAAGAGCTTGATTTCATCGAGGACTATCTGAAGCTGCAAAAGCTGCGCTTTGGCGACAGGCTTTCCTATGAGCTCCAATGCCCTGATGCGCTGCGCCCCGTCCATATCCCCAGGCTTTTGCTGCAGCCTTTGGTAGAAAACGCCATTATCCACGGCATAGAACCCAGTGAAAAGCCCTGCCTCTGCTCTGTCCGCATCTTCCTGCAGGACGGCCTGCTGCATCTTTTGGTGGAGGACAACGGAGTCGGCTTCGATCCTGCAGAGCTGGAGCGCAAATCCGCTGAGGCAGCACGCACGGCCTTCCACCCTGAGCCGGAGTCCAAACCTCCCGCTGTAAATCCTGCCGGAGCCTCCCGCAAGGTCTCGGTAGGACTCTACTATGTTCGCGAACGGCTTAAAATGTGGGCGAAAAAAGCTGTGCTGCATATCCGCCGCGAGGAAATTACGCGGGCGGAAATCACTATTCCAGAGGAGGAAATCGGTTATGAAGCTTCTGATCGTTGACGACGAACCTTTGATCCACGTCTCCATTGAATTTTGCCTGCGGCAGATCGAGGAGGCGCAGCTGGAGATTTTTCATGCCTATAACGGCTCCGAGATGCTCTCCTGCATGGAAGATAATCCCTCCATCGATATCGCCCTGGTGGATATCCGCATGCCCGGAACAGATGGACTGGCAGCCATCGCCTCGGCAAGAAAACGCTGGCCCCAGGTCAGCTATTATATCATGAGCAGCTTCAGTGAATTTGAATATGCCAGGGAGGCGATACGCCTGAGCGTTACGGAGTACCTGCTCAAGCCCCTTTCGCCGGAGGATCTGGGCCGGGTTATTTCCCAGGTGCGGGAAAAACAGGCTGCCCAGGAAAAACAGATCCGCGATAGTTTCCGCAGCTGGCTGGAAAGCGCCCTTCACCGCCGCGATGTGAGCTATCTCTACGCCGATGGCTACCATACTGCCGTCGTATTGATAACCTGCGACAGCAGCAGAGAAGAAGTGCTGTTCTGGGTACCTCCTTTTGTAACAGCCAGCCATTCCCGTATCCTATCCCTCCCCTGCCGGGAAGGAACGCTGCTCCTTGTCTATGCTCCGGAACCGGGATGGATCTATGAGATACTGGGCAGTATTCCTAAAAAAGATTACCCCTGCGGCATCTCCGTATTTGTCTCCTCCGTCTGCCATGACCCGGCGAAAATATCCTCTCAGCTGCATCGTATTCTCGCCCTGTCCCCCATGCGCGTTTTTACCGGCACCCGCATCCGCTATGATCTGTCCGCGATGGCCGAACCCGCGCCAGCGGATATGGAGGCCGCCGAGCAGTGGTTAAACCTGCGGGACTGCTATTTCAGCCAGCAATACACCTCCTATGTATCGCTTTGCGCCCGCCTCATTCCGTCGCTGAAAAAGATCCTGCAGCAGCAGCTTGTCCACCTGGCCTCTTTCCTTCAGGCCGTGACAGACAGCCCTTCTTCCATTCCCGCCGATCCGCTCAGCCTGAAGCAGGCGCTGCTGAAGGCTGAAAAAAACCTTATGGGACAGCGTAAAAACATGGATAAGATTGATACTGTCCTGGCCTATGTGGAGCAGAATTTTACCCGCAATATCTCCATTTCCGATTTGTCCGCCCAATTTGACCTTACGCCCAATTATCTGAGTACCCTTCTCAAAAAACGCCTGGGCATCAAGTTCACGGATTACCTCACCAGCCTGCGTCTGGCCTTAGCCAAAAAGCTCCTTCTTGGCACCGACCGGTCCGTGAAGGAAATCACGGAGGAAGTCGGCTACTACAGCCAGAGCCATTTTACTAAGATTTTCACGGAAAAGGAAGGCTGTACGCCGGCGGAATTCCGTGAGCACAAAGGCAAAATGCCGCAGAAAACCTGACCCGAAGAGACTATGCACCGCGTTTTCATTCTAAAGAGGCCCTCCCGCGGCAGATATCCGCGGCAAGGGCCTCTTTTGCATGAGCTATCTCTTATGGGCGGCACGATGAGATACGGCTTTCGCGCCTGCTTCTCATCTGCAGCGCTCGTCCTTAGTTACTCGTAGAAAGCTCCCGCCTCTTCGTACATATGCTCTACGGCCTCCTCCGGAGACATGCCGCCGATAATGCACTCCTGCACATACTTTCCGACTACATTGTCCTTGATCTCCGTATAGCTCTCGTCGAAGGGCATTTCCACAAAGTAATCCAGCTGTTCCACCGCCACATCCAGATAAGGGTACTGGGCCAGCATCTCCTGATAGATATCGGAATTAAGGGCCGCGTCGCTGGTAGGCAGGTATCCGGTGCCGGCGGCATATTTGCCCGCCACATCACCGCTGCACATATACTTCATGAACTTCCATACGGCCTCCTCTTCCTCTTCGCTCATGCCGGAGAAGGCTACCAGATTGGAACCGCCGGGAATGGCCGCATAGGTCACATCCTTCGGGATATAGGCAACGCCCACCTCGAAATCGCTGTTGTCTACCAGGCTTCTGTACTGAGCGGAGCTCTGCATCGTCATTGTGCAGACGCCGGCCATAAAGGCATTGCGCAGGGCGGAGTTGGAAGCATAGTCGTCACCCTCCGGCAGATACAGGGAACCGTCCTCGATCATATCCAGCCACAGCTGCAGAGGCTTGGTGCCGGACTCGTCATGGAAGCCGATGTTGTTGCCTTCGTCATTATATACCTGGCCGCCCGCAGTCAGCATCAGGGCCAGATAGTACCAGGAATCGCCCAGAGGGCAGCCATAGCCGTAAACGCCGTCGCCGGTCATAGCCAGGGCCATTTCCCGCATCTCATCCCAGGTCTCAGGGGCGTGGTCGTAGCCCGCCTCCGTCAGCGCATCCACATTGTAGTACAGTACCGGCACGCTTCTGCCGTTGGGCAGGGATACCAGCTGTCCCTCATAGTAGGAATAGTCCATCACGCCGGGATACAGGGCGTCCAGGTCAAATTCAGGATCATTTTCCGCGTAGGGCAGCAGATCCAGCAGCACGCCGGCAGAAGCATACATGCCTACGCGGGTGATCTCGATCTGCGCTACATGAGGCGCATTGCCGCCGGAAACGGCAGCCTGCAGCTTGGTGCCAGCGGTGGTATAGTCCCCCTGATAAATGGCCTCTACGTAGACCTCGTCCTGAGAAGCGTTAAACTCGTCTACGATCTCCTGAATCAGCTCGCCGGTCGTACTTCCCATGGAGTGCCAGAATTCGATGGTCACCGCTCCTTCCGGAGCTGCCCCCTGCGCGCCTGTCCCCTGCGTCTCATCACCGCCGCCGGAACAGCCTGCAAGCAGCGTCATCGCCATAGCCATGGACAATAAAATTGCGATCCACTTTTTCATAGTTTCTCTCCTTTTTCCTTTTGTTTTTTGTGTTTGTTTCTCTTTCTTAATTTATATCTGAGCCCTGACAAAGCAGCAGGGTTCTCATTCCATTGTATATCCTTCTGTACAGCTCACTGTTTCTTCGGCTGCTTTATTGCCGTATCAGTTCGGTAAGCGCCCGCCCCTGGGCCTGCGGCATCGCCGCTCCCAGCAGAGCGGCCCAGGTAGGCGCTTCGTCGATGAGACGTCCCTCCTCCATGGTCAGCCCCGCACAGATATGGGGGCCAGCCATATAAAAGGTGGGCTGAGGTCCCTTGACCGGCAGATGCCCGTGAGCCGATACGGAAAGCTTGTAATCGCTGTTATCCGTCGGCTGAATCGGCTCGCCTTCGCACTTATTTCCAAAGGATGTGCCCGGCCTTCCCTCGACAGCATATTCAAACGGTCCATCCAGATGCCATTTTTCCCGGAGTGTTTTTTTATCAAGAATCTGTTCGCAGCCGTATTTTTCATCGGCAGCCAGTTCATTTAAAATCTCCAGGACCTGGCTGCGGACTTTTTCGTCCGCCGGATCGTGCAGGACCACATGGCAGGATAAGCCTGCCGAATGACAATAGGCCTTCCAGCTTTTGACGCTTCCGTCCTCCGCCAGCTCGATCAGCCCTCTCTCCCGCAGAATTACATTGGGATGAAAGACCTGCTTCACCGGCAGATGGCCGTGATCGCCCACCACCGCAAAATCCGTCTCCTCGTAAAGCCCCAGCCTTTTCAGCTGGCGGACAATCCGTCCAAAACGCTCGTCGCAGGAAAGAAGAGCCGCCTTCGCCTCCGGTGAAAAGCCTCCATGGCCATGCCTGGCATGATCCAGATAGGACAGATGGAGCATAACCACCTCCGGGCGGTGGGCCTCTATCACCTCCTGCAAGCACTGCACGCCGAATTCATCCAGCTCCGGCTGATATTTCCACCGCAAAAGATAGCGGTATTTGTCATAAAGCTTTTCCATTCCCGGCGAGCAGACCGTCAGGAAACGCGGGCGGGAATCCCCCGCCGGATCATCGGACCAGATCTCCGGAATGTTGTAGGCAATGTTTGGATCTGCGCCGGTCACAGGCCAGTTTACCACGCAGAACCGGTATCCCAGAGGGACCGCCGCGTCGATCAGCGTCGGGACCTTTAGCTCCTCCCGCCGCCAGTGCCACTGGGGATGGGGATTATCCACCTGCACCTTTTCATTGTGGTAAATCCCGTGGACGTCGGGATAACAGCCGGTGAGCATCGTCGCATGGGCCGCATAGGTCATGGCCGGATACACCGACCGCACCCGTTTCACCTGGGAGCCCCTTTGCAGAATTTCATAGAGATACGGGCACTCCCGCAGCCAATCCATATCGTCGTAAAACAGAGAATCCACCGATAAGATAAACAACCGCCGCATCGCGCTTCCTCCTTATTTGATGCCCGAATATACAAAGGCATTGCGGATCTTCCGGCTGGCCACCACATAGAGTCCCAGCATGGGCAGTACCAGAAGAAGATTACCTGCCATAATGATATTCCAGCGCTGCAGGGTGTCCGCATCCTTTAGCAGAGCGATTCCGATGGGCAGCGTCCGGTAAGCATCCTGGCTGGTCATAATGAGAGGCCAGAAATAATTGTTCCAGTTGGAGATAAAGGACAGCAGGCCGATCGTTACAAGGGCCGGCCGCACCATGGGCATCATAACCTTGAACATGATCTTTATGTCGCTGGCATTGTCCAGTTTCGCCGCCTCGATTACCTCCGACGGCACCTGCAGAAAATACTGACGCAGCATAAAAATACCGAAAGGATTGGAAATAAAGGGAATGATCAAAGCTACATACGTATCCATCAGCCCCAGATCGCTGAACATAAAATAAATCGGCAGGAAGGTAATCTGCATCGGGATCATCTGTCCCAGCATTACCAGGGCGAAAACCAGAGGCTTTGCCTTGTAATCATATTTGGAGAGGCTGTAAGCCGCCGGCACAATAATCAGATACTGCAAAAGCACCACGCTGACGCAGACGATCAGGGAGTTGACCAGATACTGTCCTACCGGTATGGTTTTAAACACCTCGGCAAAATTGCTCCACTGCGGACTTTCCGGCAAAAGCGACGGGGGATACAAAAGGGTCTCCCCCAGGGTTTTCAGCGCTGTGCTGATCATCCAAAAGAAGGGAAAAGCCATGACCACGATCAAAACCAGCTTTCCCACTATATCCAGGATGTTCAGGCCGCCATCCAGGACCTTGTTTCTCTCTTTCATGCTCTCGCCTCCTTATTGATAATACACTCTCTTCTTGCTGACCTTAAACTGCAGGAACGTAATGGCGCAGACAAAAATCAGCAGGATCACGCCGGCCGCGCAGGCCTGTCCCGGCTTGCCGTAACGGTAAGCATACTCATAAATATAGTAGACCAGCGTATTGGTCGAATTAAGCGGTCCGCCTCCGGTCATAATGCTCACGCTGTCAAACACCTTAAACGAGGAAATCGTCGCAACCACGGAAGTAAACAGAATCGTCGGCGAAATCATCGGCAGGGTGATTTTAAAGAAGGTGCGAAGCTTCGGCGTATCATCGATCTCCGCCGCCTCATATACATTGGAAGGAATATTCTGCAAAGCCGCCATAATAAGCAATACGTAATATCCCAGTCCTTTCCACACCATCACCAGGGCAATGGAGAAAAGGGCGGTATCCGGGGACGCCAAAAAGGTATAGGAGTCAAAGCCCAGGGCGTTCAGCACGGAATTTAAAAATCCCATTTTGGAGTCCATCAGCCATAAAAACAGGGTAGACACCGAAACCACTGAAATGATATGAGGCGTAAAGATAAAGGTCTGGGTAATATCATTCAGCTTTCGGTTCCTCTTGGAGTGAAGCCAGGAGGCGATGATCACCGCCAGCACGATGGTCAGCACCACCGTAATCAGCGTGTAGACCAGCGTGTTGGTGAGGACCTTGTGAAAATCCTCCGATTCAAACAGCGTCTGGTAATTTTCAATGCCCACAAAATCCGGATCCTTGGCAATCAGGTTGCCTCCGAAAAGGGAACGGTAAATCAGGTAAATCAGAGGGTAAACGGTGAAAACCACCAGAAGGATTACCGCAGGGGCCGCCAGAATGTATCCCATCAGCCGTTCGCGCTTTTCATTCTTTCCATAGGCCGGCCGTACAGCCGTTTTTTCTCTGCTCATGCTTTCCCCTCCCCAAAGGCTGCGGCAACCGCTTTTTTCTCTTCCTCGCCAAAGGGCAGCCGCATTGTATCCGCCCCAAACAGATACATGCTGTCGAATTTTACTCCTACCATCAAAATTGCCCCGTCTTCCACGTCATCCTCGCTCTTGCACATAATGACACCGTAAGGCGTATCCAGGGAATAAATAATCTCGGAACCCAGCATTTCCTTGGTCTGCACCGAAGCAGGGATATTGATTCCTTCCCCCTCTTCCATGGTATGCAGCCGCACCTTCTCCGGACGGAAGCCCAGCTTCATCCCCTGCGGCAGGCGGCCGTCCAGGATATTGGTCTGGGGGGTTCCGACAAACTGGGCGGTGTAGATGCTGTTAGGATTATGGTACAGCTCCTTGGGGCCAGACTGCTGCACAATCCTTCCTTTATCCATCAGCACGATATCATCCGCCATGGACATGGCCTCCACCTGGTCATGGGTCACATAGACAAAGGTGGTTCCCATTCTCTTATGCATATTGATCAGCTCCACACGCATCTGCGCCCGCAGCTTGGCGTCCAGATTGGAGAGGGGCTCGTCCATCATAAAAACCTTGGGGGCTTTAACCATGGCGCGGGCCAGGGCCACTCTCTGGCGCTGGCCGCCGGATAAATTGGCCGGTTTTCTTTTCAGGTACTCGGTCAGGCCGACAATCTCGCATACATCGTGAATCCGTCTCTTTCTTTCATCCTTGGGAACCTTCTTATTGACCAGGCCAAACTCAATATTCTCCTCTACCGTCATAGTAGGATACAGAGCATAATTCTGAAACACCATGGAGATATCTCTCTTGCCGGGCGCCACATCGTTGACTCTCTGCCCGTCGATCAGCACATCTCCCTCCGTCACCGTCTCCAGGCCGGTAATCATACGCAGAGTGGTGGATTTTCCGCAGCCGGACGGTCCCACCAGCACGGTGAAGGAGCCGTCACGAATCTCCAGATTGAGATTTTCGATCACCACTTCGTTTCCATAGGCTTTTTTCACATTTTTCAATGATATTGAACTCATCTCGTCCCTCCCTCTGTATGATAACAGCCCCGCATTCTTCCG
>CALWRE010000123.1 GCA_944383835.1 uncultured Lachnospiraceae bacterium | reverse complement strand
CTATCTCTATGTGGGCCGGGCTGTCAATATGGCTCACCAGAACCCGGATCTTCCCTTTGACCTGGGAATCCGCCAGACTCTGGTGGATCAGCTGAAAACCGCCGTCGAAAAGATGGGAAAACGAGTCACCCTGACTTATTTCTGATACAATAAGCGGAAAAGTCCGCCCGAAAAGCCCAGCCGGGCAATTTTGCAAAAGAGCGGACATCACCGTATAATAAAAGGAGAAAGAAATGCTGAGTCTGAATCAAAACGACAATATCACTAGCATCAAGGATGCCGTGCTGTGCGAGGTTGCCCGCCTGGCCTACGAAGGCACCCTGGATGAGAAAAAGGAAAACCTGCCCTTTGAGATGATTCCCGGCCCCAAGGCCAATTTCCGCTGCTGCATCTACAAGGAAAGAGAGATCATCCGTCAGAGAATCCGTATGGCCGAGGGTAAAGCGCCCGGCGCCGAAAACGACGCCAATATCGTCCAGGTCATCAGCTCGGCCTGCGAGGAATGTACGCTGGGCCACTATCAGGTGACCGACAACTGCCGCCGCTGCGTCAGCAAGAAATGTCAGTCTGTCTGCCGGTTTGACGCCATCACCATGGAAAAGGACCGGGCCCATATCAACATGGACAAATGCAAAGAGTGCGGCAAATGCTATCAGGCCTGCCCCTACCATGCCATCGTGGATCTGACTCGTCCCTGCAAGAGAGCCTGTCCTGTGGATGCCATCAGCTGGGATGAGGCCAGCGGCATCGTGAAAATCGACGAGAAGAAATGTATCCAGTGCGGAGCCTGCACCGAGGCCTGTCCCTTCGGCGCCATCGGCACCCGCAGCTTTATGGTGGACGTAATCAACCTGATTCGCTCCGGCAAGAAAGTGGTGGCTCTGCCCGCCCCCGCCGGCGAAGGACAGTTTGGAAAGGGCATTACCATGGGAAGCCTGGCCAAAGGCATCAAGGAGCTGGGCTTTGCCGATGTGGTGGAAGTAGCTCTCGGCGGAGATCTGACAGCCGCATTCGAGGCCGACGAATGGGCCGAGGCCTACAAGGCGGGGGAGAAAAAGGTCACTTCCTGCTGTCCTGCCTTCGTCAATATGGTGAAGAAGCATTTCCCGACTCTGATGCCTAATGTATCCACCACCGTATCGCCCATGTGCGCCGTTTCCCGTATGGTCAAGGCCAAGGACCCTGAGGCCATCACCGTCTTTATCGGTCCCTGCGTAGCCAAAAAAGATGAGATCCTGGATCTCTCTCTGGACGGCAACGCCGACTACGTGCTGACCTACAATGAGCTGCAGTGCATGTTCGAGGCCAGAAATATTGTGCTCACCCCCGAAGCAGAAAATATCCAGCATGGCAGCATCTACGGCAAGAAGTTCGCCGGTTCCGGCGGCGTTACCGCGGCTGTTTTGGAGGCCA
Organism: uncultured Lachnospiraceae bacterium; assembly: GCA_944383835.1. Classification (GTDB taxonomy): domain Bacteria; phylum Bacillota; class Clostridia; order Lachnospirales; family Lachnospiraceae; genus RGIG7193. The sequence continues at coordinate 1,274 of CALWRE010000123.1, read as the reverse complement.
TGAAGGAGAAACACGGCGTGGCCGACGTCAATGTCATGGTCTGCAACGGAGCGGCCGAATGCAAGAAGGCTCTGATGCTTCTAAAGGCCGGCCGGCTGCCCGCCGACTTTGTGGAAGGCATGGCCTGCGAAGGCGGCTGCGTATCCGGCCCCGGCTGCGCCAAGTGTGAGTTTGACGCCAGGAAGGATCGCCAGGCTCTGCTTGCTCAGGCCGATGACCGCGAAATCTGGCAGAACCTGAACGAACACGTGGATCTGGATTCCTTCTCGATGCACCGCAAATAATTCGGCGCATTTACTTGAAACAGAATAATCAGATACATAACAGTACGGCCCCGGTCTCTGAATCAGACCGGGGCCCCGTCTTTGACTGTGATTGCCGCGCAGCCGGCTCAGCCGGCGTAATTATCCGCCTGAGTCTGGAACAGCCGCCGGTACATGCCATCCTTTTTCATCAGCTTCTCATGACTGTCAAAGTCCGCCACCCTTCCGCCGTCGATTACCAGAATCCTGTCGCAGAACAGGCTGGAGGACATACGATGGGAAATATAGAAGGCCGTCCTGCCTCCCGCCAGATCATGAAAGTTCTCATAAATCTCCGCCTCCGCCAGCGGGTCCAGGGCGCTGGTAGGTTCGTCAAGGATAATCAGCGAATCGTCCTTATAGAGAGCTCTGGCAATGGCCACCTTCTGTTCCTGCCCGCCGGACAGCTCCGTTCCCGCCTCGTCATACTCCTTGCCCAGCAAAGTGTCGATTCCATCCGGCAGAGAGGAAAGCTTCTCTCCCAGCCCCACCTGCTGCGCCAGCCGGATAATGTGTTCTCTGTCCTCTCCCTTCTCCCGGCAGCTGATATTTTCCCCGATGGTAAAGGCGAAGAGGCGATAGTCCTGAAAGACTGCGGCCACCTGCCGCATATAAGAATTATATTCATAGGAAAAAATATCGCGGCCATTTACCAGAATGCGTCCGCTGTCGGGCCGGTACAGACGGCACAAAAGCTTGATCAGCGTGCTCTTGCCCGCTCCGTTGACGCCGACCACCGAGATCTTCTCTCCCTTGTTTACCGTAAAGGAGATATCTGTCAGCGCCTTTTTCTGGCTTCCCGGATAGGTGAAATCCACATGGTCGAATTGTATGCTCTCCACCGGTCCCTCAAAAGGCAGGCCCTCCTTCTGCTCCTGTTCGTCCGGCAGACGGATCAGCTCGATAAAGTGGTCCAGATAGCCCAGCATTTGTCCGGTTCTTAACAGGGAGTCTCCAAATTTGGTAATGCCT
>CALWRE010000122.1 GCA_944383835.1 uncultured Lachnospiraceae bacterium | reverse complement strand
GTAAAATTGAGAATGAAACATAAGAACTACTATTTATAGAAGTATTTAAGACGATTTGAGACTTTTTATTCTGAACAGTAAATCCTTCCGTGGCAGATGAATAGTATTTTTATCATATCTCTTATGTCCTTTCCTCTTGTGGTGTAGTGAGTAGTATCTGAAAGATATTATTTCATACAGTTTATGACAACACTTATCATCATCTCTTTTTCTTCCGGATTTGATTCCGCAATCATAATCGTAAGAGCCACAATTGTATGATCATCAATCAATTTTTCTCCATTTTTAAACAAAGCATTATTTTTATCCAGAAATATAAAAATACGGCAGCGGCTATCCTTTTGTTTCCGTCCGAAAAACTATGATTCTTTGCAGAAATATAATGATTTCATTTTCATTAGCCATCACATTTCCTCATTTCTCACAATACCCTCCCGGTTAAATTAGGCAGAAACTGTCTGCCCAATTTATATTCTGTCATCAAACATCGAAACATTATACGCTTTTAATTGTTTTTGCTACAAGATCGGTTCAATAACCGCCCGGAAATATCGATCCAGTTCCTCCGGCGTCTGTTTCATTCGGCCTTTAATCCACCACAGCACCATTTCCACAAAGCTGCCGGAAATGTGGTTGACTAAAAAATCCGGCGGAAGGTCAGCGTTATTTTTCCGGTTTTGGTTGACGAACTGATTCTCTATCAATTCATTCAAGCTGTCTTTGAAGTACCGCAAAAAAAGCTCGCTGCTTTCACAGGAAAGCAGTTCGAGGATATTATTCTCATCCTCTTGCAGGTGCTGCAATAGGTGGCAGAATACCGATTCCGGCGCATTTTTGTCAGAATACAATCCATGCGTGTGGGTGCGGTCCAAGGCGCTGCTGATAATATGGCCAAAAAGCTCTTCGCATAAGGTCTTCAGCAGGTCGTCCTTCGTTTCAAAGTGGGCGTAGAAGGTCATTCGGCCTACGTTTGCCCTGTCAATAATTTCCTGCACCGTGATTTTACTATAGCTTTTTTCTGCTAAGAGTGCGCTGAAGGCGGAAAAAATAGCCGCCCTCGTTTTTTGCTGCCGCCTGTCCATGATAGCTCCTCCCGTACAATTTTCAAAAAATGTTCCATAAGAAACACAGGGACGGTATTATCCATTGTATTTCCCTTTCTCCCTGCTTACAATAAAAGAGAACAAAGTATTCGCTATCAAATTTATTGTACGGCATCTGCAAACAAGTGTCAAGAACAAAACAGTTTATATAACGGTTTGAAATGTGAAATGCTGCGTTTGAAATGCCGTGCGGATTGGAGGAAGCATTATGTTAAAGAAGCTCAATGATTTTCTGGCCGGACTTCCCATGACGATTGTGGCGGGCGTCTTCCTGCTGCTGGACTTGGTTCTGCATGTAATGGAAGAATTTGGCGCTGCCCCGGCACATCTCTCCTTCCTGCCGTTCGACCCGGCGTGGATGACCATCGTAATCAGCGGCATACCGCTTTTATACCTGGCGGTCTGGCGGATTATACATAACCCCGGTATCAGCAAGATATCTTCCGCCCTTTTGATTTGCATCGCCATGTTCGCCGCTATTGCCATCGGAGATCTGTTTGCGGCAGGAGAAGTCGTGTTTATCATGGCAATCGGCGCACTTTTGGAGGAAGCCACTACAAACCGGGCGAAAAAGGGGCTGAAAGACCTGATCCGCCTTGCCCCGACAAAGGGGCGCAGGCTGAAGGACGGGAAGGAGGAAATGATACCGGCAGAGGAAATCCGGCAGGGAGATATTCTGCGCATTCTGCCTGGTGAAACAATCCCGGTTGACGGAACCATCATCCATGGAGAAACGTCGGTTGACCAGTCCATTATGACGGGAGAATCCCTGCCGGTTGACAAGGGCGAGGGCGAAGACGTGTTCTGCGGAACCATCAACCGCTTTGGTTCGATTGATATTTCGGCAACAAAGGTAGGGGAAGACAGCTCCCTGCAAAAACTGATCCGTATGGTGCAGGACGCAGAGAACAAGCAGGCCCCGATGCAGAGAATAGCCGACAAGGCCGCAAGCTGGCTGGTTCCTGTCGCTTTGCTTATCGCGGTTCTGGCCTATGTGTTCACCGGAAATATCGTCACCGCCGTAACCGTGCTGGTTGTGTTCTGCCCCTGCGCCCTCGTATTAGCGACGCCCACCGCGATTATGGCGGCAATCGGGCAGGCGACAAAGCACGGCGTGATTATCAAATCCGGCGAGGCCCTTGAAAAGATGGGGAAAGTGGATACGATAGCCTTTGATAAGACCGGAACGTTAACCTACGGCCGCTTGGACGTCAGCGACGTCCTTTCCTTTGACGAAGCAGTTTGTGAAACAGACCTGCTCTCTCTCGCCGCCTCCGCCGAAACGAAAAGCGAGCACCCTCTGGGAAAGGCGATTGTCGCCTGTGCAAAGGAAAAGCAGCTTCCATTGATTGAGCCAACCTCTTTCAAAATGGCCGCCGGCAAGGGGATTATCGCGGAGGTGGATAACCGCAGGCTGCTTTGCGGCAATGAAAAATTCCTCTCGGAAAACGGAGTGTCGATTGACAGCGGCGTTTCGTCCGCATTGGAGCGGCTCCGCGCACAGGGAAAGGCCTCCATTCTCATAGCGGAAGGCCAAAAATGCAGCGGTGTTATCGCCCTTTCCGATGTGCTGCGTCCAGAGGCAAAAGATATGATTTCCCGCCTTTCGGATATGCATACCCGCACCGTCCTGCTTACCGGCGACCATCAAAAAACGGCGGATTATTTTGCCCGGCAGGTCGGGATTTCTGAAGTCCGTGCTGAGCTTCTGCCGGAGGAAAAAGTGCAAAGCATCGAGCAAATACAGGCGGGAAACCATAGAGTCTGCATGATCGGCGACGGCGTCAACGATGCGCCGGCCTTGAAAACGGCCGATGTAAGCGTGGCAATGGGCAGCATGGGAAGCGACATTGCCGTAGACGCCGCGGATATTGCCCTGATGAGCGATGATATTTCCAAAATTCCGTATTTGAAACGGCTGTCCAATGCGACGGTTAAGACGATCAAAGTGAGCATTACCCTTTCTATGTGCATCAACTTCGCAGCGATTGTCCTGTCGCTTATGGAAGTATTGACGCCCACGACCGGGGCGCTGGTGCATAACGTCGGTTCCTGCTTCGTCGTGCTGATTGCCGCTCTGCTTTATGACAGGAAATTCGAGTAGTTTCCCTGGCAGTGCGGGCAGTACGTGCTGCTTCGCCCGCCGATCACCATGCGGCAGAGAGCCGTCTTGCAGACCGGGCAGGGCTCACCCTCATGGCCGTAGACCCGCAGAAACGGCGTATTGCGGTAATCCTTCCCCTTTGTCTCCAGATATTCCTCCGGGGTTATTTCATTCTTTCGGATAAAGAACGACAGCCGTTCGAGAATAACCCCGGCCAAACGCTCCCATTCCGCCCCGGTCAGCGTGTTTGCCGGCCGCGCCGGATAGATTCCTGCCGCGAATAATATTTCATCCGAATAGATATTCCCAATTCCGGCAATCACGCTTTGATCCATCAGACATTCCTTGATGGTTTTCCTTCTCTTTCCCAGACGGGAGGACAGGTACTCTGCAGTAAAATCCGGGGCCAGCGGCTCCCGGCCCAGCTTCTCCATCCCGCTGTATGTATCGGCTTCGCCTTTTTGCAGCAGCCAAAAGCGCCCGAAGCGGCGCGTATCCGAAAAGCGCAGCTCCCTGCCGTCATTCAGCCGGATCATAATATGCGTATGCTTTTCCGCCGGACAGGCAGCCGGCGTTACCAGAAGGCAGCCGGTCATACGCAGATGGATCATCATTCTGTCACCGCTTTCCAGCTGCATCACAAGAAATTTTCCCCGGCGGGCCACGCTTTCAAAAACCTGTCCCGTCAGCCGCCGGCAAAATTCGTCGGCGCCAGGGTGCGCAATCACTTCCGGGCGGCTGACTGCGGCCTGCTCAATCGCCAGCCCCCGTATCTGCGGCTCAATCACTCGTCGAATCGTCTCTACTTCCGGCAGTTCCGGCATGGCTGCTCCCCCCTTTCCTCGCGGATTTTTTGATTTGCTCATGATAAAAATAGTTCACGATAACCGGGGGAGCTTCAAAAGGCCGCTTCATACTGTCGTCGTTTGTCACATAGGGAAGGCCGATCTTTGCAGCGTAATCTTTCAGCTCTGCGTCCAGCTGTTCCCAATAGCTGCGGTTCCCTTTATCGTAAATCTCCCGGTAGAGGGGCAAAAGCTCCGGGTGCTTTTCCCGGATGTATTCCAGGATCGCCGTTTTATAGCTGCCCCGCAGATTGAGATTCTCCAGCCAGATCAGATTGCATTGCCCCTTTACCCGGCGGATAATGGCCTTTACATTGGTAATGCCGGGGAATATGGGGGAAACGAAGCAGGTCGTGCGGACGCCGGCCCGGTGGAAGGCCTCCATGGCGGCAAGCCGCCGCTCGATACTGGCCGCATGATCTATATCGTCTTTGAAGCCCTCGTCCAGCGTATTGACAGACCAGGAAACGCGGGCTTCCGGAAAAGTCCGGATCAAATCCAAGTCTCGCAGAATCCGATCGCTTTTTGTCGCAATGCTGATCTTCGCCCCGCTTCCCTTCAGCTGTTCCAACAAAGCGCGTGTGCGCCCGTATTGCTCCTCCTGCGGGAGATACGGGTCGGTCACAGAGCCGATAAACAGCTCCTTGCCCGCGTATTTTCCCGGATTTTTGATTTCCGGCCACACCTTGACGCCCACAAAGCTTCCCCACGGCTCCGCATGACCTGTGAAACGCTTCATAAAGGAAGCATAGCAGTAGCGGCAGCCATGGGTACAGCCCACATAGGGGTTGACGGAATATTCGCATACGGGCAGGTTGGATTTTGTGATAACGCTCTTTACCTCAATTTCTCGAATAAGGGGATTGTTCATTGTTTCCTCCCGTTATTTCCGTTATTCACCATTTCATTCTTCTTTTCATTCACCATTTATTCCAGCGTACTTTGTTCTCCACCGTAGCCTTGACCTGGGTCGGCAGCAGCGGATCTTTGACTGCATAGCCCAGAACCACCAGGGCAGGCAGGCCCCAGCCGTCGGGGACTTTCAGAAATTCCTTGATTTGCTCCGGCTCCTTTTTCACCGGGATATGGACAACGGAGCCCAGCCCCTCCGCCGTTGCGGCAAGGAGCATATTCTCCACCAGCGCCCATGCTGCACCGTAATCCATGAGCCCATAGCCGTTTTTATCCTCGCTCAGAGGGGATTTCCCTGTCCTCAAACTGACGGATGCTTCTTCTCTTATTGATTACCTCGTAAAATTCCATCTTTACATTTCCTCCGTTTCCTGATTTACCAGCATGGTAAGATTCTTTGTAAACTTCCTCGACAGATCAATCAGCTGCTTTTGCTCCTCCGCCGTAAACATCGACATGGCTGTGTCCTCTGCCCATGTAATATGGCGAACGACCTTTTCGCAGTATGCCCGCCCCGCTTCTGTCATTTGTACGATTTTGCTCCGCTTGTTTTCCGGCACCTCGGTAACGGTAACATAGCTGTCGGACAAAAGATTCTTGATGATTAAATTCACGGTTTGCTTGGATTGGAAGGTTCTCTTGCATATCTCTGTCTGCGTCATTCCGTCCTTCGCATAAAAAAGAACGTTTACCACCAGCAGGGTTTTCATCAGCATACCGTGGCGTTTTGCATATTCATCATAGAGGGCAAACTGTTCATCTCTGAATTTGCAGTACAGATATGCGTTTTTCTTATCTTCTTTTGTCATAGCCACCTCCCTTTACCTGTTTTACGGTCAATTTCTTTAAAGTCAATTTTTTGACTTTATTATAGTAAAAAGGCATAGGCTTGTCAAGACTTGGCTTCCAAAAAAGTCACTTCCTAAAGCGGCTCCTAAGAAGCGATTTTGAAGATCTTGGTTTTGCCTATGCTTTTGCTTTTGCTATCTATTTTATTGTTCCGTTTTCCTCCTGTTTCCAGACCAGACGCAGGCTTTCCACCTCATCGCAGACCGAAGCGGAATAAATCTCGTCGTTTCCCTCATCCCAGCTCATGCACAGATACCGCGGCTCGCCATTTTCCGGCGGCAGCTCATAATATGCATAAACCCATCCGCCGCAGGGCGGGCCAAACCGCTCCACAAAGGCAGTGTAAGACGCATCCTGCTGCAAGAACGCCGCCGCTTCCGCTTCATCCAATACTGCCGCAGGCGTATAGAGGATGGGATCTCCTCTGACGACGCGGATTTCGCCCTCCACCGGCCTTTCGAGCTGCTCTTCGGTCAGCACCCGCAGGCCCGGCGCCTGAAA
>CALWRE010000121.1 GCA_944383835.1 uncultured Lachnospiraceae bacterium | reverse complement strand
TGCCCAAGAGCGGCATCATCGCAGGCGTCAAGGCCTATATCTCCGTTATGAATTATGTCCGGGCCGACCAGGCTGTGCTGGTATTCCCGGACGCTAAGGAGGAGCTGATTCTGGCAGGCGAAACCGAAAAAGCCCTCCAGTACGAAATCCTCGATGTGGAGCAGGCCGTCGCCTCCGGCGATTTTTCCTCCGCCTGCATCGGCAATACCGTTCAGGTGGTGAAGGTGATGGACCGGCTCCTCAGATCGGAAGGCTTTTAGCTCCCCCGTTTTTTCAGACAGAATTCAATCAGATACTCCCGGTTATTTCTTCCGGGATCCTCCATGACCGCGTCCAGGCATTCCCCCAGACGCTTCCCGATCTCCTTTCCCGGCTTAAACCCGGCGGCGATCAGATCGCCGCCGTGGATGGCCAGATCCTTAAGGGACACGCAGTCTCCCGCCTTTTTGATCTCTTCATAATACGCCCTCACCCGGGCGACCTTCGGCAGATAAGTCTCCTGGGCGTATCTGCTTTTTCCCATGCTGTCCGCCGTGCATACCTCCAGAAGAAGGGGGAACAGCTCTCCCAGCCGGTTCATGGCCCTTCTGACGCCCTTGGGCGTGATCCCGAAGGGGAAATCGTGAAAGGTCACCAGCAGCGTAACGTCGTGGATGGCGGCATTGTCGAATTTGAGCCGCTTCATGATCTGCCCGGCTATTTTCGCGCTCTTTTCCGCGTGTCCGTAAAAATGGATGGTGCCGTCAGGATCCTCCGATTTCATCTGGGGCTTTCCCAGGTCATGGAACAACATGGTCCACCGCAGAACCCTTTCCGGTCTTACCCATTTTAAGGTCTCCAGGATATGCTCACCCACGGTCATGGTATGATACAGGCTTCTCTGGGGCGTTTCCATGGCCACATCGAATTCCGGCATGATCGCCGCCGTGATTCCCAGCTCCCACGCCTTCCGGAAATATTCCGGGTGCGGCGAGGTGAGAAGCTTATCAAGCTCCGCGCGGATCCGCTCCCTGCTGATCATCTCCAGCCTGGACGTCATGGCCCGGACCGCCTGCTCGGTCTCCTCCTCAATGGAAAAGCCAAGCTGGGCCGAAAAGCGCACTGCTCTTAGGAGCCGCAGCGCGTCCTCCTTAAAGCGCTCCCTGGCGCTTCCCACGCAGCGGATCACGCCCGCCTTCAGGTCGTCCATCCCGCCGAAAACGTCAATAAGCCCTTCTCCCGGATTGTAGGCCATGGCGTTTATGGTGAAATCCCGCCGTCTCAGATCCTCTTTGAGGCTGGCGGTGAACTCCACGTTTTTAGGGTGGCGGCCGTCCCTGTATTCCCCGTCGATCCGATAGGTGGTCACCTCATAGCCGTTTCCGCCCATGAGCACAGTCACCGTCCCGTGGCGGATTCCCGTATCCACGGTCCTGGCAAACAGGGCCTTCACCTGCTCCGGCTTCGCGGAGGTGGTAATGTCCCAGTCCTCCGGCGTGCGCCCCAGGATCGAGTCCCGCACGCACCCGCCCACGGCGTACGCCTCAAAGCCGGCTGCCTCCAGCCGGCCGATAATGGTCTTTACATGGGGTGGGATGTTGATTTTCATGGCGCCTCCCTGATCGGAATTTTACTTTGCACATTTAATTCGATCCTACCGCGTTTTATCCCGTTTGTCGAGTTAAAAATTTTTTAACCCGCCTTTTCCATAGTCCGTTTATATGAAGATTACGATTCTTCCATTTCCAGTTCCAGTCTTTGTAATATATCCTTAATTATCCCTGCATCCTGTATAAGGTTAATTCCAAAGCATTTCTTTCCTGCGTCTTTCAGGGAGGCCCCCACATGATAAGCTGTTTCTCTGTCAAGAATCAAGAAACGATCATGGAATACCTTTGTATATTTCATTTCCAAGGACGGATACTGTGCATTAAAATTCTCAACATCTGTTTTCGTGAGCCTTGTCCGTTTCTGCGTGTAGATTGTCACAGACACATTTTCATTTTTCTTGGAAAGTAAATTCAATGTTCCCACATCCACATATCCGTCTATCAGCGTGATTTTCTTCTCCGCCTTTTGTATCAGGCTGACAATCAGGCTGAATGCATCATAAATCTGACCGTCAAAAAATACCTTTTGACTGGCTTCTTCATGTCCGGATATGTACTCAAATATCTGCTCCAGCTTTTCATCGGTCTGCTTCTGGTATTCCAGCTGCTTCAGCTCCACATTACTGATGCGCTCAAACAACAGGGTATTGTTAGCGATAAAACGCCGCATTTCTACGAAAGCGTTCATAATATTGATACTAACTTGAATCGCAGCATCACTTCTCAGAACAGCTGATAACATTGCAATTCCCTGTTCGGTAAAAACATACGGTAAATATCTTCTGCCGCCTTTTTTACCATTATCTTCATCCCGGCTGTTTGAGGTCGCAAATTGCGACCTCAAAGATTGTGTCTCCTCTTCAGTCAACTGAAAACGGAATTCTTCCGGGAAACGTAAAATATTTCTTTTTACAGCTTCATTCAGACGCTTAGTCTCCACCTGATACAGCACAGCCAGATCACTATCTATCATAACCTGCTGATTACGCACGACATAAATCATGTTTTTTATATCATATCCTGTACTTTCAATATTCGATACAGATAAATTATTTTTTGCATCTGCCAAGGCTGTCTTTTCTACTTTTACCATAGTCATTTCTCCTTTTAAGATGCCAAATTGACACATCAAAATAATGGAAATTTTTCCAGTGGATTTAAAATTCCGCCATTTCCGGATTGGAAAGCACAATTTTTTGCATGAAGAGCAAAAACGCCGGAAGCACCCTTCTGCTTCCGGCGAATAATTTCTGGCGTCCCAGAGAGGACTTGAACCTCCGACCTACCGCTTAGGAGTATGGCATACCATCTTGTGCGGTTGCCAACTACATGACTTCCCATTCAAGAAAACCATCGATTTTATAGGCTTTTGGGGGCGTTTGACCTATTATGCAATAATACTCCATTCAACGGATTTCGCCCGATTATATAGTATCCAATTAGCAAACTCTTAGCAAGAACCTATTCATTTAGAAGAACCACCTTATGATATGGGAGGTATTATGTCAAACCGTGAAAATAGAACTTACACTGTTGAGGAT
>CALWRE010000120.1 GCA_944383835.1 uncultured Lachnospiraceae bacterium | reverse complement strand
TATACGCTTGTGAAGCGGATCCTGCCGGTGGAGTTTCGGGCGGGAGCGGCCGCCCTGCGGGAGGCCCTTGCGGCGGAGAAGCCGGAGCTGGCAATCTGCCTGGGGCAGGCCGGTGGACGAAAGCGCGTGACCCTGGAGAGGGTGGCGGTCAATCTAATGGATGCCCGGATTCCGGATAACGCCGGTTTCCAGCCGGATGAGGAGCCGGTGGCGGCCGCAGGGCCCGCCGCTTTTTTTTCCAACGCTCCGGTGAAGGCCGCTGCGGCGGCAGCGGCTGCGGCAGGCCTGCCCGCGGCGGTGTCTGACTCGGCGGGAACCTATGTCTGCAACTGTATCTTTTATACCTTGATGGATGAAATCAGCCGGATGCCGGCTAACGAGGCGGCCCCTGCCCTGTGGGGCGATTTTATTCATCTGCCCTGGGCAGCCGGCCAGAAGGGGATAGAGGGGGACAAGCCCTCCCTTTCCGTGGAGGAAATGGCCCGTACCGTGGAATTTATTATCGAAGAAATGCTTCGGAGGAAATCTGCCTAAAATCTATCTAAAACACCATCTGGACCAGCACCATATAGAGGATCGTGCCTCCGGCGATGGAGAGGATCAGGTTGTGCTTCCAACGGTGAAGGAATAGGATGAATACCGCGCAGAGAAACTCCGGGAGGCCGAAGGGGGCTGCGGTCAGGCTTACGTTTTTATAGCAGTAGACCACCAGCATGGCCATGATGGAGTAGGGCAGAGCCTGGCCCAGATAGCGCACAAAGGGCGGCATATGCTCCTGATCCGGAAAAAGAAGGAAGGGAATGGCCCGGGTCAGAAAGGTAACGGCCGCCAGGATAGCGATCAAAATCAGAGATTGGGAGGTGTTCAGCATGTCTGTTCCCCTCCTTTTTCGTTATGCTGTCTGCCGCATTCCCGGCGGTAGAGCAGGTACTGAAAGACCAGGATCGCTGCCATTGACGGGATCAAAAAGGAGTCGGCCCCGAAAAGAAAAAGGCACAGAAGGGAGAGGATAAAGCCGCCGATGGCCGGCAGATGATCCTCCGCCTTCTCCCACTGCTCGATGGCGATGACCAGAAAGAGGGCGGTCATCACAAAGTCGATGCCTTCGCTGGAAAAGGGAAGATAACGGACGATCAGGCCTCCGGCGATGCTGCCCAGGATCCAGTAGGCCTGATCGAAGAGGGTGACGAAAAAGCGGAAGCGGGCCGGGTCTGCGTCGGCGGGAGGCTCGCCGGTGCACAAAAGGGAGTAGGTCTCATCGGAGAGGCCGAAGACGCAGTACCATTTGGTCAGGGAATTCCCCTCGTATTTGTCCAGCATGGACAGGCCGTAGAAAACATGCCTGGCATTGACGGTCAGGGCCAAAAGCAGGGCCGAGAGAGGGGAAAAGGGGGCGGCAAAAAGGCCGACGGCGGCAAACTGCAGGGAGCCGGCATATACGGTGAGGGACATCAGGGCCGCCCACAGGGGGCCGTAGCCCTGCTCCTGGAAGAGGATGCCGAAGGCGCATCCCAGAAAAAGATAGCCGGCCATTACGGGAAGCGTCATGTAAAAGGCTTGCTTAAAGTGTTGTTTTTTCATTGATTTCCGTTGCCTCCGCAAATTTACAGACATATCTGCAGCCTGGGCAGGCCAGGGCTGCATAATGCTTTTATACTAGTCGATTTGCAGGCAAAAGTCAATGGCCGTTCTTTTGCGGCGTTTTTTTTCATAGAATAACAGAGAACAAAAAAGGCGGGCCGTTGGTATGGAAAAAGGAAAGAGAAGAGGAAGGGGAAGGAGCAGGGGCGGGAGCAGGAGGCTGGCCGTCCTTGCGGTCCTTTTCTGCCTGGTTTTGGCGGGCGGATGGGCGGGGACAGCCGAGGCGAAAACCTGGGAAAGCCAGGCCGCAGAAGCGGAAAACGCACAGCAGCTCTCCCTCTATGCCCAGAGCGCTGTGCTGATGGATGGAGACAGCGGCCGCATCCTCTACGAAAAAAACGGATATGAGATTCTCCCGATGGCCAGCACCACCAAGATCATGACCTGCATTCTGGCCCTGGAGAACGCCGATCTGAACGATATGGTGACGGTTTCTTCCTATGCGGCTTCGATGCCGCAGGTTCATCTGGGCGTGCGGGAGGGAGAGACCTACCGGCTGGGCGACCTGCTGTATTCGCTGATGCTGGAAAGTCATAACGACACCGCCGTGGTGGTGGCTGAAGGGATTGCCGGCTCGGTGGAGGCCTTTGCCGCTATGATGAACCAAAAGGCAAGGGATATCGGAGCTTACGATACGTTTTTCGTCACCCCCAATGGACTGGACGCCACGGCCCTGTGCCAGGATGAGAATGGGCGGACCGAGGAGAGGGCCCATTCGACCACGGCGGCAGATCTGGCAAGGATCCTGCGCTACTGCATCGAGGAGTCGCCCAAGAGGGAGACGTTTCTGGAGATTACCCGCACGGACGCTTATCAATTCACCGACGGGGAAGGGCGCAGAAGCTTCACCTGCTACAACCACAACGCGTTTCTGGACATGATGGAGGGGGCTTTGACCGGCAAGACCGGTTTTACCGGAAAGGCCGGCTATTGCTACGTGGGGGCGGTCGAACAGGAGGGCGAGCTCTATATCGTGGCCCTTCTGGCCTGCGGCTGGCCGAACAACAAGACCTATAAGTGGGCGGATATGTGCACGCTGGTAAACTATGGACTGGAGAATTACGAGTACCGGGATGTATGGAGGGAGCCGGAGCTTAACGAGGTGCCGGTACTGGAAGGGGTGCCCTGGGACGGCAGCCCCGATGGGGAGGCCTATGTGGCGCTGCAGCCCGACTACGGGCCGGGGGAAGGGGGACTCTCCCTGCTGCTGCGTGCGGACGAAGACGTGACGATGGAGGTGCGGACGGAGGATTCCCTGACGGCCCCGGTGCAGGCCGGCACAGTGGCCGGTTCTGTGACCTACCTGCTGGATGGGGAAGCGGTTAAAAGCTACAACCTGCTGACGGTGCGGGATGTGGAGCGGCGGGATTTTGCCTGGTGCCTGCGCTATGTATGGGAGCTGTTTGCAGGGCGGAAATAAATCACGCGCATCACGTTAAAGATATGTCTTTTTTGTCTCCAGAGGTTGAAATTTGCACAAAAAACAGCTATGATAGTAGAGAATCTTTTCTATATAAAATATGGTGAGCACCAGATAGAAAATGGAGGAGAAAAATGACAAATGTTTCAATGAGCGCGGCAAGAAAGAGAATATCCGCCCTGTTGGATGAGGGGAGTTTCCTGGAAATCGGCGCTTTGGTGACAGCTAGAAGCACCGATTTTAATATGGCTGCCAAGGCGGTTCCCACGGACGGCGTGATTACCGGCTACGGCTCCATTGACGGGAACCTGGTCTATGTCTACAGCCAGGACGCCTCTGTGCTGGGCGGTTCCCTGGGCGAGATGCATGCGGCCAAGATAAAGAGGATCTACGATCTGGCCATGAAAATGGGAGCTCCGGTGATCGGCCTCATAGACTGTGCCGGCCTGCGGCTCCAGGAGGCTCTGGACGCCCTCGGCGGCTTTGGCAGCCTTTACCGGGTGCAGTGCGACGCCTCCGGCGTGATCCCGCAGATTACGGCGATTTTTGGAAGCTGCGGCGGCGGCATGGCCCTGACGCCTTTCTTGACCGATTTTACTTTTATGGAGGAGAAAGCCAGACTCTTTGTCAATGCGCCCAATACCCTTGCGGGCAACCGGACCGATAAATGCGACACGGCTTCGGCGGCTTACCAGAGCGGACAGGCCGGTTCGGCAGATGTGGGCAGCGAGGAGGAGATTCTGGAGCGGATCCGCACGCTGGTATCCATCCTCCCGGCCAATAATGAGGACGACATGTCTTATGACGAATGCCTGGATGATTTGAATCGCCTGTGTCCGGAAATCACCTCCTGCGGCGGGGATACCGGAAGGATGCTGTCGGTTCTGTCGGACAACGGGTTTTTCTTCGAGGTGCGAAAAGATTATCATCCGGAGATGGCGGCCGGATTTATCCGCCTGAACGGCGTGACGGTGGGGGCGGTGGCCAACCGCACCGAATTGTATGCGCCGGAGGGAGAAAAGATTGGAACGTATGAGGCGCGTCTGACGAGCGGCGGCTGCGAGAAGGCGGCGCGGTTCGTCCGTTTCTGCGATGCCTTTTCGATACCGGTGCTGACGCTTACGCAGGTGACCGGCTTCTTTGCCTCCGTCGAGGAGGAGAGGGGGATTGCGGCAGCGGCGGCCCGGCTGACCCAGGCCTTTGCCGAGGCGACGGTGCCCCGCGTCAACCTGATTGTGGGACAGGCCTATTCCAGCGCCTTCCTCGCAATGAACAGCAAGGCCCTGGGGGCGGATCTGGTGTACGCCTGGCCAGGGGCCTCTGTCGGCGTGATGGAGCCGGAGGCGGCTGCCAGGGTGATGTATGCGGACGAGATTGAGGGGGCCGAGGACAAGGCGAAAACCCTTGCCGAGGCTGCAAAGAAATATGCGGAGCTTCAGGCCAGCGCCCAGGCGGCTGCCGCCAGAGGCTATGTGGATCAGATTATTCCGGAAGAAGCGACCCGCAAGTACCTGGTGGGAGCGTTTGAAATGCTGTTTACCAAGCGGGATTCGCGTCCGCCCAAGAAGCACAGCGCACTGTAAGGAGGGACTTTATGGCTACACATTCCAGCTTGACGGTGGCGGAGACGTTTCAGAACGCAGAGGCAGATACCATTCTGCTTTTTGTGGCTGCGGCGGTCTTTCTCATTGCGGTTCTTCTGCTGATCCGCTGCTTTCAAAAAGTTCGCGTTTTATCCGATCAGATTGGACGGCCAGAGGGAAAGGGGCCGGCCCAGCCGGCTTTGCAGACGCAGTCGGCGCCGGCGCGTCCCGCAGCCCCGGTTTTGTCCCGGCCCGCCGCAGACCCGGCCCAGGATCTGCAGCTGATTGCCGTGATCACGGCAGCCATAGCGGCTTCCGAAAAGATTCCGGCGGACGGCATTGTGATTCGTTCTCTTCGCCGTGCGGCAAATAATAATTGGAAACGAGCCTGACAGGAGGAAAATGAAATGAAAAACTATAGAATTACGGTAAATGGTATTGCCTACGATGTGACAGTGGAAGAAAGGCCTGCCGGAGCGGCTGCCCCGGCTCCCGCGCCGGCGGCTCCGGCTGCCCCCGCTCCGGCCCCCGCACCTGCGCCGGCCCCTGCTCCGGCTGCCCCGGCAGCGGCAGAGCCTGCCCCCGCCCCCGCTCCTTCCGGCCCCGCCGGCAGCGTCAAAGTGGAGGCCGGAGCCGCCGGCAAGATCACCAAGATCGAGGCCAAGGTAGGCCAGGCGGTGAAGGCAGGGGATACGGTGATGTATCTGGAGGCCATGAAGATGGAGATTCCCGTGGCGGCTCCGCAGGACGGCACGGTGGCTACCATCGAGGTGTCTGAGGGAACCAGCGTTGAGACGGGCCAGGTGCTCGCTACCCTTAACTGAACGGCTCATCCGGGTTTGGACAGGAGGAAATTATGAGTGAAACAGTAAAAAAACCGCTGAAGATAACGGAGACGATCCTCCGGGACGCCCACCAGTCCCTGATCGCCACCCGTATGACGACGGAGCAGATGCTCCCGATTGTAGATAAGATGGATCAGGTGGGGTATTATTCCGTGGAGTGCTGGGGCGGGGCTACCTTTGACGCCTCCCTGCGTTTCCTGAAAGAAGATCCCTGGGACAGGCTGCGCAAGTTCCGCGACGGCTTTAAAAAGACCAAGCTGCAGATGCTTTTCCGCGGGCAGAATATCCTGGGCTACCGGCCTTACGCCGACGATGTGGTCCAGTATTTCGTGCAGAAATCCATTGCAAACGGCATCGATATCATCCGCATTTTTGACTGCTTCAATGATCTGCGCAATTTAAAATGCGCGGTGGATGCGGCCATCCATGAGAAAGGACATGCCCAGGTGGCTTTGTCCTATACCATCGGGGACGCTTATACCCTGGATTACTGGAAGGAAACGGCCAAAAGGATTGAGGATATGGGAGCCCATTCCATCTGCATCAAGGACATGGCCGGCCTGCTTTTGCCCTATGAGGCCACCAGGCTGGTAACGGCTCTGAAGGAGGCCACCAGCCTGCCGATTCAGGTTCATACTCATTATACCTCCGGCGTCGCCTCGATGACTTATTTAAAGGCGGTGGAGGCCGGAGCAGATGTAATCGATACGGCCATGTCGCCTTTCGCCATGGGGACGTCGCAGCCAGCCACGGAGGTGATGGTGGAGACCTTTAAGGGAACTCCCTATGATACGGGCCTGGATCAGAACCTGCTCTCTGAAATAGCCGATTATTTCCGCCCGATCCGGGATGAGGCTCTGGAATCCGGTCTTTTAAATCCCAAGAATCTGGGCGTCAATATCAAGACCTTGCTCTACCAGGTGCCCGGCGGCATGCTCTCCAATCTGACTTCTCAGTTAAAGGAGCAGCATGCGGAGGACCGCTATTACGATGTGCTGGAGGAAGTGCCCAGAGTCCGGAAGGATTTGGGCGAGCCGCCTCTGGTGACTCCTTCGTCCCAGATTGTCGGAACCCAGGCCGTATTCAATGTGCTGATGGGCGAGAGATATAAGATGGTGACCAAGGAGACGAAGGCTGTCCTCTCCGGCGAGTACGGGGCGACGATTAAGCCTTTCAACAAGGAACTGCAGAAGAAAGTCATTGGCGATAAGGAGCCGATCACCTGCCGCCCTGCGGATTTGATTCCGCCGGAGCTTGACAAGCTACGCTCGGAGATCAGCCAGTGGCAGCAGCAGGACGAGGATGTATTGACCTACGCCCTCTTCCCTCAGGTGGCCATCGATTTCTTCAAGTACCGGGAGGCCCAGCAGAAAAAGGTGGATCTGACCGTGGCGGATACGGAAAACAAGGCCTATCCGGTCTGACCGGACGGTCGGATTTCGGCATTTAAAAACGAGGATGTCCCGCAGTATGAAGCTGCTGCGAAGGCATCCTCGTTTTTTGTGTACCTTAATATCCTTTTTAGTGGGTGCCCCGCAGCAGAACGCTTACCTTTTTGTAGAGCAGGGCGGTGATCAGGCTGACCAGCACACCCTTGACCAGATTAAAAGGAGCTACGGTGAGCAGGACGAAAGTCCAGACATTGGAGACAGCCGGATTGATGGCGGCTCCCATATCGATGATTTGCTCTAACGGCATCATCTGCGAGTAGAAGGGCAGCATGACCCAGGCGTTCAGAAATACACCGGCCACCACCATGACAATGGTGCTAACGGCCATGGCCAGCACGGCCATTTTCTTTGTCTTGTGATGATGGTAGATGAGCCCGGCGGGGATGACCATGGCGCAGCCGATGCAGAAATTGGCGAACTCGCCGACGCCGCCGGTGCTGGTCCCGTTGATAACCAGGTTGAGAAGCACTTTAACCAGTTCAATGATGACGCCGGCCACCGGCGAGATCATAAAGGTGCCGATCAATACCGGAACCTCGCTGAAATCCAGCTCATAGAAGCTGGGGGCAATAAAGGGAATGGGAAATTCAAAGAGCATCAGCACGACGGCGAGAGCGCCGAACATTCCCATAATCACGATGTTCTTGGTTGAAAACAGTTTTTCTTTCATGACTTCTTCCTCCTTTGGCCCTGCGCCGATGCAGGGTCCGTTTAAAATAATGAAAATAAAAAATCCCCGGTTACAAACTGGGGACACCAAAAAAGCAGAAAACGTCTTTTCCCATCCGGACTGTAACCGTCGGTTCTGGAATTTCACCAGATCAGCCGCCAAAGCGGGTCATGGACTATACCATCGGTAGGGAATTTCACCCTGCCCCAAAGACTTCCTCTATGAAATTGTGGAAGAAGGTCTGTGTGCCAGACGTCATCTGTGAAGAAGTATAATACAGAAATGGATGTTTGTAAAGTGTATTTGTTAAAAAATATTTCCCCCTAAAAAACATTTCCGCCTTCTGCAAGGTTGCAAGGGGACATAAATTCTGCTATACTTTAAGGCATAAAAGACGAAAGGAAGAATGACAGGTTATGGAGGAAAACAGGGACAACTGGCTGAGGGTTGCCTGGCGTTTATTTTCTCCGCTTTTATTGTATCTGGGCGTACAGATTGTAGCGGTGATGATTGTCAGCATTATTTTGACCATCTTTATTCTGGCAAGAGGAGATTTGCTCGATGCCGGGTCGATGGCGGAACAGATCGCTTACATCGGCAATATGGTGGGCGGCCAGGTCAGTTTTTATGTGACCTTGGTTACCAATGTGATTGTATGTCCGATTGTCTGGGTGTTTTATCGCGGCGACAAAAAGAAAAGGCAGGAGCTGGGACAGGAGATCGCCTATAACCGCGCTTCCTTTATGGAATATGTACTGATTGCCTTGGTGGCTTTCGGGGCCTGCATAGGGGGCAATAATATCCTGGCGGCGACCGGTCTGCCTGAAATCGATACGGCTTATCAGGAGGTTTCCCAGACCCTGTATTCCGGCGAGCTGTGGATTGAGCTCCTGGGAATCGTGGTTATCGCCCCTGTCTGTGAGGAGCTTTTGTTCCGCGGGCTGATGTATAAGCGGATGAAGGAATATATGTCTTCATACGTCGCCATGGTTCTGTCCGCCCTTGCCTTCGGGTTTTTCCACGGGAATATGACGCAGATGGTCTATGCGGCCATCCTCGGTTTTCTGATGGCCTACGTCTATGAAAAATACCATAATTTATTCGCCCCGATACTCTTTCATGCGGTGGCAAATTTGTTCTCGGTGATTGTCACGGAGACGGCGCTTCTGAATTTCCTGTACAGCAGCAGGACGATGATGCTTTTATCCGGGATACTGGGCGTTGCGATCGTCGTGGTCGGGGTTCGGATGATACACGAGATGGTTCGGCTGGAACCGAAGGACCCGGCCAGCCGGGTCGAACTGTAATAGAGGCAGGGACTTCGGAAAGGCAGGAACTTTGCCGTAATCAAAAAAGACGCTTCAAGGCGTCTTTTTTATTATGCCTGGCTAGAGGCGTCCGGCTAGGTTTGATCTGGTTGGCTCAGACGATGACCCGCAGCTGCAGCGTGAGACAGGAGAGGGAAATATCGCTGTGGTTTCCCAGGATTTCGCCGTCTGCGTGGACAACGCTGGGATGATCCAAATGAATGGAGATTTCCTTGCACCGGTAGGTGCGCACCGTATTCAGGCGGGTATGCAGTCCGCCCAGGGCCAGAACCAGGGCGGGGATGACTTTCAGGCGGCTGGTATGCGATATGATGCATACGTCGAATTGGCCGTCGCAGGGGTCGGCTTTGGGAGCGAACTTGAATCCCCCTCCCTCGTATTTTTGAATATGAACCGAAACAAAAGCGGTATTTTTCAGAGGAATTTTTTTGACCCCGTCCAACTCAAGGCTGCCGGAAACCGTCTTCATATGCATCAGGGTCTGCAGACCCAGTACGATATAGCTCAGTTTGCTCAGATGCATTTTGCACAGGAAGGTTTTCAGCGGGCTTTTGTTAATCCGCCGGCATACATCGGCGTCGAACCCTATGCCGCTGCTGACCACAAAACGGCGATGGTTGATATCGCAGAGATCGCAGGACACCACGCCGTAATCCAGAAAACGGAAGTACCGGGGGTGAAGAATGCGCTGCAGGGCTTTCTGCGGCTTAGTGGGAAGCTTCAGGCTGCGGGCAAAGTCATTGCCGGAGCCGGTAGGAATATAGCCCAGCGTTACCCGCGAGGAGACATTCAGCCCGTCTATGACCTCATTGAGAGTGCCGTCTCCGCCCACGGCTACAATAACACGGTTGCCGTCGCACTCGTTGGACCGGGAAGTGATCTGCGCCGCCAGGTCGCGGGCGTGGCCAGGGTATTCGGTTAGAAAAGATTTATAGTCGGCTGCGCTTTTTTCCAGGTCTGCCTTCAGTTGAAGCCAGATTTGATATCCTTTCCCCGAGCGGGAATGGGGGTTTACAATAAAATAGTACATAAGACAACCTCGAAATCGTATCTTTAAAATTGGCGTCAGATGCAGACTGTCGCCAATGTGTCATATAGCGTCATTATATCATAGTGTGCGGGAAAAGAACATAGGAGAGCAGAGTGTTTATGAAAAATTTATGGAATTATGGAATCGGAAGCCTGTAAAAATAAGGAAATACTGCAAAAAACCACAAAAAAACTTTGTAAAAAAACGCTTGACTTTTATCGCAAAATCCGATATACTAGCAAAGCAGTCCGGAAACGGGCATGCGAACGGGGTCTTAGCTCAGCTGGGAGAGCATCTGCCTTACAAGCAGAGGGTCACAGGTTCGAGCCCTGTAGGCCCCATTATGGCGGAATAGCTCAGTTGGCTAGAGCACACGGTTCATACCCGTGGTGTCGAGAGTTCAAATCTCCCTTCCGCTACGAATTAGGCCTGAGATGTTTCTCAGGTCTTTTTATTTTTTTGTTTTGCCCTGCATATGCGTAAGCCCAGGCGCCGGCGGGGAAAATTGCCTTGACAGCAAAATAAGAATATGATACTTTTTACAACAACAGGAATACCAAACAGAGCTGGAGAACAGAAGATGAAGATAAAGGTTTTGGGAAGGACAAACAGGGCGCAGTGGAAATCGTCCAGGAAAAATAAGCTCCACCGGGAAAGGATTGCGCGGGTAGGCAGGGTTGGCAGGCTGGCGCCCAGGACCGTGCTTCAGTGGATCGGGTGGCTGGCGGCCCTGCATTTTCTGTTTTCCTGCATATACGCGGCGGCGTGGCTTTTTCCCGGCCGGGATATGCTGCGGGAAGCCGGCGTCTTTCTCAACTGGACGGGGGCGGCCATATCTCTGCTTGGCCTTATCCGTATGGTTTTTTTGAAACGGAGGCGCTTTACCCTTGACCGCATTGTCTGGTACTTCTGGATTTTTGCAGTGTTGTTTTTTGGTTTTGGCCTTGTTTCCACCGGCCTTTCGGCGGAGCCGGTGGGTTTTATTCTGTCCGGAATCTGCCTGCTTTACTACTGCCTCGTTTTGACGGGGACACGGGCTGGCCTGCGCCGGGGATAGACGGATCGGCTGGCTTCATTGCTGCTGTTGATCTTTAACTGCCAAGAAGAGGAGAAATAACATTTGACGGATGCCTTATTAGACGCCTTGTGGGATACTGCAAGGCTGATTCCATTTTTATTTTTAACGTATCTGGCGATGGAGTATATAGAACACCGGGCTGCGGCGAAAACAAGGGAATGGATCCGCCGCGCGGGACGGTCGGGGCCTTTGCTGGGGGCTGCCGTGGGGCTTTTTCCCCAGTGCGGTTTTTCTGCCGCCGCGGCGAATCTCTATGCGGCAAGGCTGATAAGCCGGGGAACTCTCATCGCTGTTTTTTTGGCCACCTCCGATGAGATGCTGCCGATTTTGATTTCGGAGGCCGCTGGGGCGGGAGAGATTTTCAAGCTTCTGGGGATTAAATTCATCGCAGGCGTAATCGTTGGCTTCCTTGTCGATTTGGCCGGCGGACGGCTGAAAAAGGATGCGCAGCCTGCCGAACCCCATATCCATGAGCTCTGTGAGCATGAGCACTGCGACTGCGAAGCCGGAATATTGCCGTCGGCTCTGCGCCATACTGTAAATATCACGGTTTTTCTTTTCCTGGCCACCGTTATCCTGAACCTGGCTATTTTCTATTTAGGGGAAGACAGCCTGGCAGCTTTTATGGAGAACCGGCCTTTTGTCAGCGTACTGTTCGCCGCCTTGGTTGGCCTCATTCCCAACTGCGCCCCTTCGGTTTTGCTGACGCAGCTGTACCTGCAGGGAGCCTTGCGCCTGGGAGCGGCCATGGCGGGGCTCTTGGCCAGTTCCGGCGTGGGAATTCTGGTCCTCTTCCGGATGAACCCGGACCGAAGGGAGAGCCTGAAAATCGCAGCCATCGTCTATATCGCAGGCGCGGCGGCCGGTTTGCTCCTGGAATGGCTCTTTTGAAAAATGGATTGACGGAAGGCCTCCTGCACGCTATGATTAAATTGCGCTGCATCCGGCGAACGGAGCGGCAGCAAGGAGGACATTGAAAATGAAACAGACGGAAAAAACAAGGCGGATGGTGCTTGCCGGCGTGCTCACCGGTCTGATCATCCTTATGTCCAGCGTTCCTGTGCTCGGCTACATTCCCCTGGGGGTGATCAACGCTACGATTATTCAGGTGCCGGTGATCATCGGGGCGATTCTGCTGGGACCTAAATACGGGGCCTTCCTGGGGCTTGTATTCGGCGTGTCCAGCATGGTGAAAAATACGTTTTCGCCCAATGCCACCAGCTTTGTATTCTCTCCCTTCTATCAGCTGGGAGAGTACGGAGGGAATCTTTACAGCGTGGTGATCAGCCTGGGGCCGCGGATGCTTATTGGGCCAATTTCCTGGGCCGTGTATCGGGGATTGAGAAAAATAAAATCCAGTCACCTGAAGGAAACGGCGGCGCTGGCGGCGGCCGGAGCGGCAGGGGCCATGACCAATACGCTTCTGGTCATGAATCTGATTTATGTCTTTTTCGGCGAGAGCTATCTGGAGGCAGGGGGCAGAGCCTACAAGACGGCCTATGGAGCAATCCTGGCAATTATCGGGGGCGTAGGCATTCCGGAGGCGATTGCTTCCGCTGTGCTGACTGCGTTAATCTGCCGGGTTCTGCTTTCGGTGATGCGGCATGGCTGAGCCGGGAAACCCAGCTGGAGCCGTGTGCAACCCAGCTGGAAAAGTGCTGTAAAAGTGCTGGAAAAGTGCGCAAAACAGCTTGACAGAAGTTTAAATTCATGGTAATTTATTCGAGTATGAGCGCTGTCGCTCGGTTGTTGGCCAGTTCCAGCCGTGGCCTGGCGGACAGTGAGTATAATAATAAACAGGAGGAACAAAAATGATTTCCAAAGAGAAGAAAGCGGCTATTATTGCTGAGTATGGACGCAAAGAGGGAGACACCGGTTCGCCGGAGGTCCAGATCGCTATCCTGACGGAGAGGATTGCCGAGCTTACCGCCCATCTGCAGGAAAATCCGAAGGATTTCCATTCCAGACGCGGCATGATGAAGATGATCGGACAGAGACGCGGTCTGCTGGATTATCTGAAGAAAACGAATATTGAGGATTACCGTACTCTGATTGCCCGCCTGGGTATCAGAAAGTAATTCTGTATGGACAAAAGGGTGGAGTAATCCACCCTTTTTCCGGAAAACTGGACAGAAGGTAGACGAGACCACTGAAAAATCCATAGACATTTGCCGTCCCTGTCGGTGGCTTTTTCAGTAGTTTCGATATCTTCTGTCTGTATTATAAAGAAAAGGAGATATTATGTACAAGACTTACACAATGGAATTGGCCGGACGCACGCTGCGGGTAGATATCGGGCGTGTGGCGGCGCAGGCGAACGGCGCAGCTTTGATGCACTATGGCGATACGGTGGTTCTGTCCACCGCTACCGCTTCCGACAAGCCCAGGGAAGGGATTGATTTCTTCCCGCTGAGTGTGGAGTATGAGGAGAAGATGTATGCGGTCGGCAAGATTCCCGGCGGCTTTAACAAAAGAGAGGGCAAGGCCAGTGAGAACGCGATTTTGACCTCCCGTGTCATTGACCGTCCGATGCGTCCTCTGTTCCCGAAGGATTACCGCAACGATGTGACCCTGGACAACCTGGTGCTGTGCGTGGATCCGGATTGCAGCCCGGAACTTACGGCCATGCTTGGTTCTTCCATCGCGGCCACGATTTCGGACATTCCCTTTGACGGCCCGATTTCCAGCACCCAAGTGGGGCTGATTGACGGCGAGTTTATCTTTAATCCTACCACGGCCCAGCGCAAGGTGTCCGATCTGGCTCTGACGGTGGCTTCTACCAGAGAAAAGGTGATTATGATCGAGGCCGGAGCTAACGAGGTGCCGGAAAATGTCATGATCGATGCGATTTTCGCTGCCCATGAGCTGAATAAGAAGGTCATTGCCTTTATCGATACCATTGTCGCCGAATGCGGCAAGGCCAAGCATGAATATACGCACTGCGAGACCCCCGAGGATCTGTGGGCGGATATGACCGAGGCCATTCCCGCCGAGAGGATGGAGGAGGCTGTTTTCACCGATGTGAAGCAGGTGCGTGAGGAAAATATCCGCCAGATCGAGGACGAGCTTGCGGCCCGCTATGAGGAGAGCCATCCGGAGTGGGTTCCGTTAATCGGCGAGGCGGTGTATAAATACCAGAAAAAGACCGTGCGAAAGATGATTCTGAAGGATCACAAGCGCCCGGACGGCCGTGCGATTACGGAGATCCGTCCTCTGGCGGCGGAGATCGATCTGCTCCCCCGGACCCATGGCAGTTCCATGTTTACCCGCGGGCAGACCCAGATCATGAATATCTGCACCCTCGCCCCTCTGTCGGAGGCGCAGAAGCTGGATGGGCTGGATGTATCAGTGAATGCCAAGAGATATATGCATCATTATAATTTCCCGTCTTACTCCGTGGGAGAGACGAAGCCCTCCAGAGGGCCGGGACGCCGTGAAATCGGCCATGGAGCCCTGGCGGAGAAAGCTCTGGTGCCTGTGCTGCCTTCAGAAGAGGAGTTCCCTTATGCGATCCGCACGGTGTCGGAGACCATGGAGAGCAATGGATCTACCTCCCAGGCCAGCGTCTGCGCTTCCTCCCTGTCCCTGATGGCGGCGGGCGTGCCGATTAAGACGGCTGTGGCCGGTATCTCCTGCGGTTTGGTGACCGGGGATACGGATGACGATTACATTGTGCTGACGGATATCCAGGGACTGGAGGACTTCTTTGGCGATATGGACTTCAAGGTGGCCGGTACCCACAAAGGCATCACGGCGATTCAGATGGATATCAAGATCCATGGATTGACCCGTCCGATCATCGAGGAGGCCATTGCCCGTACCAGAGAGGCCAGAATTTATATTCTGGATCATGTGATGGCTCCGGTAATCTCTGCTCCCAGAAAAGAGCTGAGCCCTTATGCGCCTAAGATCGATAAGATTCAGATCGATCCGCAGAAAATCGGCGACGTGGTGGGTAAGCAGGGCAAGGTGATCAACAAGATCATCGAGGAAACCGGCGTGCAGATCGATATCGATGATTCCGGCCTGGTATGCGTCTGCGGAACGGACGCTGAGATGATTGCCAAGGCCATCTCCATTATTAAAAATATCGTCACCGACCCGGAACCGGGAATGCTTTACACCGGCCCGGTGGTGCGCCTGATGAACTTCGGTGCTTTCGTGCAGCTGGCGCCCAACAAGGACGGCCTGATCCATATTTCAAAGCTGGATAACCGCCGCGTAGGCAAGGTGGAGGATGTGGTGAACGTAGGCGACATCGTCACCGTCAAGGTGCTGGAGATCGATGAGAAGGGCCGCATCAATCTGACGATGCGGGAGTCCGATTTGAAGGACGACTGGAGACCTGTGCAGAAGGCCGAGGGCTGAGCAGGGACAGACCGTGTTTTATGACAATACGAAAGGGATGGCGCAGCTGCCGTCCCTTTTTTTGTAGGAATTTATTTTAAAAAATGCGCCGCGAAGGACGTACTGCGGCGGAAAGGAGGCGAGAGCAATGAATAAAGCGCAGGAGGCTGAGAGGCCGGATTTTCACCGTCTGCTGGAGGGAGAAGAGTATGATTTCCTGCGGACGGATCCCAGGCTGGGGAAGCGGATCCTGCTGCTGGGTCTGGGCGGCAGCTATGCTTATGGGACGGCGCAGGCCGGCAGCGATATCGATCTGCGCGGGGCGGCCCTCAACCGTCCTTCGGATTTGCTGGGGCTGACCCGTTTTGAGCAGTATGAGGATCGGAAAACGGACACGGTGCTCTACTCTTTTAATAAACTGGTGCGGCTTCTCTTAGAGTGCAATCCCAATACCTGTGAGATCCTGGGGCTCGAGGAGGATCAGTATCTGATTCTGTCCCCTTTGGGGAGAGAACTTTTGGAGAACAGAGGCCTTTTCTTGTCCCGCCGGGCGATCCGCTCCTTCGGCGGTTATGCCGACGCGCAGCTTCGCCGCCTGCAGAATGCCATCGCCAGGGATGCGATGCCGCAGCCGGAGAGGGAGCAGCACATCCTCCATTCC